>JAQGOF010000138.1 GCA_028293745.1 Gammaproteobacteria bacterium | reverse complement strand
CGGCGTGAGCGCAACGCCGCTTGCGATCGATCCGAAGCTCGGCCTCGCCTTTGCGCTGACCAATGAATCGGCCTTGAAGTATTACTTTTTCACGAGCACCGAATATCCGAAGGGCAGGCTCTGGCTTGGCGGCGGTTTCAAGGGCGCGCCGGACGAGCCGGCCTGGGGCGATATCGTGGCAACCGACTACAACACCGGGAAGATCCGCTGGAAGGTCAAGAAACCGCTGCCGATGTTCGGAGGGATTCTGGCCACGGCCGGTGGCCTGATTTTTACTGGCGAAGGCAGCGGCGAATTCGGCGCGTATGACTCGGCCACGGGCAAAGAGTTGTGGAGTTACAGGACCGATGCGGGCGTTAACGCGCCAGCATCGACCTATATGCTCGATGGCAAACAGTATGTCGTTGTCGGCGCGGGCGGCAATACGCAATTGAATTACAAGCGCGGCAATAAATATTACGTGTTCGCCTACTGAGATGGTCGCGAGCCGATCCATCCGACTTGAAGCGAGGCAAACGATGTCGCAAAGGTTTAAGTTGAAAATCGTTGCCCGCAAAGCACTGCTTCTGCTCGCAGGCTTTACTGGCGTGAGCGCCGCCGGGGCACAAGCAATCGAACAAAAGGCCACTGTCTGCAAGGCCTGCCATCTAACCGGCACGTTGCAAAGCACCTCGGTGGTTCCAAATATCTGGGGCCAGAGCGAGGGGTATATCTACATCCAGCTGCGCGACTTCAAAAGCGGCGCCCGTAATGCGCCCGAAGACGCCGCCATGCGCGGCTTCGTCGCGACAATGAGCGATGCAGACATGCTTGAAATTGCCAGATACGCATCGACCCAGCCCTGGCCGAAGGTCGAGCCCATCTCGACTGATGCGGCCTTGCTCAAGAAAGGCGCCTACGCTACCGCCTTGGTTGGTTGTGGCGGCTGCCACTTCAACGACTGGAGAGGTTTTAGCGCCAACCCACGCATTGGCGATCAAACCACCGCATATCTCGCGGCCACGATCCGCCGGTTCCGCAGCGGCTCGCGCGCCAATTCACCGGGCATGTCCGATCTAGTGCGTACATTCGACGAAGGCGATATCGACGCAGTCGCGGCATACCTCAACGCAGCACACTAATCAGTCGTCCCCAATCGACAGCAGCTCCGGCCTCGCGAAACTCCGCACCTTCGCGAACATAGAGCGTGGTCATGATCGTCATCCTTGAATTTCCGGGGCGGGCTTGCCCCGGAGCGTCGGCTCCGGGCCGCAACGCAGCTGTCAAGGAAGGCAGTCGATCTAACAACGATGAGCCGTGGGATGCGCACGAACGGCGCGAATCAATGCAGCGCTCGCCGGCGCCCTTGATAGCTGCGTTGCGGCGCGGACAATGGAGCGACCCGGCAAGCTCCCCCTCCCGTTCGGCGGTCGGAGTTGTCATTGAGACCGCTGCGCGGTCTGGCTTCTCATCAGCAGGGATCCGGCTTTAGCCGGATAACATCCGGTTACAATTTCCTGAGGGAGAGTGGCTCAAAGATGATGTGTCACTGTACCTTTGCGTGCACCGTTACGCTGTACGATCGGCCCGTACGGCCCAGCGAGTTCAGGCAGTACGACGATCGGCGATCCGTAGGTCTCGATGATAAAATGGGGACTCGTCGTACTGATATTCATTCCCCAAAATGGCTGCAGCAATGAGAACAATGGTCGTTGCGTTCTGCGCGGTCCTTGCTGGCATGGGCGCAGAAATCCACGCGGCCTGGTCGGAAGAAAGCAGGACCCGCATTCCTCAGCACGTTGACGCGAGAATCAAACCGTGCGGATATCCTCCGGGCACGAGAGGCGATGAAGTAGGCACGGCCATTGTTCATGTCTGGATTGATGAGAAAGGTTTACCGACGAAAACGAGCATCTCGTCCTCATCTGGATCTGCGTTACTGGATGCGGCCGCTCTGGAATGCGCCCAAAAATCAACTTGGGGACCCGGGCAGTGGCAGGGCAAGCCGACCGTGTCCGAGACTGACACCCAATTTGAATGGACCGGAACCACGCTACCTGAGACATGCGATCGCCCTTTGCGCAGGAACTCTTTGCTCACGATCACGGTTCGGCTGATCCCAGAGGCCGTCGCGCGGGTCGCGTTTGACCATCAGAAGCCCGAAGCAGCGCTCCCGGCTGGGGTCATCGGTCAATCTGTGATTTGCGCCTGCGTCGATGAGGCAGGCAAGATCAAGGATCAGGCAAAGCTCATGCAGCAGTCCGGCTCATCATTGCTGGATACCCAGGCGCTCGAGATCGGGAAGACCATGGTGTATGCAGCGGGTCATCCCGGGTGCATGAGGAATGCGATCAATTTCACCGGGGACCCTGCGAGAACTGACCGGGTGTCGTCTGATCCTCGGTGATTTCCGATTGCAGGAATTCTGGCCTGGCAGGCGCGGCCCACGTGAGTGTGAACTCGATCGTATGCATCACTGCTAAGGCCATTTAGGCTCAGGTGTCTGCAGCATCGCGCGGGCGGCAAGCGGGAGGCGAGTCATGGACACGTCTGAAATGGAGAGGCGAGCACCGACTTTCCGGTCCCCGTTGACATCAAGGCCGTTGCGGCAGCCGGGACAATCCATTCAAGAGGCCCTCGATGGCCAGCTCTGGGATGGCTTCTTCCCGTATTTCATTGCGGCCGTTTTTTTTACCTGGGCGGCGGTGACGGAGTGGCTCGCCGTCTGGTGGCACTTTCCACGGCAGCCGTGGTTGTACAGCGTCATGGCGGCGATCGCGGTCATGGCCTGTGTGTGGCAGTTCCGACGGGTCCGTCGGAAGGCGACTGCACTTAAGTTAGGCCGCGATGGTGAGCAGGCAGTCGGACAGTATTTGGAAGAGATGCGCGCGAGCGGCGCTCGGGTGCTCCATGATGTGGTGGCAGAGGACTTCAACCTCGACCATGTCGTCCTCAGTCGGCGCGGATTCTTCGTGATCGAAACCAAGACGCGAAGCAAACCCGTCGGACGCGAGGCGCGCATCACGCTGACGGACCATTCGGTTCGAGTCGATGGCTTCGCGCAGGATCGGGATCCGATCCAGCAAGTCCAAGCCGGCGCCCGTTGGCTGGCTCGAGTGCTGGAAGAGAGTACCGGTAAGCGGTTTTTCGTTCGCGGGGCTGTGGTCTTCCCGGGCTGGTTTGTCGAGCCGATGTCGGCGGCGTGGCGAGCGGCCGGTTTGCCGTGGGTGTTGGAGCCGAAGGCATTGCCTAAATTCATCGAGTGCGAACCCGAGCAGTTCGCGGCAGAAGATGTGCGGCTGGCGGCGTATCATCTGTCGCGGTATGTACGCGCCAAGCAGGCCGAGCTTGCGAAGACCGCCTGACAGATCGACTTTCCGCTGGAACGTTGAACCGGCCATGAACACGCTCAGGGACTCTGGGCGTCGGTGGCTGCGGTGGGGGCCGGCGGAACACCGGCTACGACCAACTGCTGCTGGCCATCAATCCGATTGTCATTCCGTTTGATTGTTATCTCTTGCGCTTTCCCGAAGGGACGCAGATTCCGCCGCATCGCGATCCGATCCCATCCGGCCGGCACTACCGGCTCAATATCATCGTGAGGCGCTCGCCCGCATTTGGCGAGTTCGTGCGCGGATCCGATCTTTCAGACCCCGCAGAATGAAGTTCTTTGGGCCGGACCTGTGTACGCATTCAGTCACGCAGGTAGTCGGCGGATCCCGGTATGTGCTCAGCATCGGGTGGGTCTTGCCCGTGATCGGCAGGCGAGTGCCATGACGGCAGGAATATTTTGGATTGAGCGCGCCCTGGAATTGGAAGTGCGCCACGCAGTGGTGCGGTGCGCCTGGCGGAAGAGCTGGCGATTTACGGACTCATCGATGCCGAGGCGTCTATCCGGCTGACCGAAGCCCTCATCGCGGGGACCGCCGATCCGGCGCCTTTCAACTGACCTTGAGCGCACAGGCTCGCCGCCGCATTCGCCGGCGGGCCGAGACGCTCTGGCGGCAACAGCGACGAGCCTGCGAGCCGTGAGCGTGCGCCTGCGCGGGCGGCAGCGGATGGCGGTTTTGTCGGCGGCGGTGATCCACTGTGCGTCGAGGTGTTGATTCCACGGGCGCACGTCCGATCCTGCCTCGACCCGTGGTCGGTGCGATCATTGCGATGTCAACACCGAGTTCGCCTCCGCTGGGCGCGCGCGCCCAGGTGCGTCTCGCTCCACATCGTGATCGTCCTCGCGCAAGGTTTTGGACAGTGTCGCAGTCGTGAGGCCACTGGACATTGCGTTCAGGCATACAGCCCCTGATCAATCCAACCTCTGTATAACACCTTCTCAGGCTTTCTCCGTTCCTCGGCGCGCCGTCGCGCGTGCGACGCTTCTCGAATGGGAAGCCGAAGACCCGGACGGGATGCACGCTGGGGGACACCGACGGATGTCCTGGGACTGTACGCGAAGGATTACGCGCCCACGGCCCACTGCGAGCGTGACGCGTGCGAGCACTCGCGCGAACGGCACATCGCACTCTGACTCAAAGTGTTGGGCCCCGACATCACGCTCGCCCAGGTGGCCGCACGGCTGCGGTGCAGCCGCTGCGGAATGCGGGGCGCGCGCATGGAAGCGCGCTATCGGGGTCCGACGGGAGACGGGCGGTAGCAGCATACAGGGGTCGTCCGTTGGATTTGCTGGGGACGTGGGTCGTTGCGGCATGCTGTGGTCATGGGACGACGACGAGGGGAAACGAATGCGCTCTTGCCGGTCAAGGAGCCGCGCTGGCTTGTGGTTCGCGACCGGTTCAGTCGCGTGATCGAGTCTCAGGCGCTCGGTCCGCAGACGGACTTGCGGGCCGTGATGCAGACGGAAGGGGATCGACGATGCAGCGAAGGCTGGGCGGTGGAGGATGTCCCGCGCAATTGCGCATTCTTCTTCTGCGAGCGGGAGAACGATCGGGTCTGCGTGTCGATCGAGTGCTACGAGCCGGGGCCGGTGGGGTCGCCACGATGTTCGATCCCGGCCGTGAGGCCCGAGCGAGGGTAGGCCGGCTGCGGCTTGAGAAATTCCGCTCGGCGTCCCAGGTCCGTTCGTCACTGCGCATCCCCCTCCGCCCGATCGAAAGCGCGTCCGCGAAGGATCGTTTCGGTGGAAGGAATTAGTGGAAGAGGTTTGAACTATCGCGGCCAGCCGAAGACAGCGGCGACCGGGTCAGCGGCGGTGCACATGACTGCCTCAAGAGCCGCCGGGAGGTTAGCCAGTTCTGTTGGACACTTATTGGACACTTGGCGGCGTGTCGCCGCTAAGTCTTTGATTGAATGGCGTCCCCAACGAGATTCGAACTCGTGTTACCGCCGTGAAAGGGCGATGTCCTAGGCCTCTAGACGATGGGGACGCTGTAGCTTGACCAGTGCCGGCGGCCGACCGGCAGGGCGCGCAGATTACACGCCTTGGGGGCTGTGGACAAATGCGGCGAATAGGGCGGGCTGCTATTGCGGCCCAAGGCACTGTTTGACCCGAAGGCGCCACGACACGATAGCGCACGCAGCGCCAAATCGAAGGCGCGGCTGCTACTGCACAGAGTAGGGACTGCACCCGGGCCGGAGAACCTTCCGGCAAACGATCAGCCCGGTGCTACAGTGGCCAGACGATGCAGGCCAAGCCTCAGCAGACCCGCACCCCGCAACAGCTGGTCGAAGACAATCGCCGCTTTTACGATTCGTTATGGTCCGGGTCCCGCCTGGTCGAGCCGGACCGCTTCAATACGTGGCCTCTCGTGCAGTCTTTGCTACCACCCTCCGGTCTGCGGCTCGAGGTGGCGCCGGGTTTGAGACCCCGACTGCCAATCGAAGGTACCCAGTTCGTGGACATCAGCGCGCCGGCACTCGAACGGCTCCGCGCGCGGGGTGGTCGTGTCACTTTGGGGGAGGTGACCGCGCTGCCATTCGCGGCCGCGACGTTCGACCTGGTCTGCGCGCTCGACATCATCGAGCACGTTGACGACGAGAACGGCGCTCTGTCGGAGATCTCTCGAGTTACAAAGCCCGGCGGAATCCTGCTGATTTCAACTCCCCTGCATCCCTCCCGTTGGACGCCTTTCGATGATTTCGTGGGGCACAAGCGCCGTTACGAGCCGCCGTGCCTGCTGGCGAAGTTGGCTGAGCAACAGCTCGCCGTGGAGCGCAGCGCGGTGTTTGGTATGCAGCCGCGCTCGTCGTTCCTGCTCGACCTGGGGATGTGGTGGCTGACGCACAATCGCGAGCGGGCGATGTGGTGGTATAACCGCGCCTTCATGCCGATCGGGCTGCGATTCCAGAAACCTCTGGAGCTGTCTGCAGGGATGATTCCGACCGACTCGGTCGATGAAATATTGTTGGTGTGTCGAAAGGGGTAGTCATGTTTCAGGGGTTTGGCGGTCTCATCTTCTTCCTGGTCGTTGCGCTGGTCATCCTGGTGTCGCTGTTTCGAACCGTGGAGCAGGCGACCGTCGCCGTCATCACGGTCTTCGGAAAATACCATCGCGTCATGCGCGAGGGACTCAACATCAAGTGGCCATGGGAAAAGGTGGCTTATCGGCTTTCGCTGCAGAACCGGGCTCTGCAGCTCGAATTCCAGGCAATCACGCAGGACCAGGCGAACGTAAAGTTCGCGACGATGGTGCTTTACGCTGTTGCCGCGGCCGAAGAAGAGGCGATCAAGAAAGCCGTTTTCAGTTTCGCCTCGGGCCGTGAGTTTCAACTGGCTCTGCAGCGCACGATCGACGGCTCCATTCGGCAATTTGTCGCCACGACGAAGCAGTCTGACATCCTGGGTATGCGTGCGGAGATCGTCGAGCATACCAAGCGGAATCTCGATGAGGTGGTTCTCGCGTGGGGGTATGTTGTTCGTGATATCCAGATCACGGACATGACTTTCGACAAGGAAATCATCGACTCCATGGCGCGCGTGGTGTCTTCGAAGAATCTGTTGGCCGCCGCTTCGAACGAGGGTGCGGCGCTGTTGGTGAAGCGCACGAAAGATGCCGAAGCGGAAGCTGCCTACAAGACAATCGGCGCCGAGGCGGACAAAAAAGCGGCAGCGCTTCGTGGCCAGGGGTTGGCGTTGTTTCGGAAGAACATCGCGGATGGCATGAAGGAAGCGGCTGAGTTGCTCAAGAGCGCCGGCGTGAACGCCGAGTTCCTGTTATTTCTCGAGTACACCGATGCGCTGAAGTACGTAGCCGAACACTCGCAAGGCAAGGTCATCTTCATGGACAGTGGCGCGGCTGCAGCAGCAAGAGTCGTCCAGGGAATCGCGGGAATGGGTGTCGATCTGCCGGCAGAGGCGATGCAGCCGCCGTCGCCCAGGCGGTGAGCGGTCGCAGGGCTGCGCTCGATGCGCGCCCCCGCAGCACCAGCTTGGCCGCGTACTGCAGCGACAGATGCGTTCCGAAATGTGACCTACCGCACAGTTGCCTCTGGCAGACGTCGGCAATTCCAACTTGCGGATGCTAACTTTCGCATCTTGTATCCGGGGGGAGTTGAGGCATGAGCACAGGTTTCTGGTGGGTCAATCACTCGCACACCGTCCGCCACGAAATCGAAGGCTCGTACCTCTGGTTCGCGAACAAGGCGCGCAAAAGCAAGGCGCGCAGCGAGTCCGACAAGAACATTCAGCGTCTCCTCCCCGGCGACGTTGTCTATTCATTCGCAGACGGTGCGATCGGTGCCATAGGTGTTGCGCTCGGGTCTGCCCGCGAGGCCGCGAAGCCGTTGGAATTCGATTCCATTGCGGAGTACGTGGATATGCAGACGGGTTGGCTGGTGCCGGTGCGTTTCGTGACGCTCACAAGCTCTCTGCGGACCGAGGACTACAGCGCAGAGCTGGCTCTGGTCCTGCCGCGCAAGCATTCGCCCATACTTGCCGGCGGGGCGAGTAATCAACATGTAGTGCTTGCGTCCGTGCCAGCCATGATGGCGACAACACTCAGTCGTCTCCTCGACGGCGAGGTCGAGCGCATAGTTGGAGCGATCACCGAATCGGTCGGACGCAGCCTGGCCGAGGACGCCGCCGAGGCGGCAATTCAACAGCGAACAGACATTAGCCCGGCACAGAAGGCAGACTTGCTCAGAGCACGTCACGGGCAAGGTGTCTTCCGGGCAAATCTCGAGCTCAACGAGCATTCATGCCGCGTCACGGGTGTTCTCGACCGTCGCCACCTCTGGGCGACACACATCAAGCCCTGGAGCGAATGTGACGATCCGGAGAAGCTGGACGGCTTCAACGGTCTGCTCATGTCCCCGCACGTGGCTCATCTATTCGAGCGCGGATACATCTCGTTTTCGGACGACGGTGATCTACTGGTTTCCCAGGAGCTCAATCCCGTAGTTCTGGACAACTGGCATATCCAGCGACGGCTCAACGTCGGTGAGTTCCAGCCGGAGCAGTGCTACTTCCTCGGCTACCATCGCCGCGAGGTGTTCCAGCAACACGGCGCCGGCAGACGCCAGAAATCGAGGGAGAGTTTCGAGCCGGTCCCTGTAGTGCCTATAGCAGAGCCCGCGACGGTTCAGCCGGCATAGGCGCCACCTTACAGGCCGCCCACGCCCGTCCCGGCGATAGCTCACACCGGGACGCTCTCAACTTCTTGATTCCCCGAGGGCTGCGCCGAAATGGCTCCCTTAAGACCATAGGACATCTTGCGGATCTCCTCCGGAGCTGTATATTTGTACAGCTCCACCCGGCCCCTGGAGTTTCGCATGACCACCAGCCCACGACTGCTGCTCGACACCTCTATCGCCCAACTTCAGACGCTGGCGGCATTCCTTGCTGAAGAAATGGGTGAATACCGGCAGAAGACCGTCGTAGCGAGCCCTGAGGCTCGCGCCTGCAAGGAAATCCTGCTGACCATCAGCGTGCTCATCCCCAAGCTCCAGGCGGCCCGCTATGTGGTAGCCGACGAGGCTGTGAGGCTTGGTCGTTGCGTGGACTGCGAGGAAGGCTAGAGGGCGGGGCACTCGTGTACTTCGCGTTGAGATGGCGAGTGGGTGAATACAACACGTTTCTGAATCCAACCTGAATCACCACGGGCCATAGTAGTAGCGAGGGCCATAGTAGTAACGCGGTCCGTAGTAGTAGCGCGGTCCGTAATATCCGGGGTGGACGACTATGGCGGGCGCCGCAACATAGGCGCGCGGCCGAGGTCCGTAGGGGGCCACGACGCACCCGGATAGGGTGGCGCCAAAGCCTACCAGGATCAATAACTTAGCAAGAGTCTGCATGGTCGGGTCCTCCGCGTCTTCCTGTAAAAACGCACGGGGGTCCGATCGGCTGACATGTTGAAAAGTGTGACCGGGATCTGCTGGCGTTCCGTAATCGCAGAGGAAATGCGAACCACTCAAGAGATTTCACATTGTGCCGCTACACAGCGGTGGCCGCTTGTACGATTATGGCAAAGTACCCGCCGATGGTCGTCGGGCGTAGGGGCATCGGTGGCAGCGATTTTGCTGAGATGACCGAGTGAACGAAATGCGCTACCTGGAGAACAAGGAACGGAGCACTGAGATCCTGCGTCTCGCGCTGCCGTTGATGGCACGCCAGCTCGCTGCATTTCACCCATTGAGCTACGCGCTCTGGTACGAGCACTGCGCTGGAATGAACCCCGATCTGAGCCGGGTGCTCGATTCCCGTCTCACGTCCAACACCGCGCTGACCGAAGCGGACGTATGGCGCCTGTACGCGCAACACATCGCTGCGCGCGACATGGAGGCGTTCGAGCGCCTGCAGCTGCAATTACGCAATCTCCTGGAAGACACGGCGCAGAGTGCGGCGACTGCCAGCACTCAAGCGGCGGAGTTTGGGCACTCGCTGGAGGGCCACGCCGAGGTACTGGCCAATCCGCAGGCGCCCGAGAAAATCCGCGAGGTCGTGGCCGACATGCTGGCCGGCACCCGCAAGATGCAGTCGGTCACACAGGATCTGTCGGCAAACTTGCGGGCCCGAACCAACGAAGTCAATGCGCTGACGGAAAGCCTGCGCCGCGCGCAGAGCGAAGCATTGCTCGATTCCCTGACGGGCCTGAAAAATCGCCGCGGGTTGGAGCGTGCAGTGGAGGATCTGCTGCGCGAGCCGCCGGGACTGCACGGCTCGGCGCTGCTGCTCGCCGACATCGATCATTTCAAAGTCGTGAATGACACCTACGGCCACGTCCTGGGCGACAAGGTGATCAGAGCCGTGGCGCACGTTCTGCGTTCGAGTATCAAGGGTCGTGACGTCGCTGCCAGATTGGGCGGAGAAGAGTTCGCCATACTGCTTCCGCAGACCTCGCTTACGGGCGCAGCAGCAGTCGCAGAGCAGATCCGCGGCACCGTCGAGAAGGGGCGCATCTGTCGCCCGGACGGCAACGAATCCATAGGCCAGGTCACGTTGTCAGTCGGTGTTGCGATCGCAAGACCAGGCGACACGCTGGAAGCGCTTCTCGAGCGCGCAGATGCCGCGATGTACGCCGCAAAGCGCGCAGGCCGCAACCGAATCAGTGTCGCCGGCGACACTGCCGTATCCGTGACCGCCGCGTTCCAAAGCTAGTTCGCACCATCGTTAAATCATCCCCCCATTGATCGAAATAACCTGCGCCGTTACATACCCAGCCTCATCAGAAGCGAGATAAGCAACGAGGCCGGCGACCTCCTCAGGTAGCCCGGCCCGCTTCATGGGCACGAGCCGGCCGATCGTTTCCTCATCGAACACACCCTTGCTCATCGGTGTGGCGATGATCCCGGGTGCGACCGCATTGACCGTGATCCCGCGGCTTGCGACCTCGAGCGCCAGCGACTTCGTTGCGGCATTCAGCGCGCCCTTGGCCGCCGCATAATTGACCTGTCCGCGATTGCCGGTCAGGGCGGTGATGGACGACGTGTTGATGATCCGACCCCACCGAGTCCGAATCATGGGCATCATCAATGGTTGGGTCACATTGAAGAACCCGTCGACGGAGGTGTCGATCACACGGTGCCATTGATCGGAGCTCATGCCCGGGAACACGGCGTCGTCATGGATACCAGCATTGTTGACGAGGATCTGGATCGGTCCGTCATTGAGGATTGCCTCTAACGCTCGCTGGGTCGCCCCCGCGTCAGTGACGTCAAAACTGACAGCCTCGGCGCGCCCACCTGCCGTGAGCATCTCACTGACAATCGCGGAGGCGGCGTCAACTCCGCGATTGGCGTGGACGTACACGTGGTGACCGTCGCGCGCCAAACGCTTGCAGATTGCAGCTCCAATCCCGCCGCTGCCACCCGTCACCAGCGCTCTTTTGATGGTCGAGGTGCTCACAGCGGCTCCTGCTTCCCGGGCGTCGCCCGGCTGGTCTCGGCTCGCGTCGAGCCCGCTCGATCCGCGCCGTCCCGCGCCCCAAAAACATCAAATGCAATGGCTGCACGTCCTTTGAGCAAGACAACCTCGTCCGCCGACACCGAAAATTCATACAGCGCCGTGCTCTCATCCCCCGCAAGGCGTCTGACGGCAGTGACGAGGTCGCCTTCGACGTCATCCAAGCGATCGCAATGCAATTGGACGCCTCTGGCGCTCGCAAGGAATCCAGATGGGGCAGTGGCGCCCGCACCCGACGCAACCAGGGCACCGTGAACAGCCATGGTTTGCGCGGCATATTCAATGCCGCACGACGCGCCGAGCCGGCCGTATGCGCGAAGGGGGTTGTTCGGTGACCGATGCGTCGAGCTGCGGCAGCGCGTCTGCGTGGTATCCCAGCTCAACACCTCATCCAACAGGCACATCCCGTTCTGATGCGGAATGTGGTCCTGAATCCAATGGCGATCTAAGCGCAAGGGTCAACCTCCACCGCAACGGACCGTCCATCGAGGTAGTCGATGTTGACGACAGCGCGCCTTTGTACTGCGAGTTGGTACAACAAGGGAAGGCTGCGTGCCGCCGGAATCGATGCCCGCAGGGACTCGAGCGCTGCGTCACGCATCCGGTCCGCAGGCGAATCGGAAAACGACAGCGTCAGGCGCCCAAGCGAGGCCTCGCTCGGCCGCCCCACCGGCGCCAACACCAACGCCACCCCAAAAGCCTCCGGAATCGGCCGCTTCACAAACAGCGGCGGCGGATATTCTGCATCGTAAGCCACCAGCAAAACGCGGGTCTGGTCAACGACCACCTGCGTAACGGCCTCCAGCAATCCCGCGGCAAAACTCGCATCGTATGCAGATACAGCGTTCGATGCCGCCCTGGAGCCGGTTGCGATACTCCAGTAACCGGCCGCCGCATTGTGAACCGAGTTGTGAAACCGCGTCGGCGAGATCAGCCGCTCATCCAGCGACAGCGCCTGGCAGATCTCATGGCAATTTTGGCCATCGCCGCCCGAGGAGGCGAACACAGCCGCAAGGGTCGCGGGGTCTGCGCCCGCTTTGGACGTTGCCTGCAGGCCCACTCCGAGAGCGAGCTTGACCACCCGGCCGAGCCGTCGCCGCTCAGCGGGCGGCAGGCCGTCCGGCGTCGATAGTACGGTGGCTTGTGGGATATACGGCGCGCGGCCTTCCAGCAGGGCGGTGGAGCTCGTCCAACCATCCAGCCCGGGCCCAAGAAGGCCGATCCCCTCGACTTGCGCAACCAGCTTGACCATGGTTGCGCCTCAGCCCGCGCGCCCGAGGACCAGGCTGCAGTTCGTACCCCCGAACCCGAACGAGTTACTCAGCACGCGGGCAATGCGGCCGGGGCGATTCTCGACCAGGTACTGGATACCCAACGCCGGATCGATGGTCTTCGTATTGATCCCCGCCGGAGCGAACTCGTTTTGCAACGCAATAGAACAGATCACGGCTTCGAGGGCCCCGGCGGCTCCAAGCGCATGCCCCGTGGCGCCCTTCGTTGAACTGCCCGCCGTCGCGTCCCCAAACACTGCGGCAACGGCGCGGCTTTCCGCGCTGTCGTTGCTGAGCGTACCCGTCCCGTGCAGGTTGATATAGTCGATGTCACCGGGGCTGAGGCCAGCGGCATCCAGTGCAGCGAGCATCGCCGCACGCGCGCCCAGTCCCTCAGGTTGCGGTGACGACATGTGGTAGGCATCGCTGGACTCTCCGACCCCGAGCAGTCTTACCGCATCGGCATCCAAGGAGTCGGGCAGGCGCTCCAGCAGCGCGAATGCCGCAGCCTCACTGATTGAAATCCCGTCGCGGGCGGCGTCAAACGGTTTGCACGGACCGCGCGAGGTGAGTTGCAAGGCATGAAATCCATACAACGTGGTCAGGCATAACGAGTCGACTCCGCCCACCACCGCCGCATCGATCAGGTCCGCATCCAGCATGCGCCGTGCGGAACCAAACACCTTGGCGCTCGAAGAGCACGCCGAGCAAACCACGATGGCAGGGCCCTCGAGCCCCAGCGCCCGACGCACGAAGTCAGCCACGGAAAATGAGTTCTGTGAACCCATGTAGTCGAAGTCGTCCGGCAGGGCGCCCGTCGCCGGATCGCGGCGCCGGTAGGCCAACTCCGTCTGCAGGATCCCCGAAGTGCTGGTCCCCAGAAACACACCAACTCGCCGGCGCCCCCAGCGACCCACGCTCTGCGCCACTGCATCGGCAAACCCGTCCTGCCGCAGACCCAACTGCGCCAGGCGGTTGTTACGACAATCGAACTGTTTCAACGCCGCAGGCAGCTGCTCGGCATCGATGCCGCTGACTTCTCCTGTCCAGGTATCGATTGCTGCGGTTTCAAATGTACAGGGGGACAGCCCACCGCGCCGGCCGCGCAATGCCTGCAGGGTTGCAGCCCGGCCGTGCCCGATACAGCTCGTCGCGGTGTATTCCTTCAGCAGTAGTTCAGTCATTGCACGATCAGGGAATCGTTCATGGGGCGCGATGCGCGAGGCATTCTGCGCGGGCGAGCGATCAACATGATGTTCGCAAAGGGCGTGCCCGCGCTCATCGGCAGGGCCGTACAGTGAAATCCGGCCGCCGCGAGGACTTCCAGCCATTCGCGCGCCGCGCGGCAGTAAACCCGGGGCGCTCTGTGGTAATGCGTCAGCATGACCGTCTGATCGATGTACTTGCCGATCGTGAACCTGAAACCGCTGCCGGCATCCGAAACGCGCAATAGCAGGACCCCGCCAGGAGCCAACGCCGCCTGCGCCCGGGTGAGCACACAAAGCTGCGACTCGTAGTCGATGTAATGCAGCACATCCAGCATGACGATGGCGTCCACCATGCCGAATTCGGCTTCCGTGATGTCGGCAAGTTCAAATTCTGCCTTCTGACCCAGCGCGTCGCGTGCACGCTGTATATCGCGGCGTCTCATCTCGATGCCGCGGATCGACTTGGGGCGCGGAGCGGCGGCCCACTCCGACGGCCAATTCTGCGGCCGCGCGTCACTGCGCGAGCGGGCCGCGAGCAGCCATGCGGCCAGCAGCCCCTGCCCACAGCCGAGATCCAGAATTCGTTCCGACTCGCCCAGCAATCCCTCCCTGAGTATCCCGGCGAATGCCGGATCCCCGCGGAGCTTCCCGCGGGCCCGGTAATACGCGAACAGATCCGTAGACCAGTACGGCGCACTCGCTGCATCGATGAGAGCGGCAGTTGTTGCTTGCGAGCTCACGTGAGTGCCGATCGCAGGGTGATGGGCGTAAGTCGGGCAGCGGAAACCGCCTGCAGCAGGCGCGGGAGTACCTCCAGAATGACAGGAGTTCCGGAAGACGTGCATGCCGCATGGCCATCGTGGAGCAACAGTATGTCGCCGCCACGCAGTCCCCGCGTCAAGCGCTCGAATACGACACCGGCATTGGGATTGACCGTATCGAATCCGCGGCGCGTCCAACTTGCGAGCCGCAATCCGAGGCGAGCCAACACCGGCTCGAGGAATGGGCTGCGCAGGCCTGCAGGCGCGCGAAAGAATCGTGGGCGTTGGCCGGTTACCGCCTCGATGGTGTCCTGCGCACGCGTGATTTCAGCCGCCATCCCACCCGGGCCCAGTACAGAAAACCTGTGAAAATGATGCTGACTGTGATTCTCGATCGAATGGCCGCGGCTGACAATCTCGCGCGCCAGCTCCGAGTGTCGCTCGACACGCTCGCCGATGCAGAAGAACGTGGCTTTGGCACCATGCTCATCCAACAAGTCGAGCACCCGCGGGGTGATTCCTGGATCCGGCCCATCGTCAATCGTGATCGCAACAGCCCCGGCAGCCGCCGCAGCACCCGGCAGGTGCGTCCAGTTGGGTCCCAACAGCTTGCTTCGCGGCCACAGACCCGCGGCTACGAGCAGCAGGTGGTCTGCGAGGACGGCGCCTGACACCCACGGCCACAGGTGCGGGCGCGCAACCAACACAATGGCCGCCCCTGCATGCAAGGCCAGCGAGGCCCGGATCGCCAGCGTCGGCTTCCAGCGATTATCTGTTGGAGGCTGTGGCACTGGAGTGCAGGTTCCTGTCCTGGTGGATGAACTGGCTGTCGAGGAAGTCCCCCCAGAGTTGGGCCCAGACGGGCCACTCGTGGCCCCCGGGGACCACTCGGACATCGGCCGGGTTCAAAGCCGCGGCCATCATCCGGTGGCTGTTCGCAAAACGATCCTCGCTGCCATATCCCAGGCGCACAGATACGGCCTGGTTGCCGTGCGACTTGATGAAGCGCCAGACGCGGCGCTCATCATCATCGGCAGCCAGATCACCGGGTTGCCAGGCGGCTACGCCATTGGCCCGTTCAATCTCCCCAGTGATCATGTGGTTGCCGAGATACGGGGCCAGCAGACACAACCCGTCAATTTCGGCCGAGTAGCGCTCGGCGAAGGCCAGACCGATGAAGCCACCGAGCGAGATGCCGCAGATCCAGATCGACCGGCACCCCAGTGCCCGCGCCGGCAGCACGAGCTCGTGACGTATGTGGCGCAGTATGGTTCGGTCAGTCAGGTGCTGAAGATTGAGCTCTGCGAAGACGAGGTCGAGGGGCAGCTCGCGTTCGCGCACTGCAGTGACAAATCCCGCCTGAACGAAATCTTCCGGCCCCGTGTAGGCCGCGGGCAGGAAGAGTATCCGCGTGTTTGCGGTTACTCCGGGCTGCGCGGGCTCAGAAAGAGTACGCATACAATCAGGCCGCTGCCGGCTCGGCCGCCTGGCCCGGGCGCGCGCGAAAATCACTGGCCAGCATCGCCGAGAACAGGAGGGCCAGAAACGCTCCGGGCGCGACCGTCGAGCCCAATGCAGCCAATATCGGCACTGACGAGAAGCCCAGCACACCAAATCCCAGCACCGTGGCCGCATTGGCAACGACCAGCGACGCCAGGGTCAGTGGTACCGAGTCCGCCTCGCCGTAGCTCGACCGCCGGTCGAAGAACAAGGCATAGTTGGATCCGACCGCGACGATCAACAGCATCCCGATCAGGTGCAGCAGGGTCAATCGTTGTCCCAGCAGCACCAGGCACGCTGCGACGGTCAGTACAGCCAGCGCCAATGGCGCGACAACCCGCAAGACGCGCAGCGGCGAGCGCAGGAAGATCAGGAGCAACAGGACGATGCCGGCAAACCCCGCCAATGACAGCCGAACCACCTCCGACAGGTAGCTCGAATACAGCTGGTCGACTTCTGCCTTGATGTCCAGGACCACGGCCTCCACACCCTCCCCGAGAGCAGCTTTCGAGATGGCAGAATGCACACGGCCAACATCGATGGCAACAGTGCTCGGCACGCGCAGTGGCAGGAGTGCGCTCCACCGTCCCCCGTCGTTGAGCAGCAATGCGTCCACCCCGGTGACCAGGGACGTCCCCTCCAGTTCCTTGCGCGTCAAAAGCGGCTGATTTCGAGCCTCTTCGACGTCATGCAAAAACGGCTCGAGGCGCTCCAGCCTGATGGGCAGCCCGTCCAGCGCCTTTTGCAAATTGGCTCTGAGATCGGAAGTGGCGGGGAGGCTCTCCTGGCGCGCACGTTGCGCCCCCATGCTGGGCAGAAAACGCGCGGGACTCTCGAATCCGGCAATGACCCCCCTCTCGACGAGGTCATCGAGGGTGGGAGCAACTGCCTCTGCCGTACGAAGTACCGATTCCTGGCCGGGTCCCGAGATGACCACCAGATAGCTCACATCGGGTGCACCGATGTCGGAGCGCAGCATTGCATCCAGCGCCTGGTCCGCCTTTGAGACGGGACTCAGTGCGGATAACTCGGTGTTCCAGACAGGTCCTCGGTGAGCATACAGAGCGATAGCCGCTAGAATCGGAATGGCAAGAAGCAGGGCTCGCGGTGTCTTCACCCGCTGAAGTGCCGCGGCCAGGCCAACTCCCAGTGGCGTGACATCGCGGATATCCAACTTCGGGGGCAGTAGATTGGGGAGTACGTACCGCGTTACGAGAGCTGCCGCGACGAGGCCGCTGATGGAGAACAGCCCGAGTTGCGCCAGGCCCGGGAAGCCGGATGGCAGCAGGGATGCGAATCCCACTACGGAGGTCAGCACACCCAGCCGGATGGTCGGCCAGAGGGTGGAGGTGCGTTGTTGCGATTGGATGAACAGGTAGATCGAGTAATCCACCGATTCGCCGATCAACGTCACTCCGAACCCGAGCGTGATTCCATGCACGGCCCCAAACCCGAGCGCCACGGCGGCAATGCCGGCGAGGGCGCCCGAGGCAACCGGGATGAGCCCGAGAAGCAGCGCACGGAACGACCGATAAACCCAAAGCAACAGCAGGGTAATCAGCAATGTGCTGACGATGGAGAGCCGCGCCACCTGTTGTTTGATGGTGGCGCGGGCTGCCACCGAAAACACTCCCGGTCCGCTCATTTCGAGCGAGGCGGGCGGCACACCCCCCTTCTCCTCAACCGCAGCATCAAACGCCCGCCGCACAGCCTCGATCGCGCGCTCCTGCCCATCCGTATCCGATCCGGCAGCGCGCGTCTGAACCACGAGCAACGCGCGCTTCCCATCTCGTGACGCCCACGCCCCATCCACCGTGGGCGGCTGCGTCTCGTTTCCCAACTGATCGATGATATGCAGCATCTCCCCAGTCGGATCGCGCGGCAGCAGCGCCTTGACCAACATACCCGCCGGCGAAGCCAACAAGTCGAGCGTCTCCTGGATCGACTCCCGCAACCCCGTCGCAGTGAAATGCGCAGGATTCACTGCCTCGCTCAACAGGTACCGATGGTTGAACAACAGCTCCCGGTCCCGGTCGAGCCCCACAGGCTCGCCATTGTTGACCGACACGAATTGCGGATCAGTGCGCAACCGTTTGCCCATGCTCAAGGAGATCCGCGCCCGTGGCTCCGCATCGGCGCCTTCGATACCGATCAGAATCAAGCGTGACGCAATGCCTTCGCGAAGCTGGTCAACCAGCAGCCGCTGCGTCGCGGTAGGGCTGCGGGGCAGAAAAGCGGAAAGGTCCGTCGTGTACCGGGCAGAAATCACAATGACGAGAGCAACGAGGACGAAGGCCCCCCAGACCGCCGTCGCCACCACACCGGCGCGTGTCATTGTGCTACGTCGGCGCCAATCGTCAGCAGCGAGCGATCGCCGTCCGCCTCCCGTATCTCCACCGAGTGAATGAGATCCTTCTCGCCCTCGATTTGAATCTCCTTGACCGTGCGGGCGAGCTTGGGGTCCCGCGGCACGAGCCCGAGCGTCCAGTGATCGAAACTGCCCGTGAAGTCAACTTTGAAAACCCGCTCGAGCGCTGCCCGGTCACCCGCCAGCGTGGCGCGGATGCTCTCGATGAATGGCACGACCTGCGGGTACTGTTTCAGATCCAACACGTAGTGATGCCGCCCCCGCTGCGCCGCAACCGTGCCACCTTCGAGCACCAGGCTCTCGGGTTTCGGCTCGAGCGTCTTTTTCTCCAGCCTGTCGGGTGCGTCATACAGCAGCTCGCCGGAGGACTCGACCGGCCGGTCGAGCATGGAAATGTATTTTTTCTCCACGAAAGTCACATGCCCGTGCTTTCGCTGGGCGAGCGCGCTCATGAGCCGGTCAAGATCCGAATCGGCTGCGAGGGCGTAAGGCCCGCCAGCGAACAGCAGCAGCGCGCCAATGAGCGGCGGCAGCGCAGCCGCGATCCTGCCGAGGCGCTGCAATCCGTCAGTGACGCCCGTCATTGCCATCCCCGCCACGCCAGAAGTCAAAGAAGTTGAACCAATTGTACGGATCGCTGCGAACGTATTTCTCCAGCAACCCGGCGTAGCGCTCGATCGCAACCCGCACCGCTGCATCCCGCTGTCTCGGCTCCACAGCCGAGAAGTCCGCGAGGGTTTCGAATGCGACATGGTAGCGGTTCCCGCCACGATACAAGCCGATCATGAAAATCACGGGCCGCCGCATGATGGCCGCAGCCCGCATTGCGCCAATGGGAAAGCGCGCCGGCCGGCCCAGGAACCCGACCTCCTGGGTCGCTTCATTTCCGAGCGTCCGGTCGCCCAGGACGCCCACGAAGACACCCCGGCCCAGGTACTCCTGGATCTTCAACATCGCATCCATGTGTCCCAACGCAATGACATCCGGTTTCGCGGCCGGATTGATCGCGGCAAGCATCGCATTGACCCGGCGCGCGTTGTCCTCGTACATGGCCATCGCGACCTGCAGCCCCGGCTGGCTACGCCCAACCGTGTGGATGATCTCGAAGCTTCCAACATGCGCCCCCATCAGGAACGCACCGCTGCCCGCCCCGAGAGCGCTCCTGACCAGCTCTTCGCCATCCACCGAGATGTCGAACAGATCAAGCCGCTCCTTCATCAGGTACACACGGTCGTGAATCGTGGTCGCAAAAGTCAGCACGTGCCGAAAGCGATCTGCAGCAGTGGGTTCGCGCCCTAGCGCCGCGCGCAAATAGGCGCGGGCGTGGCGCCGCGCCGTCGGTGCAAATGTGAAGAAATAGGCCGCAATGAGGTACAGGAAGACGCGGCCTCCGGAACGTCCCAGTCGTAGCGACAGGAACGTCATCATCCGCAGCGTCGCCATGCTGCCGCGCTCGCGATGCGTAACCCATTCCGCCGCGCCCGTCCGCCTGCGGGTCGGGTCGTCAGCCTTGCTCGCCACGATCTGGTTCCGTGGGCCGTTGTGAGGGCACCAGGATGCCACTCGCAACAGCCCTGTCGGCGGTGTGGATCGAAAAGCGTATCGAGCCGTTTGGCAGCGTCTCGTGCTCGAGGGTCAGCGCCTCTCCGGGACGAACCGCGCTCTGGAACTTCGCGCTGCTGATATCCCACCCGGCGTGAGCCCCCGGATCAGAGCACTGGAGCTCATGCATCACAGCATCCAGCAATACAACTCCCGGCAACACAGGCTGTCCCGGAAAGTGTCCCGAGTACGCCGGATGGTTGGCCGCTATCGGCAGGGCGGTCGTGGTCACGCGCGCTTCATCGCGTTCGTCGCGAACGATAGCAGGGCTTCATGCGGCAGCTTGCCCGTGTCGTTGCGCGGCAAGGAGTCGACGAACAGCAGTGGCCGAGGCAGGAAGACCGGGTCAATCCGCTTGCGCAGTTGTTCAGTCACGGCCGCCGCATCGAGACTCGGGGCGACGACGAGCGCCGCAACCCGCGTTACACCGGTCGAAGAGCTCTCGTCCTCCTCGCGTACGAAAAAAGCACCATCGACCACGCCCGGAATGGCATTCAGCTGATGGTTCAGGTACGAGAGTGAGCTGCGTTTGCCGGCAATATTGACCAGGTCTGACAGCCGCCCGTGCAGCAGGAACCGGTCTCGAGCCGTGACTTCGAGGACGTCGCACATGGGTGTCGGCTGCTCCACGTGACCGCCTTCAGCCCAGGTCTGTTCCGTATCACTGAACAGGCGAACGCCGCTGAAGAGCTGCCATTCAACGGTGTGCGCGGTGCGGCGGCTGGCAATCTGACCGGTCTCGGTCGAGCCGTAGATCTCCAGCAGCCGGGTCTCGAACCGTTGCTCGACCTCGCGCGCCAGGTTCTGCGAGAGCGGGGCGGTTGCCGACAGCACGAGATCGGCCGACGGTAAATGAACACCTGCGGCCAGCAGCGTGCGCAAATGAACCGGTGTCGAGACCAGCATCCGTGGCTGCGGTACGGAGCCGAGCTCGCTACACACATCCGCCGGATAGAAAGGCCTTCCGGCACTGAATGCGTTGCCACTCTGCAAGGCCAGCAGCACAGTCGACTCAAACCCATACATGTGTTGCGGTGGAACGGTTCCGACAATTGCGTGCGACCGCCCGTCCAGCAGGCCGAGCCGCTCTGCCTCGAAGCGCACGCAATTGACGAGCCGTCCCCAGGTCTTCTTGTAGGGCAGGGGAGTGCCCGTCGAACCGGAAGTAAACACGTACGCCGCAAGGCTTTCCGGTTCGATCTGCAGCGGTTGCCAGGGAACCGTCTGCGCGCCAGCAGCATCAGGAAAGCGCACCCGCGGAAGATCGATCTGACAACGCGAGTCGTCCGTCAGACAAAACACGTCAGGAGCAAATTCGGTCAACTGACGAATGACTTCCGGAGTTTGCGTCGACGGCAACAGGCTGACCTTCTTCGCCACCAGGCTGGCGGCAAAGGTGACCGTGAAGCGATACCGATCGCTGCAGGCGTTGAGAACGTGCCGGCCGCCGGGCAGAGCTGCCGCGACCCGCATGACGTCCGCGAGGAAGGTCCCTGCCCGTATCGGAGCTCCCGCGCGGTAGGCAACAACCGCGTCCGGAGAGTTGTGCGATATCAGCGGAAAGGTGGCCAGGACGCTACTTAGTCCTGTGTGCTGCGATGTAGTCCGCCAGGTATCGCAGGGAACGGAAGATCTGCTCGTTCTCTTCGCTGTCGGCGCGGAGCTGAATGCCATATTGCTTGGAGACGACCAGCGCAATCTCGAGAATGTCTATGGAGTCCAGGCCGAGACCGTCTCCATACAGCGGTGCCTGTGGATCGATGTCGGCGGCGGCCACATCGAGGTTCAGAGCGGCGACAATGAGGTCGGCAACTTCGCGTTGCAGAACTGCGTTGTCAGCCGGCGGCGCCGGTTGTCGGAGAGGCGACGCTTTGTCGGACATATACCCTAAGAAAGTTCGCAGAAACGGCCGCAGGCGTCATGATACATGGCGTTAGCTGGAGCGCAAACCAGACTCCCACCGAGTCCCAACGCCCGTCACATCACCCGCGTGTCGGTCACCGTGCCACGCGCGCGCGGCGCGCAATAAGCAGCGGCAGGCGCAGCAGAAAGCCCGCAAACAGCCGCATATGCATCGACGTCAGCAAGACGTTGTCCCGCAGATAGTTAAAATGCGACACGCCCCCGTCCTCGGGCCGGAAATACCGGACCGCCGCGGGCAGGTTGATGGCTTCGACGCCGCTCCAGCTCAGCCGGACGACGATTTCCACATCGAAATCGAAGCGGCGCATCCAGAAATGGCTGCTCATGATCCGCACGAGGGGCACGGCGGGATAGACGCGAAAACCGAACAGCGAGTCGTGGATCCCGGCGCCCAGGGTCTCCACGTTAGCCCAGTAATTCGAGATCTTACGGCCCTTCACCCGGACGCTGGGCGCGCTGGCGTCGAAGATGGGCTCACCGAGGACCATGCCCCCAGGCTTCGCTGCCGAGGCCGCCATGAAGGCCCTGATCCGGTCAGGCGGATGCTGCCCGTCCGAGTCCATGGTCAGCACGTGTGTATAACCTTGGCGCAGGGCTTCCGTGGCGCCTTCGAGCACGGCAGTGCCTTTACCGCCATTTTTAGACCGGATCAAGACACGCAGCCCGGGATCGTCCCGGGCCATGGCCAGAAGTGTGTCTGCCGTGCCGTCGTTGCTCCCGTCGACGACGACCCACACGGGATTCCACTGCTGACGGGCACCCTGAACCGTTTCGAACACCTTACGACCCGGGTTGTAGCTTGGGATCAGCACCAGGTGGGTCGCCGACCGCTCGGGTCCCGGCGCGGGCGGCGAGCTCATGGGGCGGTCATCGGCCCGGGGACTGGGATGACTGGCTACAGGTGTCCAGGTGCGGGGCGCCCGCCTCGCTGCCCAGCCATTCGGATTGCGGCGCGGCAGCGAGCTGCTGGCTGTACTCGCGCTCCAGCGCTGTCATGAAGCTGTTGACATCGGCAGGCGGGTCAAACCTGCGTCCCAGCCGGACCCGGTACGTGATCGGCAGGTTGGGGCGCCGGAACAACGGCCATCCCTTGCCGAGGTACGGCGAATCCGTTTCGATGACCGCCACCTGCACCGGCACACCGGCATGCTTTGCGATGATGCCGATGCTCGCCTTGAGCGGATTCAGCGGCTCGCGGGTGCTGCGTGTTCCTTCCGGGAAGAGCAGCAGCATGCTGCCCTCGCGCAGGTCTGCGACTGCATCCTTGATCATCTGGCGCGGCTGATCGCTGGGAATGTATCGGGCGAGACGGGAGCCTGCACCGAGGAAGACATTTCCCAGCAGCTCGGCCTTCATCACGCACGCGATGTTCGGATGCCGGGCCAGGATCAGGAGCGCATCGATCAGCGACGGATGGTTGGGTGCCAGTATCACGGGAGGTCCCTCCCGCAACGAATCGATCGCACTCAAATCGAGTTTGTAGGCGCCCGTGATCGTCAGCGCCCATGAGAAGACCCGAAACCCCGCCATGATTCCGAAACGGCCTGCGGCCGTGCCTGCCCGCCGCCGCAACAGCGGATACATCAACAACGCCCAGACCGAGAACAGCAGGCAGATCAGACCCAACAGCGTCAGCAGCGTGTAGGCGATGACGTACTCGTGGATGATCCTGAGCGTCCGCAGTAGGCTCATGAGTCCGACAGGCTCCCCTTAGTCGTCCGTATCGTTCACCAGCCGCTTCGACTGATGAATGATCCACGCGATGCCGGCGCCCGCCGCCCAGTAGCTGTCGCGCTTCACGAGGGGGCTCGATTCGAAACTGGCACCCGCGAGCGTGTCATGGCGCACATACCCCCCCACCCAGAATGAAGGATAACGTTTCGAAAGCGAGACGAGAATCTCCGCCCCGGAATATCCGGCTCTTGCCGCGTACGCCGGCCGATCTGGTGTCGCGAATTGCGGGGCGACCGTGTAGAAATAATCATGGTAGCGGTGGTCCCCAAACAACGGACCCGCGAGCGCGCCGAAGTACCAACCTTGGAAGCCGGCCACGTCCTTGATGTCGATACTGGCATGCGGTGCGAAAATCGCGCCGATGAAATGGGGTGGCGCCTGAAAGGTGAATACCCCGCGCAGCGGCAGCCGCACGTCGAATTTCACTTTCTGATCCGCCGACCTCCACAGGTGCAGGTCGAGCGACGGGCCGATCTCCACCGTCGAGCGCAGATCGGGCATCCCCGCGCGGGCCGCATTTCTGCGCACCGGAGTCGTGGCATTCGCACTGATATTCAACTCTATCCAGTCCTGCCTGAACAGCTTGCCGCGGATGCCGTTGCGGTCCGCCTTCAGGAATTTCCCGCGATAGTACAGATAGGGCAGCGGCAGCACGTACACGTGCGTCGTATCGGCGCCCCGGTAGTCCGCAAAACTGACAGCGCCCACGCCCAGGCCGAAATCCCATACGGGCTTGTCCTCAGCGGCGGCAACCTGGATTCCTGCAGCCGCCAGCACGGCGGCTGCCAATAGCTTCAATCGCAATCGCGTTCCCTTCCAATGGCTTCGATCTCGACGAGCAGATCCTGGCGGCAGATGTCCGCCTGCAGATAGACCACCTGCGCCTCGCGGCCGAGCACGGTGTGAAGTTGGGATTGGATCAGTGGCAGGTCCGCGCTGTTGCGCACGTACACCTTGTAGGCCAGCGTCTCCAGGCCGAATCGTGGCGCGCCCGACACGCGGTTGGCCTCGCCGAGCAGCGCTTCTATGTTCACGAGCGTCTCGCGTGTTTGAGCCGCTACGTCGCCTGCATGCATCGTCTGGTGGCCGACGATGCTCGCTGTCCCCGAGATAAAGAGAATCGATCCGGAGGCCTTGCGCAGGACGCTGGCACGCGAGAACGCCGGCTTGGGGCCGTATTGGGGCGGATATTCGTAGGCGCTGACCTGCCTCGGGTTCTCGATGGCGGTGGGTGCCGCGCGGCTTGCCAGAAAATAGATGACGAGAGGGCTGCCGTTCACGGAGCCCAGGGCACACGCAGCCGGAACATTGCCTGTCACATCGCGCCCGGAGGCGACGAGGGCGCTGAGCCGGGCGCTATTGAATTGCCGGTAGCGCTCCATGCCGTGCGTGTCCACGTTGATCTGCGGCAGGTAGTTCCAGACACGCAGCAGATGCGGATACGCCAACTCATCGAGCGTTGCGAAGATTTCGCGATACGCCTCGCTGGTCGCGGTGTGCAACGCGGACCCGTTGCCATCCCGGCGCCCGCTCGCCTTGCTGCGCCCGTTGGCCTCGCCGCGTCCGTTGGCTTCCCGGTACTCGTCGGCCTCCCGGCGCTCGCTCTCCGCCACCGAGATGCATCCAAACAGCACCTCGTCGCCGCGCCGATACCGCACACGGGCCCGCTGCCCCGATTCAACCGGCTGCCCGGTCCGCCAGATCTCGCAAACCTCGCCCGTCGACCCCAGCACGGGTGTTCTGATCTCCACCATCGGAACATCGTTTGCCAGCGCGGAAGAGGGCGCCCGTTTGACAGCTCCGCCATCGAAGGTCGCGATGCCCAGCACACCTTCCCACCGTGCCGGGGCTTGTGCGGCAAGTGGAAGGTATTCGACCTGGAGGCCCGCTTCTAAAGCCATCAGCCCGCGGTCATCCGCTCGGGCTCGTCTGGCCGGATATTGGCGGCGCGCCGCCGCAAGGCCCGCAGCGAACGCTTGAGACTCAACGTCGAGAAGATGTAGTAGACGGCCTTGAAGGCGCGCAGAGATCTCCATATCGGCGTGTCGCCATATATGTCCCCCGCGAGCAGGCTGAGCATGGCTTCCTTCATCCGGAAATCATTGCGCGGCGCCATGAACAGGTCGCGCATGGTTGGATTGGTGATGCGGTAGATGAACCACGAATACTCTTTCGGTCCATGCCGCACCACCCGATCGAATTCCTTCATGGCCGCGGCGTATTTTTCCGGCTGGCGCAGGCAGGTGTCCAGGGCTTCCGCGGCTGCGACTCCGCTGACCATCGCCATGAGCACGCCGGAGGAGAACATCGGATCGATGAATGTGAATGCATCGCCGGCGAGCACGAACCCGCGTCCGTACGACTGATCGCACGAGTAGGAATAGTTGCCGGTCGCCTCGACATCCGAGACCAGCTCGGCGTTCGTCAGACGCTTCGCGAGCGGCGCGCACATCGCGATCGTGTCCAGGAAGAACTCGCGGACCGGCCCCTTACGGCTCTTCATGTAGTACGGCCACACGACCGCGCCGACGCTCGTGGCTCCATCACTCAGCGGTATGAACCACAGCCAGCCGTGCTCGAACCAATAGATGGAGATGTTGCCCGCGCGCTTTTCGTCCGGATAGCGCTCGGCATCCCTGAAATGTCCGTACAGCGCCGCACTGTTGTGTTTGCTGTTGCGATGTTTGCTCCGGAGCTGGCTGCCCAGGAGCGTATCGCGGCCCGATGCGTCCACGACGTAACGCGCGAGCCAGGAAACGCTGCTGCCGTCATCATTCCCGGCAGTGACGCGCACGCGCATGCCGTCCGGATGCCCTTCGGGCAGGAATTCCACGTTCCGCGCGCGGCATCCCTCCAGGACCTGCACGCCCTGTTGGGCCGAGCGGCGGATCAGGATCTCATCGAACTCGGAGCGGCGCACCTGGTACGCAAAGGGCAGCGACTTGTTCCAGCCGTCCGTGAAATTGAAGGTCTCGCCCCGTCCGCCGTGCCAGGGGGAGACGAATTCGGCGCCCCATTTCTGCATGCCGATGGCACGGACCTGCCCGGCGACACCCAGCCGCTCGAACAGCGGCAGGTTGGCGGGCAGCAGGGACTCGCCGATGTGAAAACGGGGGTGCCGGGACTTGTCGAGCTGCACCACACGGTGGCCGCGCTCGGCAAGCAGAATTGCGGCCGAGGAGCCCGCCGGCCCCCCGCCGACCACGAGAACGTCTGTTTCACGGACCGGCTCACGGCCGGTCCCGGGGGCCATCTGCCTCGCGGCCGCCTCCGGCGGAGCGATCCTGTCAGGGGCCGCCTCGTGCGGGGCTGTCGGCATGTCGGTGGGAACCTTCATCGCAGCCGCGGAATCTACCATGGCCCGCAGCGGAAAGCGGCCTGTCACCCAAGCTTAACGGACGGCCTCACGAAGAGTCCTTGGCCTCGTCCTTGCGTGTCACGGCCTCTTTCACCTTGGAGGCGTCCTGCTTGACCGCCGTGCCCACCTCGTGGGCACCCTTCTTGATGGCGGCCCCGGTGGCTTTCGTTTCACGCTTTACGGCTTGCCCGGTTGCCTTGGCGCCACGTGCGATCGCCTGCCCGGCCTGCCGTGTGTCCCGTTTGATGACGGTGGCGGCTTCCTTGGCATCACGCTTGACCTTGGCGCCGATTTCGCTCGCATTCTGCTTGATGGAACTGCCGCTGTTGGCGGCCTTGTCATCCTGGGCGAACGAGGTCGCCGACGCCAGTGCCAGGCAGGCTGCCGCGGCCGCCAGCGATAGACGTGCTTTCACCCCGGTCTCCGTTCACGTTACTGCGGCTATCGTAGCTTCTCCAGAGGTCCAAATCTTCCGGCTCGTCAATATCGAGAGCCAGTTCACTGGATTCGAAAATCCGCGCGTCCAGGCCATGTTCCTGGGCCGTACGCAGGTGCGCGGCGAAGCTGTTTGGACCGAAACGCAGGCGGATGGCATCGGCCGGCGTGCACACCAGCGCGTTGGTTCCGATATGACGGCGGTCGGGGACTATCGTCACTCCCCGTTCCTGCAGGTGGGCACCCTGCAGCAGGGCGGTGAGCGACTCGCTGCAAACCAGCGGCAGGTCGCCAGCGACGATGAGCGCGTTCGTGATGCCTACGGCGCAGGACGAGGCAATGGCTGCCTCACACGCTGAGTTGATCCCCTCATCCCGTACCTGGTGCATCACCCGCACGCCCAGGTGGCCTGCGAAGATCTCAACCTCTGCGCTCGACGTCACGATGACGGTATCACGCACCAGTGGTACCTCCCGCAGTGCAGTTATGACCCGCCGGGCCAGCGTGAAATACAGCGAATGCCGCTGCTTTGCCGTGAGCGCCTCCAGCAGCCGGTGCCAGGCGCAGGCCGGATGTTTGAGTGGGACGAAAGCGCGCATGTATGACATAACCTGACGCTACCATTCCCGCAGCGTTACAACAAACAATTCATTTCTGGCCGTCGGCAGCGTATCGCTGCAATGCGGAGGACTCCCGCCGCGCCAGAGCTTGGCGCTGGCGCACCCGCGCTGCGTCCATCAACATGCGGCCCGCCCAACGATACACGTTGTTTTCCTTCACCGTGCGCCGCATCAGTTGCATCCGCTCGCGCCGCTGGTCGCGCGGCATCCCGATCGCGGTCTCGATCGCCGCGGCCGTCTCGGACACGTCGAAGGGGTTCACGAGCAAGGCCTCGAGCAGTTCGCGCGAGGCTCCGGCGAACGTGCTCAGTATCAACACTCCGTCCTCGTCGTCCCGTGCGGCCGCGAATTCCTTTGCCACGAGATTCATGCCGTCATGCAGGCTGTTGACGATGCAGAAGTCCGCGGCGCGATACAACTCCCATACGGCTTCGGGCGTCTGTTGGGTGTCCACCAGTACGATGGGCTGCCAGGAGTCGGTCCGGAACCGGGTGTTGATACGCTCCACTTCGGATAGCGTCTGCTCCTGGAGAGTCCGGTAGGCCGGCAGCTTGCTGCGCGAGGGGGCTGCAATCTGCAGCAGTGTGACCCTGCCGCGCAGCTGGGGGCGCCGGTCGAGAAGGATCTCGACGGCCTGGAACCGTTCGACGATTCCCTTCGTGAAGTCCCATCGTTCAACACCAATACCGAGCGACACGTCGGCGCGGATACCGTAACGGCGCCGCACATCCGCACGTGCAACGTTGACTGGCGGCAGATGGTCGAGCTGCCGCGGCGGCCACTCGATGGAAATCGGGTAGGGCACGACCTGGCACACGTGTCCCTGCAGCGTCACCGTCATGTGCTCGTGGTCGATCTGGCACTCCACGAACCTATCCACGGTGGCCAGGAAGTTCTGACAGTGATAACGCGTGTGGAAGCCGAGGATATCCGCACTCAACATATGCAACAGCATCTCGTGTTTCCATGGGCATACTCCGAAAGTCTCGGCGTTTGGCCAGGGAATGTGCCAGAACAGCACGATGGTGGCGTTGGGCTTGCGCTGGCGGACCAAGCGCGGCAGCAGCGCGAAGTGATAGTCCTGGATCAGCACGACCGGATTACTCTCGCGCGCCTCACGGGCGACGACCGCGGCAAACTTCTCGTTGACCGCGCGATAGGTCCGCCAGTCACTCTCGCGAAACGCCGGCCGCACATAGGCGAGGTGACACAGCGGCCACAGGCCCTCATTCGAGAAGCCGTAGTAGTAGCCTTCCTCTTCCTCCTGGGTCAGCCACACCCGGCGCAACAGGTAGGCGGGATCGCTGGGCGGCACGCGAATCCCGTCATGGATGTCCACGACCTGCCGATCCGCCGTGCCGCTGCCATGGGCGATCCAGGTCCCGGAGCATGCGCGCACAATGGGCTCGAGTGCCGTGACCATTCCGCTCGCCGGCAAATGCACGAGGGGCCTGCCGTCATCACCGCGGTTATGTATGTAGGGCTCGCGGTTGGAGACCACGATCATCTGCGGCGATCTCAACTGGTCGCGCACGACCTGGTGCAGCGCCTGCGCGGTCCAGTTTTCGCGGTAGTCGATCTCGAGCCGCTGGCTCTCCTCGATCTCTCTCATCACCTGTCGAACCTGTGACAACACCGGCATCGACAGGGAAGAGGAGTGCGCGTCATCGAGAAATCGCCGGCTGCGAATGTCGCCAATGAGAATCGCCGCCCAGCGCCTGAGCATGAACCACGCTATCAGCACGACGAGCAGCCCGATGACGACGACCGATACGGCCGTGAACGCGATCAGGTAACGCCGCGCTCGCGTCTGGCGGGTAGCGGCGAATCCCAGGTCGTGAGCGACATACACACTGAAAGCCGGCTTGTCGGGGCGGGCAATCAGAAAACCCGCCACGTGCATCGCGCCGGAGGGCAGCCGGACGATCTGGCTGGCGCCCGGGTTGGGAGCGGAGATCAGTCCGCACGAGATCTCAGGCGCAGTCGGCGCGGTACGATAGAACAACGTGCCGTCGGCATCGCACACCAGGATGGCTGACAGCCGCTTGTCCACGGCAACCCGTGAGAGGTACTTGCGCACCCCGGGCTTGTCGTGATGGCTGACCAGGTCGGCCAGGCGCTCCTCCATCGAGCCCTCGATCAGGCTGGCGCGCAACTCGATGTCGCCCCGAAACCATTCGGCCAGCATCTGGTCGATATGCGGCATCGCGAAATACGCCACTACGGCCGACGCCAGGGCGAGCGGCAGCACGAACCGAAGTATGATTGAGCGCAGCACGGCGCGACTTTACAGCCAGGGGGTAACAGTATCCATCTCAGGCTGATAACGAATCGGTCTGCGGGGTGCGAAACTCAACTCGAGCGTTGCAGTGGAGGCCCGCCGAACACGACGGTGAAGCGGCTGCCGCGCGCATCGCTCCCCGTACTGACTTCAACCGTCGAGCTGTGCAGGCGGGCGATTTCCTCGACGATGGCCAGGCCCAGGCCGCACCCATCACCGTCCGAGCCCGGCATGCGGTAGAACCGCTCGAAAATCCTGACACGCTCGTCTTCGGGTATTCCCGGGCCATCATCCTGCACCGCCAGCTTGGGCCGCACGCCGGCCTCGACGATCACTGACACCCGCCCCGCCGGGCTGCTGTAACGCAGGGCGTTGTCGATCAAGTTGGACAGGAGCTCACTGAGCAGCCGGTCATCGCCCGTGATCCCTACGGGAGTGTCCGGGACGATCAGGCCGAAATCGATATCGCGCTTCAAAGCTCGCGGGATCCACTCCTCGCCAACGCGCCGCGCGAGGGCGACCAGGTCCAATGGCTTGAGCTCGACTGCGTTGGTGGCGCCCGGATCGGTACGGGCGAGCGAGAGGAGCTGTTGGCTCATCCGTCCCGCTCGCTCCACCGAGCGATGTAAGGCGCGCAAAGCCTCACGCTCCGTCGCGCCATCGGGAGCCCGCTGGGCCCATTCGGCGTGAAGCATCACCGCGGCGAGCGGTGTACGCAACTGATGTGCAGCGTCGGCGACGAATCGCTTCTGCGCGCGGATTGCGCTGTCTACCCGTACCAACAGCGCGTTGATACGCTCCGCGAGCACTCGCGCTTCGCGTGGCAATCGCGCCTGCGGGACCGGCGTCAGGTTGTTCTGATCGCGCGCCTCGATCTGCGCGGCGAGGTCCGTCAGCGGCTTCAGCCCGCGGGATATTCCCAACCACGCCAATAGCGAGGCGATGCCCACCAACGCCACCTGCGGCGCCACCATGGCCAACAGGATGTCACGCGCGAGGGTCGTGCGTTTGATCAGTGTCTCCGCGATGCTGACACTGACACTGTCGTCCGTGCCAGGAGGCGCGATCCGTGTGGACACGACACGCACCCTCTGGCCCTGCAAGGTTGCATCGGCGAGGCGGATGCCGTTGCTCGGAACGGTGGGATCGCCGGGCAGGCCGTTGTCACCAGCAAGAAATCCGCGCCTGGCGGAGACGATCTTGAAATAGGTCCGGTCCACTTCGTCGAACTGGAAGATCTGCAGGGCGACGCGCGGCACGTCGAATTCAATCCGGCCCTGTTCGGAGCGAACCGCCTGGGCCAGCGAGCGTGTTGAATCGATGAGCCAGCGGTCGTAGACGAGGTTGGCGAAATGCAGCGCCGTGAAGTAGCAGGCCACGGCATCCAGGGTCAGCAGCAGAACCAACACGGGCCCGAGCCGCGACAGCAGCCCGACCCGCAGGCTGCGGTCATTCACCTACCGTCGTCTCCAGCAGGTAGCCGAATCCGCGCAGCGTGCGGATCTTCAGTCCGAACGGACCGATGCGCCGCCGCAGGCGGTGGACACAGATCTCGATGGCCGTGTCGGAAGGAGGATTGCCGCCGCGGCTCAACCGGTCGGCAATCGCCTCTTTGCTCACAACCCGGCCGAGCCGCAGGGCGAGCGTCTCCAGGAGCGCCATCTCGCTCGCCGGCAAGTCAACGCTCGTCCCCCCGAGTGAGACTCTGGGCTCGCCCGGCACCAGCACCAACGGGCCGACCCGGATCTCCGCCTCACGATCCGCGCGATGGCGGCGCAAAAGCGCACGCACACGCGCTTCGAGCTCCGGCATTTCAAAGGGCTTGACCAGGTAGTCATCCGCGCCGGCATCGAGGCCCGATACACGATCCTCCAGCGCATCGCGCGCTGTCACGATGAGGATGGGCAATTCGGAGAGCTGGCGCCTCATGCTGCGCACCAGCGCAAGCCCGCTCATGCCCGGCACCATCAGATCGACAATCGCGAGATCGTACTCTTTCGTCATGAGAGTGTTGAACGCCAGGCGGCCGTCCGCGTGCGCATCAACTTCATAGCCTGACTGCAGCAGCAGGGCGGTGAGCGCTTCGCGCAGCTCGTTATCATCTTCGACGATGAGTAGACGCATGCCACGATTGTAATGGGATTGCGGTGCCAATGATCCACACTTCGGGCAAACTTCCGCGGCTATGCCTCTGCCTGACTTCCCGCCGCTGTCCATCATCAAGGACCGCCTCGTCCCGCGGCAGTGGGACGTGCTTGCGTTCCTGCTCGTCATCGCCTTTTTCGTCTATCTGGCCGAGGCGGCGCACGGCCTGACCCAACCGCTTGGCTCGCTCGAGGCGACGCCGATCTCGCTCGATCCCCGGGCACTCATCGGTTATTCCGCGCGCACCGGCCTGCGGATGCTGATTGCCATGGGGTGCTCCCTCGTCTTCACGTTCACGTACGCGACGCTCGCCGCGAAGAGCCGCCGCGCTGAAATGGTGCTGGTCCCGCTGCTCGACATTCTGCAGTCCGTACCCATCCTCAGCTTCTCGATCCTGATCGTGTTCTTCCTGTCGCTCACGCCCGGCAGGGTGGCGGGCGCGGAGATGGCCGCCATCTTCCTGATCTTCACCAGCCAGGCGTGGAACATGGCGTTCAGCTTCTACCAGTCGCTGCGCAGTATCCCCGACGAATTGCAGGAGGTTTCACGAAGCTTTCATTTGAGCCCGTGGATGCGCTTCTGGCGCCTGGAGGTGCCCTTCGCCATGCCCGCGCTCATCTGGAACATGATGATGTCGATGTCCGGAGGCTGGTTTTTCGTGGTGGTGTCCGAGGCCATCACGGTTGGCAACACGACAGTCACACTTCCCGGTGTCGGCTCCTACATAGCGGCGGCCATCGAGCAGCGCAATGTGACTGCGATCGGCTATGCGATTGCCGCCATGTTCGTGGTCATCCTGATCTACGACCAGTTGTTGTTCCGGCCCTTGATTGCCAGTGCCGACTGGTTCCGCCTCGAGCAGGAGTCGGGACTGACACCCTCGCGCGCCTGGGCGCTGACGATGATGCGCCGCTCGCGCTTTCTTGCCCTGCTGACCAAGCTGTTCGCGGCTCTCCTGAAGGCGGGCAACCGCTCGGGCCCGCCGGCCCTCACGGCGCGCCGCGCCCGCGCCTGGTCCAATTCGAACAGCCGCTGGGCTGATGTGCTCTGGTACACGCTCCTGGGATTCATCGGAGTCGGCGCGCTATGGAAAACCGCCTCCTTCGTTCTCGGTGGTGTGCCTCCGTCTGAGATCGGCCACGTGGTGATCCTGGGAATGATCACATTGCTGCGGGTCGTCGTTCTGATCGCGGCGGCAAGCCTCGTGTGGGTTCCGATCGGCATTGCGATCGGTTTGCGGCCCCGGGTGGCACGGATTGCCCAGCCGGTTGCGCAGTTCCTGGCGGCCTTTCCTGCGGTTCTGTTCTTCCCGGTGGTCGTCTCGGCCATCGTCGCGCTGCGGCTCAATCCGAACATCTGGCTGAGCCCCCTGATGATTCTGGGCACGCAGTGGTACATTCTTTTCAACGTCATCGTCGGTGCTTCGGCGGTGCCTGCCGAGCTGCGCTATGTAGGCGAGAACCTGCGGGTGGGCGGCTGGTTGTGGTGGCGGCGGATCGGCCTGCCGGCCGTGTTCCCGTATTACCTGACCGGTGCGATCACTGCTTCGGGAGGCTCGTGGAACGCGAGCATCGTTGCGGAGGTCGCAGTGTGGGGACACGAGACGCTGACGGCGACGGGCCTCGGTTCCTATATCGCCACCGCCACCGCCGCCGCCGATTATCGGCGGATGGCACTCGGCACGGTGATGATGAGCCTGTTCGTCGTGCTGATAAATCGCTTTTTCTGGCGGCCTCTGTATAACCGCTCCGAACGCAAGTTCCGGCTGACCTAGAATATTCCGGAAGATAAACGTGAACACGTCCCCCCTTCTCGATGTGCAGAGTGTCTCGCAGGCCTTCCGCAAGCCTGACGGAGACCAGCTCGTCGTGCTCGATGGCGTGAACCTCGCCTTGCGCGAAGGTGAGATCGTCGGCCTGCTGGGACGCTCGGGGTCGGGCAAATCGACCCTGTTGCGTGTCATTGCCGGCTTGAATCTGCCGACCGCGGGCGAGGTGCGTTATCTCGGCCGGACAGTGGGAGGTCCGGCCGATGGCATCGCGATGGTCTTTCAAAGCTTCGCTCTGTTCCCCTGGCTGACGGTCCTCGAGAACGTGCAGCTGGGTCTGGAGGCGCTCGGAGTTCCCGCTGCGGAAATCCGTCGCCGCTCTCTGCAGGCGATCGACCTCATTGGCCTGGACGGCTTCGAATCTGCCTACCCGCGCGAGTTGTCGGGTGGCATGCGCCAGCGTGTGGGCTTTGCACGCGCGCTGGTCGTACATCCCAACATCCTGCTCATGGATGAGCCCTTTTCCGCCCTCGATGTGTTGACAGCGGAAACGCTGCGCAACGACTTTCTCGACCTGTGGTGCGAAGGGCAGCTGCCCATCAAGGCGGTGCTGCTCGTCACTCACAACATCGACGAAGCCGTGCAGATGTGCGACCGCCTGCTCATTTTCTCCACCCATCCGGGGCGCGTCGTCAGCGAAATTCCCATCAGCCTGCCCCGGCCGCGCAGGCCGCTGGATCCGCGCTACATTGCCCTCGTGGACCGCGTGTACGCCGAAATGACGACCCGCCGCGGTGGCGAGCAGCGTCCGGGTGGCCGGGTCGAGCGTTTTCCGGGGACCGGCATCGGCACGATTCTCACGCACGTGTCTTCGAACCTGCTGGCTGGATTGATGGAAGCGTTGAGCGACGAGCCCTATCGGGGCAAGGCGGACTTGCCGGACATTGCCGAGACATTGCACATGGAGGCAGGGGACCTGCTGCCGGTTGCGGAAGCGTTGCAGATGTTGCGCTTCGCCGAGATTGAGCGCGGCGACATACGCTTGACGGATGCGGGGATGCAGTTTGCGAAGGCGGAAACCGACGAGCGCAAGCGGCTGTTCTCGCAGCATCTGTTGACCTATGTGCCGCTGGCGGCTCATGTCCGCCGGGTGTTGGATGAGCGCAAGGGCAAGCCCGCGCCCAAGCGGCGCTTTGCCGATGAGTTGGAAGATTACATGGCCGAAGAGGCTGCCGAGGAGACTTTGCGCACGGTCATCAGCTGGGGACGGTACGCTGAGGCGTTTGCGTATGATGACAATCAGCAGGCATTCAGCCTCGACAACCCCGCCTAGATGCGGGTCTTTGGCGCAGGCGATGAGAGGTATCAATATGGCAGAATCCGCAATCAGCAGCGCGCCGCGTCCGAAACTCCTGATCGTCGATGACGATCACGAGCTGTGCTCGATGCTCGCCGAATACCTCGGCCCCGAAGGTTTTCTGACCGAGGCCGTGGGAAGCGGTCCCGCAGCCCTCGAGCGGCTGGGACGCGAAGCGGTTGACCTCGTGGTCCTCGACGTCATGCTTCCCGAGTTGTCGGGCTTCGAAGTCCTGCGAAGAATCCGTGCCCTGAATCGCGTCCCCGTCATCATGCTGACGGCCCGCGGCGAGGAGGTGGACCGGGTAGTCGGCCTCGAGATGGGCGCCGATGACTACCTGGCGAAACCCTTCAGCCCGCGCGAGCTCGTGGCGCGTATCCGGGCCGTGCTCAGGCGCATGTCAGTCGAAAGTCATCCGGCCAGCGGCGCGATGCAATGGGGTCCGCTGCGGCTCGATCTTCGGGCGCGGCGTGCGGACGTCAACGAGCAGGACCTTGAGCTGACGGCTGCCGAGCTGCGGATTCTGGAATTGCTGGTCCGGGCTGATACGAAGACCGTGACCCGCGACGACTTGATGACCCAGGCCCTCGGGCGGCGCCTGCTGCCGACGGATCGGAGTCTCGACACTCACGTGAGCAACCTGCGCCGCAAGCTGGCAAAGGCGACGTCGCGCGTCAGTGTTCAGAGCGTCAGGGGCACCGGCTACGCATTGGCGCTCGCTGCCCGTACCGATGACAATGAGCCCTGACGTTCGTAATCACACCGCCCGATGACCTCCCTCTATTGGCGCATCTTTCTGTCCTTCTGGCTGGCGCTGGCCCTGATCCTCGTGGGTACCGTGTCGGTCGTGGTCAATGGTGAGCAGCAACGCCGCTTCTCGCGGGCATGGACGCAGCGCGCAGAAATCTACGCACAGGCCACCCAGACTTTCGAATCCGGCGGTGCCAGCGCCCTGCGCGACTGGCTGAAGGGAATGCATCGGGCCGATAACTCCGCTCCCATTTTCATCACGGACACCTCAGGCCAGGAGATGCTCGGGCGTTCAATCCCGGACTATCTGCGCGAGCCGCCGGAGCGCCTTGCTGCAAGTCACGACGTGCTGCTGCATCCAACCCTCAAGGGGATTGGTGGGCCGCTGGTGCTCGTAGGCCCCGATGCAAGGACATATCACGTCATCGTGGGTCCGCTGCGTGCCGGTCCTCACCTCTTCGGCGAGCTCGAAATGCCGGCCGTCTCAACGGCAACACTGGTGATTGCACTGGTCGTGAGCGCGGTGGTGTGCTTTTTCCTCGCGCGCTACCTGGTGCTGCCCGTGGATCAGTTGCGCCGCGCCACGCGCCAGATCGCCTCAGGCGATCTCGACGTCCGCGTGTCACCGAAACTGAAAGGCAGGCACGATGAGCTGGGGCTGCTGGCCGCGGACCTCGACACCATGTCGGAACGCGTTCGCAACCTGCTCGAGTTGAAACAACAGTTGTTGCGTGACGTGTCCCATGAATTGCGCTCGCCGCTGGCGCGGCTGCAGCTGGCTCTCTCGCTCGCGCGCCGGGAGAAGGGCAGCGGTGTCGAGCGCCACCTCGCTCGAATTGGCTGCGAAGCAGACCGCCTCGAGGAGCTCATAGCCCGGACGCTGAAGCTTGCACGCCTCGAACGTCCCATGCAGGGTATTGAGCGCACGCAAGTGGATGTTGCCGAGCTGCTCACCAACATCGTTGCCGACGTTGCAATCGAGGCGGACGCGCACGGCTGCAGTGTTGCTTTGGAGACGGCTCGGCCGCTCGAGGTCAACGGCGATCCTGAGCTGCTGCGCAGTGCCCTGGAGAATGTGATCCGCAACGCCGTGCGTTATGCGCCAGCCGGCTCGAAGGTTGGTATCGACGCGCGGCGCGGGGACGGACGACGCATCGAAGTAATAGTTCGGGACCACGGACCCGGGGTGCCGGAGAAGGATCTCGAGCTCATCTTCGAGCCGTTCTACCGTGTGGATGCGGCTCGCAACCGTGCGGTAGGGGGCGACGGTCTCGGGCTCGCCATCGCCGCGCGTGCAGTCGCGATCCACGGTGGCACGATACAGGCGCGCAATCTGGGCTCAGGAGGATTGGCCGTGCAGCTGAGTCTTCCGGCCCTGGAGGCCGCACCAGCTCCGCGACTCGAACACGGTGCCGCCGCATAGTGGGTATGGCAACCGCCCTCTTTACCGGCGCGCTTCGCACCGCTACGCTTCGCCGGTCGCGCCTCGCGACCGGCAGGAAAGTTGTGCGCAGCACATGAAAGGAATCATTCTGGCAGGCGGTGCGGGCACTCGACTGCACCCGATGACATTGGCAGTAAGCAAACAGCTCCTGCCCGTCTACGACAAGCCGATGGTGTATTACCCGCTCTCAACGCTGATGTTGGCAGGAATCAGGGATATTCTTCTCATCTCCACGCCCGAGGATCTGCCGCTGTTCCAGCGGCTGCTGGGAGATGGCAGCCAGTGGGGAATCTCCCTCGCTTACGCCGAGCAACGCCGGCCCGAAGGGCTGGCGCAGGCGTTCATCATCGGGCGGCGCTTCATCGGCAAAGACCGGACAGCCCTGGTGCTCGGCGACAATATTTTCTATGGCCACGGCCTGCCTGAGCAGCTGCAGAGCGCGGCCAGCCGCACAGCGGGCGCGACCGTGTTCGCGTACAGAGTACGAGACCCCGAACGCTATGGCGTCGTGCATTTCGATCCGGATGGCCGCGCACTGGGCATCGAAGAGAAGCCGCGGCAGCCCAAATCGCATCATGCCGTCACAGGATTGTATTTCTATGACAACGACGTCATCGAGATCGCAGCGGCGCTCCAGCCTTCGCAGCGCGGCGAGCTCGAAATCACTGACGTGAACCGGGCCTATCTCGATCGCGGCAAGCTGCAGGTCGAGCGCTTAGGCCGCGGCATTGCCTGGCTCGATACCGGCACGCACGAGTCACTGCTCGAAGCGGCGATGTTCATCGAGGCGATCGAGAAGCGCCAGGGGCTCAAGGTGTGCTGTCCCGAAGAGATCGCCTTCCGCGGCGGCTTCATCGATGCGGCGCGGCTCGAGGGGCTCGCGGCGCGGTTGTCGAAGTCGGGTTACGGCGCGTACCTGTCGGAAATATTGCGCGGCGAGGCGTGAAGATGGAATTCGAGCCCACGGCCGTAGCCGATGTCGTGTTGATCCGGCCGCGCATCTTCGGAGATGCGCGCGGTCATTTCTTCGAGTCCTGGGAGGAGCGCAAGTTTGCCGCAGCCGGTCTCGAGCTGCGGTTCCGGCAGGACAACCAGAACCTATCCGCCCGTCACGTGTTGCGCGGAATTCATTATCAGTTGCGCAGGCCGCAGGGCAAGTTGGTGCGAGTGGTTACGGGCGCCGTGTTCGACGTTGCCGTGGATCTGAGGCGCAGCTCGCCCACCTTCGGCAGATGGGTGGGCGCCGAGCTGACCCAGGACAACCATCACATGCTGTGGGTTCCGCCCGGATTCGGGCACGGCTTCGTGGTGCTCAGCGAGTCAGCCCACTTCCTGTACAAGTGCACAGATTTCTACGCTCCCGAGGACGAGCACGCCATTGCCTGGAACGACGCCGAGCTGAAAATAGACTGGCACTTGCCGGCCGGTGTGCAGCCCATTCTGTCGGCGCGCGACACGGGAGCGAAACCCTTCCGCGACTCGGAATACTATCCGTGATGCAACGGCCATGATGGACGGTCCGTGGATCAAGGGCCATAACGGAGCACTGCCATGAAGGTCGTGATTACCGGAGCAAGTGGGCAAGTAGGACGTGCCCTGCTGAAAAGCGTTCCTGCACAGGTGAGCGCTGTCGGGCTGTCGCGCGCGGAGCTGGACATTGGTGACGCACAAGCCGTCATGAGCTCGATGCAGTCTCAGCGCCCCGGCCTGATCATCAACGCAGGCGCCTACACCGCCGTGGACAAGGCCGAAAGTGAGCCGCACGTTGCAGAACGTGCCAACACCACCGGGCCCCACAATCTGGCCTTGGCCGCGCGCGTGACCGGCGCTCGCCTGCTGCATCTGTCAACAGACTTCGTGTTTGACGGACTGGCTTCGAAGCCCTACGCAACGGATGCTGCCACCAATCCTCAGAGCGCTTACGGCAGAACGAAGCAGGCAGGCGAGGAGGCGATCCGGCAGGCAATCCCGGACAACTCCGTGATTTTGCGAACCGCCTGGGTCTATGCGGCGGAAGGAAACAACTTCGTCCGCACCATGCTGCGTGTGATGGCAGCGAAGGGCGCCGTGCGCGTAGTTGCGGACCAGGTCGGCACGCCGACAGCGGCCCATTCTCTGGCAGAGGTGATCTGGGCGCTTGCTGCCCGCCCGGACGTGAGCGGCACCTACCATTGGACCGATGCAGGCGTTGCAAGCTGGTATGACTTCGCAGTTGCCATAGCGGAAGAAGCGGCCGTGATCGGACTTCTTCCCGCCGGGGTGCGCGTGGACGCAATCGCGACGGAGGACTACCCAACTCCCGCGAAGCGGCCCAGTTACAGCGTTCTGGACAAGAGATTGTTGCTGGCGAAATTGAGCGTGTCCGCGCACCACTGGCGTAACAACCTTCGCACGGTCCTCGCAGAGATGGCGAATGCGTAGGCTGCTCGTAACCGGTGGCGCCGGGTTCATCGGATGCAACTTCGTGCATCACTGGCTTCGCGGGCACACGGGCGACCGCCTGCTCGTTCTCGATGCGCTCACCTATGCAGGCAACCGGATGAGCCTCGCGCCCCTCGAGAGCCAACCCGGGTTTCGATTCGTACACGGCAACATCTGCGATGGGACCCTGGTGACGAGTCTCTTGCGCGAGGAACGAATCGACACCATCGTGCACTTCGCCGCCGAGACGCATGTCGACCGCTCGATCAGCGGACCAGCCGCGTTCATCGAAACGAACGTGGTCGGTACTCACACGCTTCTCGAGTCGGCCCGCAAGGTCTGGCTCGATGAGCGCGTGGTCGATCATCATCGATTTCACCACGTCTCGACAGACGAGGTGTATGGATCACTCGGCCCGCAGGACCCGCCGTTTCGCGAAACCACTCCCTACGCGCCCAACTCACCCTACTCGGCGAGCAAGGCCGCCTCGGACCACCTGGTCCGCGCCTATCACCACACCTATGGGCTGCAAGTCACCACCAGCAACTGCTCCAACAACTACGGGCCGTACCATTTTCCCGAGAAGCTGATCCCGCTGATCATCGTCAACATACTGCATGGCCGCCCGCTACCCATTTACGGAGACGGGCGCAACGTGCGCGACTGGCTGCACGTGAGCGACCACTGCCGCGCCATCGAGCTCATCCTGCAGGACGGCAAGGTGGGCGAGGTCTACAACATCGGGGGCCGCGCCGAAGTGGAGAACCTGCAGCTGGTCCGCTCATTATGCGAGATTGCCGAACGCGTGTTCGAGTCCCGGGAGGAGCTGGGCGGCCGCTATCCGCAGTGTCCGCAGCATGCGGCCGCCGACCTGATCCGCTTCGTCACGGACCGGCCCGGCCATGACCGCCGCTACGCCATCGACTGCGCCAGGATCGAGCAGGAGCTGGGGTTCTCGCAGCGCGTAACCTTGCTCGAGGGGCTGCGTGACACCTTCGCGTGGTACGTGGACAACGAGTCGTGGTGGCGCAGCTTGTGAGAAAAAACCGCCCTTGCGGGCGGCTTCCAACGGTGCTCTTGAAGAGAAAAGGCGGCAGCGCCCGAGCCTCAGGGAGGGTGAATAACTCGGGCGCAATCACCACACCGGGACAAAATTCAAGACAACGGGTCTTGCGCTTCGATTGGACGCGCACGACCGTGAAAAGTTGACCCGGTTGAGTCTTCTTATGATTTGTATCCGATTGTTGCCCCATTGTTGCCTAAGACGATTGTCTACAACGGGTGGCGCAGGATATCCATCAGCAGCTTCTGCGACTCGACCGCCTGGGTGCGTTGGCCGCCCCGCGTCTGCCACCAGGAGTCAGGATCGAATTCGGAATAGCGCGCATAGCGCACCATGACGCGGATCCCCCCCGGGATCAGGGCCCGATCCAACACACGGCGGGTGCGTCGCGAGTGATCGGCGACACTGACAAATAGAATCGAATGGATGGAGTTTGCAGCGCACCACTGCTGCAGCACCTTGCCTTCGTCCACCGTGCCGACCACCGGCGGGATCACGGCAATGTCCGTGATGCCCAGCCCGTGCAGAAGCTGGATGGAGACGTTCTTCAGATCGAGGGACTGCACGCCGCGGCGGGCGAACTCGCGCGAGATGCGCGTGGCCGGCCGATCGAATATGGCAATCCGCCTGGCGAACCCGGCGTGCACGAGATCAGCGGCCTCCAGGATGCCGGCACCCAGCGCATCCGTGGAGATCACGATGATGTCAGCTTTGGCGGGCGGGTCCTCGGCGACGAGCGCCCACCCCGCGGATCGCAACAGTGAGTGCCGCAGGGTAGGAGCGCCCGCGGCAATCACGACCCCGAGCGTCAAAATGCTCAGCAGGGCGAGACGCCAGCGAGCCGCGGGTCGTAGATCGCGAAACAGCGGCATCGCCTATTTACGCGATCCCCAGGTGAAGCGCGCCGTGGCGAGATAATTCCACAACGTCCCCACGACTATGCCGGCCGCCGCCGACAGCGCCCACTCGATATTCGCCGAGAACGCATAAGCTGCGATGCCGATGTTCGCCAGCGCGCCCATGCCGCAGACCGCATAGAAACTGAGCAGTCCACGCACGAGCCTCATGCCGCGCAGGCGCTGGTCACGGTAGGTGAACAGGTTGTTCAGAAAGAAGTTGGATGTCATGGCGAGCACGGTGCCGGCGAGTTGGGCAATCGTGAACGACACGTGGAACCCGAGGAACAGCGTGCTCAGGGTGAGATAGTGGAGCGCCACGCCAGAGCCCCCCACCAGCAGGAAGAACAGCAGGCGCGGCGCGATGATGTGGCCGATCCGCTTGTCTACCAGCAACATCAGGTATTCCCACGCGACGAGTGAGTCGAGCTTGCTCTGCCCGTGTACGCGGGGCTTGAAAGTGTAGGGGACTTCCGCGAACCGCAACGGCCGCCCCGCCGAGACGAACAGGTCCAGCAGGATCTTGTAGCCGTAGCCCGATAGCCGGCGTGCCGCATCCCGCAGCGCTTCGGAGCGCACGGCAAAAAAGCCGCTCATGGGATCATGCAGGTCCTCGGGGACCAATCCCTTGGCCATGCGGCCCGCAATCCGGCTGATGGTCTTGCGGCTCTCATCCCAATTGCCGGTGCCGCCGCCCGCGACATACCGGCTGCCCACCACGATATCCAGGTTTCGCGAGCGCAGCTCGTGAAGCATGGCCGGCAGAATTGACTCATCATGCTGCAGATCGGCATCCATCACGGCAACGTAGGGCGCCGACGAGCTGAGGGCTCCCTCCACGACGGCGGTCGACAGTCCGCGGCGTCCAATTCTCTGGATGCAACGAACCCGCTGGTCCTTGTTGGAGAGCTCGCGCGCGAGATTGGCCGTGCCATCCGGCGAGTCATCGTCGACGAAGATCAGCTCCCAGCTCTCGGAACCGAGCACGGCGCTCAGCCGGGCATGCAACTCAGCGATGTTTTCCGCCTCGGAAAACGTAGGCACGACTATAGAGATCTCAGGCATGGGCCCCTCCCTTCATCCGCCTATTGTATTGGGAGGAGGCCGCCAGGAGGGATATTCAGCTGGCGATCGGGGCCTTGCGCAGGACGACTCTGGAGCGGCGCAGGTGCGCAAAAATGCGCGGACCCCTGACGAGATAGCGGCGGGCGAGGCGTTTTGGATTCTGCAGCAGCCTGAACAGCCACTCGAGAGCCATCTTCTGCATCCACAGCGGCGCGCGCTTTTCGTGGCCCGTGATGAAATTCAGGGACGCACCAATGCACAGTGCCAGGCCCCGCGCGGTTGCGCGCGCACGCAAGGCCTGCGCGATGGCTTCCTGCTGCGGAGATCCGACGGCCAGGAAGCAGAATCGGAACGGGCTCGCGTTTTCGATGAAGCTCAGGCATTCCTCCACCGCGCTGGGCTCCTTGATGAAGCCCATGGGCGGATTGTGATGCCGCAGGTTCGTCAGGCCGTACTTCGCGGTGATCAGCTGCGCCTGCTCGTCGGTCCCGCCGATCATCACGATGCGGTCGGCAGGCTGCACGACGTTCGCGAGCAGTCGCGCGGTGAGATCGGAGCCCGTGCAGATCGGCAGGCGCACGCCCTTGAGGAGCCGTACCAGGCGGGCCGCGAACCGGCTGTCCATCAGGATGAAATCGGCGGCGCGGTATTGCGCGCGGAAGGTTGGATCTTCGTAGTAGCGAATGAGGTGATCAACGTTGGGAGTCACCACATAACCGTAGCGCTCGGAGCCGAAGCCGGACGCGACGGCTGTGAATTCAGGCAGGCCGAAGTCATCGATGACGTGTACCACTTCGCGCAGGATGACGGTATCGGTGAGACCGAGTGATTGAGCGTACGCGCTGGGTGCGGCGCTCTTCACTTTCGGAAGGCGCAAGGCGGGCGCGAGCGAGTAGGTACTTTGACTCCCAGACACATTCTCGGCCATGACAGACCCTTGTATTGACTCCGGCCCCCCATTCCAACTCACTGCCTGAGTGTTCGCTTCCGGGGCGACGCGCTGTTGAGACCTGCACGCCATGTGTAATTATTATCCCTTGCCTGTCGCCAATATTCTACACGAGTTTGTATGAGCTGTGACCGGCGTCGGCACCGGGCTCACACTCTGACATAACAACCGGACCTGTCTCACAATTTCATCCCGCAGATTCAGCCACTTGGCACCGAATCCCGCTTGACAATGGCACGCTTATCGTCAATAGGCGTTCTGGTCGCGCGCAATCACCCAGAGCGTCTTGATAATGATCTTCACGTCCAGCCACGGTGACCAGTGACTGAGATAATCCAGGTCGAAGCGCACGCGTTCGCGCATCTTCTCCACCGTTTCCGTTTCGCCGCGCAGGCCGTTGACCTGCGCGAGTCCCGTGATCCCGGGGCGCACCTTGTGCCTGATCATGTAGCCGTTGATGAGCTTGCGATACAGCTCGTTATGTGCAACGGCGTGGGGCCGCGGGCCGACCACGCTCATCTTCCCTTCGAGCACGTTCAACAGTTGTGGCAGCTCATCCAGTGATGTCGAGCGCAGGATCCTGCCGAGGGATGTCACCCGCAGATCCTGCCGGGTCGCCTGGTTGACGACGTCGCCATCCTCGCACACGGTCATGCTGCGGAACTTGTAGATCATGATCTCTTCGCCATTGAGACCGTAGCGGCGCTGGCGAAATAGTATGGGCCCGGCGGACGTCAACTTGACTGCGGCGGCGATCAGAACCAGCAGGGGCGCCAGCAGCAGCATGGCGAGGCTTGCGAGCACGAGGTCGGTCGCCCGTTTCATGACTGCATCCATGCCGTGAAACGGCGTGTCGCACACCGAGATGGCGGGCATGCCGTTGATTTCGACCAGCCGTCCCTGAACGAGGTCGAAAGCAAACACATCAGGTACGAAGTAGATGGAGGCGGTGGTGTCGCGAAGCTCGCGTACCATCTCACCGATACGCGGTACGTTGCTGAGCGGCAGCGCTATGTAGATAGCAGTCACGCCGTGTGTCCTTGCGAACTCCGCCACATCCTTGCAGTGTCCCAGCAGGTATCCCGGATCAATGGTATCAGGCAATCGGTCGGCGCTGCGAAAATCAAAGAAGCCCAGAAATCCCTTCGGCGGCAGGCGGCGGTACAGCTCGAAGCCGACACTATTGGCGCCGATGATCAGGTAGCTCGGTGCCAGATCACTGTTCGAGACCAGCCAGCGGGCCCGCAGGCGGGCGGCATGTGCGCCATACAGTGCCATGGGGGTCGCGGCAAACCACGTCAGCATCATGAGCCGGGAGAACTGCGCGGTGACCTTGAATGCGAAACCAGCCAGCAACAGGATGGATATGACGGCCAGCCACTCGAGAATGATCCGACCGAGGATCGTCGTGCGTGCCTTCCCGTTCAGCTCATCGTCGCGGTGTGCGCGTCCAAAGACACGTCCTGAGATGACGAATGTCAGGACCGCGACCGCGCCGATCGCCGGTGTGAAAGGTACGCCAAAGCAAAGCGCTGACAAAGTCATGGTGAATACCGCGACGAGCGGCTCGAGTTGCTTCAAGGCGGCGAGAAGCGCGGGCTCTACGCTGCCAAAACCTACGCGCTTCTGTGTGCCCGAACCTGGGACCGAACCGCCGACTGATCCAACGACCGCAGCCACTTGTTTTTCTCCCTGCAGAAACGAGTGTGAGGTTAAATTACGCTATGGCAGGAGCGCGTCGTTGACAGTTGTCAACCCACGCGCCGGCGGGCCAATGGGAATAGGCACGAGATCGTAGTTGGTTCCATTGTCGCATCGGTTCATTGTTGGAGTACGCGACAGAGCACTGTTGATCTTAACACCGTACCCCAGCCTTCCTGTGCTTCCGAGTATGCAATTCGCGTGCCGCGTCACACATTTGCCGGGTCACGCACCGCGGTGCAGGGCGGAGGCTTTGGCTGATCAGCAGCTTATGCCCGACTTTGGTCTAAGTGCATTACGGGAACCTTGCAGACCGTGGAGAATTGCATGAACCACGGCTGTGCAAATCATGCAATCACTGCGCCCCGAGGTGTCGGAGGTGCGGATTTGCGACTTGTGATTATGTGAAAAAATCCTGGCTCGGTTACAGTTCAGGAGTGTGATCGCGGGCGTGGGAGGGGGTAGGCCCACTCGCGTACCATTTTGGCAACGACGAGAGCCGTGCAACCTGCACCTACAACAACAAACCGGACAATGTTCAAGTGAATGATCAGGTGATTCGGCGGCGTTTCGTCGCAACGGCATCGCTCTGTGCAGGAATGCTTCTCCTGGCACCCCGTGCATGGGCGCTGACGGACTTTACTCCCTACGCCACAGTAGGTTTCGAGCACAATTCGAACGTCTTCGCGCGGCCCGGGGGCGAGCCGCCGTTCCCGGCGACTGGTAATACCCGGCTGGGCGACACCATCGAGCGCTATCTGCTGGGGGTGGAGACCTGGTTTGCGTGGGATCGCAACCGCCTGACGCTCGATGCCCAGGGCCAGCGATTCCAATACAACAGCTTTGGCGAGCTGAGTCACTACGAGCACAAGCTGGACGGTAAGTTCGACTGGCACTTGAGTGCGCTCGTGGACGGCTCGCTCGAGTACGAGGACCAGCGCCAGATGCAGTCACTGGCCGATACGTTGTCGGACCAGCTCGAGGTGCAGCACGACCGGACGGCAACCGCCACGCTCCGACTGCACGCGACGCCCAGCTGGCGCATCGATCTGCAACCCAAATGGCATGAGCTGGATTCGCCGCTACCGCTGTACCCCCAGTTCGGGTTGCGGGAAAAGGCCGCGGCTGCCTCCCTGAATTATCTCGGCATCAACAAGCTGACGGCCGGGCTGCGGGTAGAATATACCGATGGCGCCTATCACCAGATCGTTGCAGCCACCAAGTACCACCAGACCACTGCAGAGTTGACTGCGGACTACGCTGTAACGGGCCTGTCTTCGTTCGAGGGGCAGCTTGGCTACACACGAAGGAGCAATGCGCTCCTCAACCCCGCGGAGGCTCCGGCTGGCAGCGCCGGGCTCGGCGGCGTCGTCGGAGACACGTCGGCTCTGACCGGGACGCTCGGGTTTCGCAGGCGCCTGTCCGTCAAGACGGCCGTAGACCTCAGCCTGTTCCGCGAAGTGGACAGCTACGTGGCCGGCGCGAATTCCGAGATAGGCACGGGAGGTGATGCGGGCATCACCTGGGATCCGGATGTCAAATTCTCGTTCCGGCTGCACTATCGGCTGAGCGATCAATCCATCCAAGGGCAGCTCGCAATTGCGAACTTCGCGAACCGCTCGGATCGTTCACACCTGGTGGAGTTCTACGTGAAGTACTACGCGCGCAAATGGCTGACCCTGCGCCCGTACGTTACCCGTAACCAACGCAGCTCCAACTTCAAAGACGCTAACTTTACGGCGACGCTCGTAGGAGTTGATCTGACGGCTCGTTTGCAGTAGCACGCACCTTGCTGGCATCGCGTCCTTCGGCTGCTACTCTCAGGTGGTTGGCCAGTCGCAGCGCGAGCGCGACTATGGTGAGCGTTGGGTTCGCCTGACTCGAGGTTGGGAATACAGCCCCCCCAGCGACGTACAGGTTGCGCACGCCGTGGATGCGGCAGTCGCTGTTGACCACGCTCGTGCGGCGATCGGCTCCCATACGGGCCGTGCCGAGGTGGTGGCCGCCGTACGCGCCGTATCTCGACATTTCCAGCTCGATCGTATGCGGATCGTACTCGAATACGCCGATGCCCGATTGTGCAATGTCCTGCGCGAACAGTTGCACGGCCTTGCGCACCGTCTGTACGTCGCCCTGGGTGTAGCACCAGTCAACGAGCAGCCGCGCCAGTCCGAGCTCATCGCGTTGCATAGTGATGTTCACGCGGCTCGAGGCGCTCGGCTCCTGCTCGGCGTGGAAGTCCAGGCTGTAGTGGCCTGCGGTGGATTTTACAATGATGGAGGGAAATTTGCGCTTCGCCAGGATACGGTCCCGCAACATGTGATGCCCGAATGCAAGCACTTCGTGTGGACCTCGTAAGACATTCCCCATATGAGTCATCCAGGTCCGCATCGACGTTCGCTCCTCGCCGTGCAGCCGTTTGCCGTACTCGTAGGAGATCAGTCCTTTGGCGAGCTGAAGTGCCGACAGCACGGCAGTTCGATGTGCCGGGTCGGTAATCCGCGGGTGGTGCAGACGGCCGATGAAATTGCCGATCTGCAGTTGCCGCTGGGTCTGCGCAGTCAGGGCTATCCGGCGCCGGCAATAAATGCCGTCCCCGGTGACGTCATAGCCGTGCCGGACGCGATCTGTTCCACCGCTCTGCTTGAGGGTGCCCACGGTCCCGGCAATGTGGCACATGTAGTAGCGGCCGACGACATCATGGTCATTGCCAATGCCGTGTGGCCACGTATCGCGGTTGGCCAGCAACAACCGCGCGACTTCGAGGCCGCCGGCGGCCAGCACGAAGCACGACGCGCGCACCGTGAATTGTTTGCCAGTCAGCGTTCGAACGAGCACCGACTCGACCGCTTCGCCGTTCGGGTGGAATTTGATCGTCGTTACGTTTGCATGCAGCAGCACACGCACGTTCGCGGCGTTTCGCAGTTGCTCGCCGTAACGCGCACCAAAATCGGTCGGGCAACTGAATCTCTCCAGCGAATCCGTGCTGAAGTGATCACTGCGGAAGCCTTCGATCATCGGCGGCAGCGGCCGCTGGAAGGCCTCCGCCGCCCGGTATTGAAAGTCGCCGGCCTCGCACAGCTCGTTGGCGCGGGGATAGAAGGGCAGCAGGGTGGCAAGGTCAATCGGCCATCCGGAACCCGGGATGTAGTCGCGCGCTTCAAAATCGATTTCGTCGAAGGGCACGCAACGGCCCCCCCAGATGGTGGTACTGCCGCCAAAACGTCGTTGCCGGTACCGGTGTGGAAGGCTGTGCAGCCGCTCATCCGCAACTTCGCCTTCGTACAGCCGTTGCGTTTGTGTCTCGGCCTTCATCCCGCCGGACTCGAGCAGCAGCACGGTGAGACCGGAGGCTGCGAGCTCCAGCGCCAGCGTAATGCCGGACGCCCCGGCCCCGGCTATGCAGATCTCTGCACTGACTACTTCGCCGGTGCCCATCTCCAGTGCATCATCGATCATGATTACAGCCCGTCTTCCCGCCCCATGAGAACACTATGGCAAAACCTGGCCGTGAGAACCGAGGCGAGTCTCTCACCCATGCGCGTTCCACCTTCCGGTAAAATGTGCAGCAATTCCGCGCATTTGCAGGGCGCAGACCTAAAATGAACCGCGGGTATGCATAAAACGACGACATCGATTCCTTCCCTGGACGGTATCCGCGCCGTGTCGGTGGCCCTGGTGTTCTTTTCGCACAATGGCCTCGGAAATATCGTTCCGGGCGGCCTCGGGGTCACGATCTTTTTCGTACTCAGCGGGTTTCTGATTACCACTTTGATGCGCACGGAGTACGCGCAGCATGGCACCGTCAGTTTCCGCGCATTCTATCTGAGGCGTTTTCTCAGACTGACACCGCCCCTGGCCATCGTAACCTGTCTCGCCGTCCTGCTGTCATTGACTGTGGGTCTCGGGACCCCGTTCACGCCAGCTGGGCTGTTGTCAGTTCTACTCTATTTCAGTAACTACTTTGTAATTTTTCACGGTGGCCAGGGCCAGCCGCCGGGCCTGGGAGTGACCTGGTCGCTGGCAGTGGAGGAGCACTACTACCTGTTGTTTCCACCGCTGGCCCTTACCCTGATGCGATTTCGAAGTGCCTTTTCCTCGGCTGCAACTCTGACGTTGCTGTGCGCCGTCATACTCGCGTGGCGCTGTTGGCTCGTGTTGCATGGCGCGCCGGAAGACCGGCTCGGCATGGGAACCGATACGCGCGTCGACGCGATTCTCATCGGCTGTCTGCTGGCGATGGTGCGCAATCCGTGGCTCGAGCCGCCGGCCCGTCCGGATCGGGCGCGCGAGCTGGGCCTCGCGGCGGCCTGCCTCGGCCTGCTGCTCGGAACATTGTTGTGGCGTAACGAGTTTTTCCGCCTGACCTTTCGCTACACACTGCAGAGCCTGAGCATTGCCGGACTGTTATACCTGGCTGTCGCCCGTGCGGACCGGGCGCCATTTCGCTGGCTGAGCGCCCGGCCGCTCGTCTATCTCGGGGCGGTGTCCTACACGGTCTACCTCGCCCACTACCTGATGTTGTTGTTGGCGGAAGCCTGCCTGGGCTCATTCGGAAGAGTTGCAGTTGCCGTAGTCACTGCGGCTGCCACCCTGTGCATTGCAGAATTGATGCGCCGGTTCGTGGAAGCTCCGTGTGCTGCATTGCGTCGGCGCCTGCACGAGTCGTTCTTTCCAAAACCAGCCACATTCGCAGCTCCCGTGGGCGACCGTTCATGACGGCCGCGGCGGGCATCAGTGTTTGTATCGCAACCTACCGGCGGGCGGACCGGCTGGCGGCGCTGCTGACGGATTTGACCCGGCAGACTCTGTTGCCAGCCGAAGTGGTTGTCGTTGACAACGATCAGGCGGGTAGTGCGGCAGCGGTCATCGAGGAGTGCAGGCGCTCCCAGCCTCCATTCTTGCTCAGCTATGCCGTACAACCCGTGAAGAACATTTCCATTACACGCAATCGCACCGTCGAGCTGGCCACCGGGCGGTGGCTGGCCTTCGTCGACGATGACGAACGGGCACCGGATTTCTGGCTCGCACGGCTCGCCGCGGCTGCAAATCAATTTGATGCCGCCGGGGTCCTGGGCCCCGTGGATCCCGTCGTGCCCGCCGAAGCTCCCGTGTGGATTCGCCGTGGGCGTTTTTATGACTTTCCGCGGATGCCGACCGGGACGGTGATCCCGCCAAACCGGCTGCGCTTCGGCAATCTGCTGTTGCTGGCCGAGCCGCTGAAGGCGCTCGGCACTCCCTTCGATCCGGCCTATGGGCTGACTGGCGGGGAGGATGGCGATCTGTTGTCCCGGCTCGTTCTGGGCGGCGCGAAGATCGTCTGGTGCGATGAAGCGATCGTGCACGAGCCGGTCGAAAAATCCCGTCTGAACCTGAAGTGGTTGTTGCGGCGATCGTTGCGTGGCGGACAGGATTTCGCCCGTCACACGCTGACCGGACGCTACGGTCCGCGCACCGCAAACCGCTTCCGCTTGTTTGTCCGGGCACTCGCGCAGCTGGTTGCGGCCGCCGGACTCGCCCTGCTGCTGCTGCCACTGGGGCGGCACCACGCCGCGCATTGGCTGACCAAGGCCAGCGCCAACATCGGCAAGCTGTCAATTTTCCTGGGCCTGCACTACCGCGAATACGCCTGAAGGTGTTGCGTGCACTTCTTATTGTTTTTGTTCCTGTGGATCCTGATGTTGCCGGCGGTTGCGGCATGCCTGTATCTGCTGGGGCTGACGTTGCTTTCGGGAGCCTTGCCCCCGCAGCCCGCTTCTTCGCGCAAGCTGCGGTTCGACATCATCGTCCCGGCTCATAACGAGGAGCCTGTGCTGGCGAATGTCATCCGCAGCCTGCAGGCACTCGATTGGCCGGCGGATCAGTTTCGAGTGGTGGTAGTGGCAGACAACTGCACCGATGCGACTGCCGCGATTGCGACTGCCGCAGGGGCGCACGTCATGCAACGCATCGATCCGGAACACCGTGGCAAGGGCTATGCCCTGGACTTCGGCTTCAAAGCCAGTCGAGCCCGCGGCTGGGCCGACGCGGTGGTCGTGGTCGACGCTGATGCCGAAGTGTCGCCGAATCTGCTGGAGTCCTTTGCGTGCCGGATCGAGCGGGGCGAGCATGCCATTCAGGCGCACTACGGTGTTTCCAACACCAGCGCATCCTGGCGCACGCGCCTGCTCAGCATCGCAAAGGCCGCATTTCATATCGTCCGCTCCCGGGGGCGCGAACGAGTGCGAGCGTCGTGTGGGATCCGTGGCAACGGTTGGGCAGTGACGCATACCCTCCTGGATCAAGTGCCCTACAAGGCGTTCTCGCTTACTGAAGACCTGGAATACGGGATCATTCTCGGTATGGCGGGATTTCGCGTGGCCTACGCGGATGAAGCGCATGCCAATGCCGAAATGGTTTCCGCCGAATCGGCTGCGCGCAAGCAGCGGCAGCGCTGGGAGAGTGGGCGCTTCGAGCTCATCCGCAACATGACAGTGCCCCTGTTGCTGCAGGCCGCGCGCAAGCGCAGCCTCGTGTGCCTCGATCTTGCCTGTGACCTGATGGTCCTGCCGCTGTCCTACGTGGTGCTGAACGTACTGGCGTTGCTGGTGCTGGCGGTGATTGCAACGCTGGCTCAGCCAATCATGCAGGTGTGGATCTGGGTGGCGCTCGGCTGCGTGGCGGCACTCGTGCTGCACATCCTGCGCGGCTGGCAGTTGAGCGGGGCGGGGTTGCAGGGACTCGCCGATCTTGCCCGGGCTCCGTTCTTCCTGCTGTGGAAAATCCTCGTGATGCTGCGCGGCGGAAACCGCTCCAAGGAGTGGGTTCGCACCAAGCGCGAAAACTCCTGAAAGCTCAGGCGGTGGTGGCAGCGACCCGCGGCTCGCGCGTCTCCTTGAAGATCATGACCAGGATGCCGGCCATGTTCACCAGCTCACCGATCAGAATCCCGATCACGGCCCCGATCGGGCCATACTTCAACATGGCGAAGTAGCTCGACAGCAGCCAGACCACGGCGCTGAGGCCTGTCATCAGAGTCATGTCCCGGAATCGCGCCCGGGCCGCCGGCAGAGTCGCGAGCTGATCCCGGCACAGCGTCACCAGGAACACGGCACTCCACAGCACGATCAGTGAGTCGCGCTGCACGAAGTGCTTCTTCAGCACAACGTCGAAAATCCAATCACGCAGCAGCCACATCGTAAGCATGTAGAGCAGTGCAACCGTGCCCAGGCCCGCCGCCAGCAGCAACAGTCTGCGGGCTGCCACCTTTGCGCCCATGTCGTGGACCCATCGGGACGTCATCGGGAACAACAGCATGCTGACGCCGCCGGACAGCACGAATACCGGCATCAGGGTGAGGCGCGTCGCAGCGAGTGCGGCAATGTCGCTGACACCGAGGACGCCTGCCACGAGATAACTGTAACCCTGGATCAGCAGCCAGTGAATGCCGGACCCGAGTATCGCCCAGGCCCCCGCGGCTGCGATTTTCCCCAACACGGCCTCAGCCGAATGCGTATTCCAGGGCTCAAACGTCCACAGCTCCCGGCGCAGCATCGTGAATCCCAGCAGGGCCGCCGTCCCGACAAAGGCAACCGCGACCAACGCAGGTTGCGATGTCAGGGTCGCCAGGAAGGCGCCCACGGTCAACACAACCACGTAGGTGATGTCTGCCTTCAACACGGCCGCGGGGCGGCGATAGGCGAACAGGGTGATGCGGAAGAACTCGCGGCTGAGAGCCATGCCTCCGGCGAGCAGCGCGACGAGCACCAGCAGGGTTTCCTCCACGGTGATCCTTCGCAGCCCCCATACGCCGGCCGTCACCGCAATGCCAATGCCGCACAGGAGCGGAACCCAGCGGCTGTTCGCGCGGATCAGGGCCCCGACCATATCGAAGCGGCCGGCGGCGTCGCGTACTGTTATGTTGCGGACGATGTAGGGCTGAACGAAGCTGGTCTGCAGAGCGGTGAGCAGCAGCAGCGCGTTGGTCGCGAGAATGTAGTAGCTGTATTGAAGGTCACTGGTGCGCCTGATCAGGATCAGGCCGACCGCAAAATTCGCGCTGGACAGCAACGCCTGGATCGCCAGTCCCATGCCGAAGGTGCGCAGCAGATTCAGCCCGCGAAACGGCGCTTTCATTGACTGCTCGTTGGCATGGATGGCATGCAATCATGAGAGCCGGGACCCACCCGCGTCAGCTCGGGATGGGATCGAGCTGCGCCAGCACTGGAATTCCGAAATGACGCTCGAGATCGTCGCGGCAGCGCAGGCGGCGATTCAGGAACAGCTCGTAGGCGAACGGTCCCGCCATGCCCAGGCCCAGGCTCGCCATGCAGCCCACGAGGAACAGCTTCACCTTGTTGGGCTTCTCGGCTTTCACCGGCGGGTCCGCGCGGCTCACGAGCGTGACGTCGGTGTAGTTTCCGGCGGAGGCGAACACGATCTGGTCATAGCCATCCAGCGCCCGCTTGTAGGTGGCCTGCGCCGACTGCAGCTCCAACACGAGCTTGGCGCTCTGGTCCTGCAGGCCGCGGCGCTCGAGCAGACGCGGCCGCTCCGTATCGAGCGCGGTGCGATACTTGGCCTCGAGATCGCGCGCCCGCGCCAGCTGCACGGAGTTGTTGGCCGAGAGCGATTGCACCTCATCGGCCAGCGAGCGGCGAGTGGACTCCATCTGTGAGCTCAGCTCGACGACCTTGGGATGTTTGGGACCGAGGGTGGCGCGCAACTGTGCCATCTCGGACTGCTGGCCCTGTAGCTTGGAACGTAGCGATGCCACCGTCGTGGAATCACTGTCGGCCGTGACGCTCAGCTGGCGCGACTCCAGGTCGCGGCGCTGATTCTGCGCGGCCTCGAGTTTGCTCTGCAGGTCAGCGAGCGCGGCGCCTTCCACGTCGGCCCGGTCGCCCTCGACGTCGGTGAGACCGTTCTGCTGTCGAAACTCGGTCAGCCGGTCCTGCGCCGCTACCGCCTTTTCACGCAATTCCGCCAGCTGCTTGGAATAACGCTCCGCGCGCTCACCCGCCGGCTGGTTGGTGCGCTGCCGCTCCTGTTTGAGATACTCGTCCGCGACCGCGTTGGCTATTTCTGCGGCCAGCTCGGGATACTTGGCCGATGCGCTGATATACAGGAGCTGGCTGCCGATGCCCTGTTGCACCTGGAGCGAATCGTGCAGGCTCTTTGTGACGACCTCCATGACCGCGTTGGGCGGCCCGGCGAATCCGTGCGTATATTGCGGATTGGTGTTCAGCTTGAGCCGCTGCACCACCGGCCGCAGGATGACGCGGCTCATGATCAGCTCGATCTGCGTCGGCACGAACGTGTTGGTCTCGCCGGCGGGAAAGTCGCGGCCCGCGAGTGCGTCCTTGTTGTCGTAGTTGATGATCAGTGTTGCGGTTGCAACGTAGACCTTGGGCACCAGCTTGATCACGATCGCCGTGAGGAAGATCAGTGCGAGCACGCATACCACCGCATGCCAGCGATACGCGCGCAGGATAGCGATGACCTGGGCAGGCGAAATTCCGCCCCGGCCCGATTCTTCATCCGTCGGCGGCAGCGGCATGGAGTAGACCGGTTCCGGTGCTGCAACGGGCAGTGTGGGTCTTGAGCTGATCAAAAGATTCGCTCCTTCACGGTGATGACATCATCCGGCTGGATCTTTTCGCCGGGTTTGCCGGACATGACGATGTAGTCGCCTTTGGGACTGCGGCGCTTGATCTGGACGCGCGATGCGCTGCCGCGGTCAGTCACGCCACCGGCGCGTGCAATGGCCTGTACGAGAGTCATGCCGGTCTCGAGCCGATACATGGCAGGCGAGTGGACCTCTCCGGCGATGTAGAACTGCTCCGCGGCCGGCACGAAGATGGAATCGCCGCCCTGCACGGTCTGCAACACGGCGGGAGCTGCGTCCTTCGAGTCGGTGACTCCTTTCAGATTCACGGGTTGGCGTTGGAGGGCGCCTTTGCTGTCCGGACGCAGGATATAGATGACGTCGGCGCCTTTTTCGGTCGCCCCTCCAGCCTGGGCCAGCAGATCGAGCACGGTTGTGTTTGACTCTACCGGGTAGCGCCCGGGGTTGTGTACTTCGCCCAGTACGGACACGCGCTGGCTGCGCGACAACAGCACTGTGAAGGTCACGTGCGGGTCCACCAGGAACTGCCCGCTCTTGAGCGCCGCCTCGACTTTCTGTCCTGCCGCCCCTGGCGACAATCCGCCGATGGCGACCACGCCGGCCAGTGGAACCCGGATGGACCCGTCATCGGAAATGTAGGTCGTCGTGTCCATCTCCGGCCGGCCGAATACTTCCATTTTGACCTGATCGCCGGGTCCCAACTGCAGTATCGGACGCTCGGCGGAGGCCAAGCTGCCAGTGGGGCTGGCGGCCGCGGCGATGGTTACCCGCAGCAGCAGCAGCAGGCACCAGACAACCGCGCCAAAACGCTCCGCCATTGACATGTGTCATACCTCTGGGTCGACGATTATAACGAGTCAACGACTTCCTGCAGCCCGCTGGCGGCATTGGTCGAGAGCACGAGAACACATCCGGGCTCTACTTCGCGCAGTTTCTGTATGGTCTGCGCGAGTTGCCCGGCTGGCAACCGCGCGCCCCCCGCGGGCCATTCCCAGAATCTGACCGCCGCCCGCTGCGTAGTGGCCGCAAGCGGTAGTCCGTCTGCGTCGCGAGCCACTTCGGTCTGCAACACCTGCACCAGCCCCGGATGAGCTTCCGCGATCCGCCCGCATTCCATGCTGTCACCCGACAAACCGAAATAACGAACCTTTCCGGCAACTTTCAACGCCTCGAGCGCCCTGATCAAAGGATCCGGGTCTCCCAACAGTTCGAGTCGCGGCTCGTGCAGGTACAGAACATCTACGTAGTCCGTGCCGAGCCGCCTTAGCGAGCTCTCGACGCTTGCGCGCGCCTGCGCGGCACTGAAATCGCGACACGGGGCGCGGTTGAGCATTCTTTTCGTTCCCGTTGCCTTGGCGAGCATCCGCAACGCCATTTGCGCATACACCCAGCCCGGCACGGCCGCTGCCAGGCGCCCCGCGGTGATGCCGAACTTGGTCGCCAGCACCAGCCCGGAGCGGCGGGCGGCCGCAAAACGGCCAAGCTCGAGCTCTGCGATGCCCGCGCCGTACGAAGGTGCGGTATCAAAGTAGCGCAACCCCCGACCGTACGCTGCGGCCAGCAGGTTCTGGCGCGCGCGGCTCGAGAAGAGACGATGCAGCGCGTGAGTACCGAGCCCGATGCGAGAGGTTGATAGCGATGTGCCCATTACGGTCACCCGCCGCAGTTGCGATTGCGCCTCTCCGGTCAGGGAAGCGCCCACCGTGCTCACGTGTATTCCTAATAGGCCTCCTGGCGGCGCAGCAGGACCCAGATCGTCTTGAAGATGATCTTGACGTCGAGCCAGGGCGACCAGTGGCTGAGATATTCCAGATCGAACCGTACGCGCTCGCGCATCTTGTCCACGGTTTCAGTCTCGCCGCGCAAGCCATTCACCTGTGCAAGCCCGGTGATGCCCGGCCGGACCTTGTGGCGGATCATGTAGCCGTTGATGAGCTTGCGATACTGCTCGTTGTGCGCGACTGCATGCGGACGCGGGCCGACGACGCTCATGTGTCCCTGCAGGACGTTCAGGAGCTGCGGCAGTTCATCCAGCGACGTCGAGCGCAAAATCCGACCCAGGGGCGTTACGCGGCTGTCGTGCTTCGTTGCCTGCGTTACCACGGCGCCGTCTTCGCAGACAGTCATGCTGCGGAACTTGTACACCATGATCTCTTCGCCGTTGAGTCCGTATCTGCGCTGGCGGAACAGGATCGGTCCCCGGGATGTCAGCTTGACCGCCAGCGCGATCAGCAACATCGGCACCGCCAGCAGACTAAGGGCGATTCCTGCCGCGACGATGTCGGTTGCCCGCTTCATCACGGCATCCATTCCGTGGAAAGGGGTGTCACAAACCGAGATGGCGGGCATTCCGTTGATTTCGACGAGGCGACCCTGAATGAGGTCGAAGGCAAAGACATCCGGCACGAAGTAGATCGACGCGGTGGTGTCGCGCAAGTCGCGGATCATCTCGCCAATCCGCGGCACGTTGCTCAATGGCAGCGCGATATAGATCGACGTGACGCCGCGCGTGCGCGCGAACTCAGCGACATCCTTGCAGTGACCCACGAGGTGAGCAGGATCTATCGCCTCGGGTAGCCGGTCGGCGCTGCGAAAATCGAAGAAGCCGAGGAACCCCTTGCGGGGCAGGCGCTTGAACAACTCGAAGCCAACACTGTTGGCACCGATGATGAGATAGCTGGGCGCGAAATCACTGTTTGAGATCAGCCAGCGCGCCCGCAGGCGAACGGCATGGGCTGCGTACAGCGACACGGGCGTGACGGCGAACCAGGTCAGCATGGCCAGCCGCGAGAACTGCTCGGAGACCTTGAAAGCGAAGCCGGCAAACAGCAGCACGCAGATGACCGTCACCCACTCGAGGACGATCCGGGAGAAGGTGGTCGTGAGCGGCTTTCCGGCGAGCTCGTCCTCGCGGTTCGGGCGCGTGAAAATGCGGCTGGAGATGATGAAGGTGAGGACAGCCACGCCGCCCATTGCGGGTGTGAACAATCGCTGGCCGAAGCACAGATTGCAGATGCCGAGCGTGAGGACGGCGATCAGCGGATCCAGCTGCTTGAGAACAGCCATGATCGCGGGCTCGACGCTTCCGAAGCGCACGCGTTTGTGAGTGGCCGATCCCGCGATCGAGCCGGGTACTGATCCGACAACCGCAGCCAAGGGAAAATCCTCCTGTCTTTGTATTAATTCTAGGTCAGGCCATCACTACTTCATCATTACGCGTGCTGTGCGCGCTCGCCCGGATCTCAAAAGTGTGATCTGGGCCCGTAGTGAGCGCGAACTGCATCACGGCTCTGGAATTCTGCAATATCCATGCCTGCAAACCGGTGCGAGTGGCGTAGTCAGTTATGTGAAACTGCCGGCGTGCCGGCAACTGCGGAAGCTGTGAAGTGAGCAATCGCCTGAACCCTGCCTGGTCCCGGGGCATGAGCCAGAGTCCTCGACCCGCGCGCCAGGCGCGTAGCGGCAAGGGCGCTTGGGCAACGACGCTGATGGTGTGGGTGCTCATCGTCTTCATGATCGTGCCGGAGGGCTTCGACTACGCGCGGGACATTACGTCGACGATCCCCACCCAGGGCACTCCGCTCAGCCGCGCCACGTGGCTCGCACTGCTCGCTTTTGGCGCGCTGACCGTCTTCAGGCGGCGCGCACAGGCGGCGATCTTGCTGAAGCAGGTCAACCCCTACCTGCTGTTGTTCGCAGCGCTTGCCGCCTCCAGCGTGCTATGGTCGATCGAGCCGTCCGTCACGATTCGGCGCCTCATCCGGGTGCTCACCATCGGGCTCGACGCCATGGCCCTGTGCCTGCTGGCGTGGAATAGCACGCGCTTCCAGAGTGCCGTGCGCCCGATCCTGACCATCATGTTGATCGGCTCGCTCATTTTTGGCCTGGCCAACCCGAAGCTGGCCATCGAGCAGGCAACCTCGGCGGAGCTGCTGAACGCCTGGCATGGACTCGCCACCCAGAAAAACGGCCTGGGATCCATTGCCGGTACGGGTGTCATCCTGTGGTTGCATGCGTGGCTCGGCAAAGAGAGCAGTTGGTGGAAGGTACTTGCCGGTGGCGGCGCGGCCAGCGCGTGCCTGCTCCTTTCGCGCAGCTCCACCTCGCTGATGGCCGCGATTTTCGCGAGCATCCTGCTCCTGATGCTGATGCGCTCACCGACGGCGCTGCGGCGCTACATGCCCTACCTGATCGCGTTATTCGTCGTCACCCTGCTGCTGTATTCGCTCGCCGTGCTGAACGTGGTGCCTGGGCTCAGCTTCGTGCTGAAACCCATTACGATGCTGACCGGCAAGGACCAGACTTTCTCGAACCGCACGGCGATCTGGGAAATCATGAACGAGCACATTGCCCAAAACCCGGTGCTGGGCAGCGGCTATGGCGCGTACTGGGTTGGCAGCCTGTTCAGCTCACCTTCGTTCGAGATGACCCGGCGGCTGAATTTCTATCCGACCGAGGGACACAACGGTTACCTGGATGTGATCAACGATCTGGGAGCGGTGGGCGGCCTCGTGCTGTTGGGCTACGTGCTGACGTACTTGCGCCAGGGCCTGCGCCTGTATGCCACGGTTCGCACCCAGGGCGCGCTGTACCTCGCGCTGATGTTTCAACAACTGGTTGCAAACCTGTCAGAGTCGCGCTGGTTCAACGTACTGAGCATCGAATTCGTAATAGTGACACTTGCAACGGTCTGCATGGGCAGGCTCCTCATGCAACAACGGCTGAACAGGGGCGTTTCTGTGGCCGCGGCGCCCGCCCCGGCACCGGCTCCCCAGCCGCGCCGGCCCCTGACACGCCGGCCGTGACTGGTAACCCCGAGGCGCCGAACGAAGGCGCCTTCGGTCGCCTGGTGAGATTTCAGTCACGCAATACACTTGCGCGAGCTGCTACTTTCGACCAAAGTCTGGTCTCGTCCAGACTAAAGTCGCGTCTTGTCAGCACCCCAGGTGAATCCACATGACTGCGCACTATGACGTGGTCATTGTCGGCACGTCCTTCGCAGCGTCTTTTTTCCTGCTGCGCTATCTCGAACACGCGCCCGCCACTGCGAAAGTGCTCGTATTGGAGCGCGGCAACGCGGATTCCAAGGCGTGGCAGCTGGCCAACCGGCGGCATTCGAGCATCGAGCCCGAAGATGTCTACGACAACGACAACCCCCGCAAGGAGTGGTACACGAGCCCGGGCTTCGGCGGCAACTCGAAATGCTGGATGGGCGGCACGACCCGCATGATGCCCGGCGATTTCCAACTGCAGTCGCGCTATGGAGTTGGCGTCGACTGGCCCGTCTCGTACGACGACCTCGAGCCGCACTACACGGCTGCCGAGCAGGTGATGTTGATTTCGGGTCCCACCGACAGCCCGATGCCGCGGTCGCGGCCATTGCCGCTGCCGCCGCACCGGTTCTCGGACCCGGATACGCTGTTGAAGAAGCACTTTCCCGACGGCTGGTATCAAATGGCGACCGCCCGCGCCAGCATTCCAACCGGCCAGCGCGGCGTGTGCTGTGCGAGCGGCATCTGCGGGCTGTGTCCCCTCGATGCCAAGTTCACGATCCAGAACGGCCTGGCTCATTTATATAAAGATCCGCGCGTGACCCTGCGCCTGCGCTCCGAAGTTCAGACCGTCGAGACCGCCGCGGGCGTTGCACGGGGCGTCAACTACATCCAGGAAGACATTCCGAAGCGCGACACGGGCGATCTGATCGTCCTGGCGGCAAGCGCGCTGTTCAATCCGCACATTCTGCTGCGCTCCGGGTTCGACCATCCGCTCATCGGGCGCCGTCTGCACGAGCAGATGCCGATCTACGTGACGTTCGATCTGAAAGGGGTGAAGTGCTACAACGGCAGCACAGTCCTCTCGGGCCTGGGCTACCTGTTCTATGAAGGCGAGCACCGGCGCGACCACGCTGCGTGCATGATTGAAACCTGGAGCTCGCCATTTGCCTACCGGCCGGATGATGCGCTTCGCCTGGAGCCGAATCGCTGGAACGAGCGCCTGATGCTCGGGTTTCTCTTCGATGACATACCGAGCGATGCAAACAGAGTCACCGTCAGCGAGCACGACCCGCGGCGTGCGCGCGCGCACTTCGGCGAGTATTCCGACTACGCGAAGCGCGGCGCCGACCAGATTCCCAGGATGATCGACAAGCTTGCCGAGGCGCTGCCCGTCGAGCGGCTCGTCAGCACGTCCCTGGGTACGACAGCGGCCCACATCCAGGGCACGGTCGTCATGGGCAATGATCCGGGCGCCAGCGTGGTGGACCGCCACCTCATTCATCATCAATACCGCAACCTGCTGGTGCTCGGCTCGAGCTCCTATCCCACCGCAAGTCCCGCCTATCCAACACTGACAGTGTCCGCACTGTCGCTGTGGGCTGCGGATCACGTGCTCGGACGGGCTGCCTGATGGCTACACGGCGCCGCTTCCTGCTGATCGCCGCAGGTGTCGTAGTTGCCGCGACCGTCGGGGTCGTGGGCATCGCGCCTTCGATGACGGAGTCGCAGATCGTCACACACGTGCGCCGGCGGCTGAGCTTTCTGAAGTTGGACGAGGCTGGGCTGCAGGCGTTCGCCAGGGACCAGGTCGCGGCGCTGCTGGCGAAGCGGCCCACGTGGAATCGCATGAAGTATCATTTCTTCGCACTCTTCACCAACTCGTTCACAAAGTACGACCGCTCGAACGACCGGCGCTCGCGTATCGAGCGGATGACCGACCAGTTCGCCTCGACATACCTGCTGTCGAGCGATTTCTTCATCAACGGAGCGGATGCGGCGCGGTTGGTGCGGTACTTGAGCCTGTACGATCCACTGCGCGCCTGCAGCAATCCGTTCGCGCGCCCGGTAGTGGATACTTCGAACAGTGTTAGCCCGGTCCCTGGCGTGGGCGGCCCGCCAACGAGATCATGACCGCCATGCGTACCCGGATCGCGGTTGCGATCTGCGCCGCGCTCGCGGCGTGTGCACCCAAGCCGAAAGTACAGGTCGCGGCCCCGGGCGGGGAGTGGCTAAGTCTGTTCAACGGTCATGACCTGGATGGCTGGACCGCGAAGATCTCCGGACTCGAGGCCGGGGACAACTACCGCAACACGTTCCGGGTGGAGCAGGGGCTGCTGAAGGTTTCATATCAGCAGTACGACGCATTCGGCGACCGCTTCGGCAGCCTGTTTTACAACCGTCCGTTTACGCACTATTGGCTCCGTGCGCAGTACCGCTTCAGCGGCGACCTGGCTGCCGGTGCACCCCGCTGGGCTTTCAAGAACAGCGGAATCCAACTGCACAGCCAGGACCCGCACAGCATGAGCAGGCAGCAGCAATTCCCGGTTTCGGTGGAGTTCGACCTGGTGGGCGGCCATGTCATCGGCAGCAACCCGACGGGCGATGTCTGCCACTACGGCACGCTCCTGTCCGTGGCCGGTGCTCGTCTGAAGGAGCTGTGCTCGAAGCTCAGCGACGTCACTATCCGCGACGACCAGTGGGTGACGGCCCTGGTGGAAGTTGACGAGGCAAAACGCGTGCGGCAGATCGTCAACGGTGGCTTGATCGTTGAATACACCGATCTCGCTCTCGATGAGGGAAACGCAGACGCGCAGCGTCTCATCGCTGCAGGCGCGAGCCGGACACTCGGCTCGGGGTACATATCCATTCAGTCGAATGGCTACCCGGTCGAATTCAAGAGCATCGAGCTTCTGCCGATCTCCGCGCCCTGAATTTCGCGCGCCCAAAAGGCGAGGGCGCCGCGGGTTTCCCCGCGGCGCCCTGGCTCGATCGCAAGCGCGCTTGCGCTTATTGGAACCCGACGTTGTCCAGGTAGAACGTGTTGTGACCCAGGCCGGTCTGATCCTGAATCGCAAACTTGTAGACGCTCATTCCCTTCACGCCCAGATCCGCCAGCGGGATCTTGTAGGTGGTCCACACGCCCGGCTGCGGGGCAGGGCCATACTTACCGCTGAAGGGATTCACGACGACCCCAACCGGTATGTCACCCACCTTCACGAAGTACACCTGCGCGGTCTGGTTTGCGACCGTGGGCTTCAAGGCGAAAGTCAGATACGTGTAGGGGGCCGCGTTGAAGTTCCACAGGGGAACCGTGCCGCCCGCGTAAGGCAGGAATCCGCCGTACGCACTGTTGACCGTGACCGCAATGTCGTACGCGCCACTCAGGGGCTTGCCACTGGTGTCCTTGTAGTTGGCTGAGGCCGCAAAGGAATAGTCACCACCCCAATTGAACGTTCCGTTGTAGTACACCCAGAAGCCCGAGCCAGGGCTCGGAGTTGGGGTTGGCGTCGGAGTCGGCGTCGGCGTGGGGGTCGGAGTTGGCGTCGGGGTCGGGGTCGGGGTCGGAGTTGGCGTGGGAGTCGGTGTCGGCGTCGGCGTCCCGCTGCTGCCGCAATTGCCAGCAGCGGCACAGGTCAGCCGTGCCTTGAAGTACGTCCCATAGCCGTCGGTCGGCGTTCCCGAGGCATCCTTGATCAACACGTTGTCGGCATCGCCCCAGGCATCCCAGGTCCAGCCCAGATACGAGACCGAGCGTGCATCTGCCCACGGCAGCAGGTTCGCCAGCAGGGGAGAGCCCTGGGTGCCCGCGGCATTGTGATCGCCCGTCTCGGTGATGATGATCGGATAGCCGGCATCCAGGACGCTCTGGGCCCAGGTGTAAGCGGCGCTGCCGTACTTCGGCAATGCGGCCTGCGGGTCGCCGACAGTGGTGGAGTTAGGATACGGGTGCCACGCGGCAGCCATCTGACGAGCCGGATCGGTCGGCTTGGTGCTCACCCAGCTCGATAGATCCTGCGACCAGCTGACCGCGCCTACGAGCACCACGTTGGTGGCTCCGGTGGCGCGGACCGCGTTCAGCATCTGCTGCATTCCAGCTACGGTCCAATTGTAGTTGGCCTGGTAGGGAGTTCCGCCCGTCACATAACTCGACTGGGCGCCGCCCCTCATCATGATCGACCAGTTGCTCCCGGCACCGCTCGAATCGCCTACGAACGGCTCGTTGAACAACTCGAACAGCACGTTGTGAGCGCCCTTGAATTGCGTCGCGACCGACGTCCAGAAGGCAACCGAGTGATCGGAATCCGCCATCGGGTTCTGCGACAGCGGGCAGAAACTGCCGGGCGCGGTCCAGTGCAGATCCAGTATCACGTACAGCCCAGCGGCCGTGGCCTGATCGACGGCCTTGGCAACGGTGGCCTTGTAGTTTCCACCCGGATCCGGGTTGATTGTTTTGCCCGTGGCATCCTTGCAAGTATAGCCAAGCCAGGAGGCTTCATTGAGCGGCAGGCGCACGACGTTCGCTTTCCAGCTCTTGATGGCGGCCAGGTTGGGTGCTGCTCCGCCCCACGGATCGGCTGGATCCCAGCCCTGGACGGCGACGAATTCGAGGGCGCTGACGTTCACGCCACGCAATTGCAGCGTTTTACCGGACGCATCGACCAGGTGATTGCCCTGAACCTTCACTGCCATCCCGGCGGTCGTACCGGTACCAGATCCGGGTGTTCCGCCCGAGCCCGGTGCAGGAGTCGGGGTCGGGGTAGGAGTCGTGCCGCTGGTGAGCGTGAACTTCTGCGCGGTGAATCCCCACGTGCTGCCGTTGTTAATGCCGATCGACCCCGACGTAGCGTCCGCCGGAATGGTGACCCTGACCGACGAGTCGCTGACATTCGTTATGCCCGCATCGTGAGCGGCGCCGACCCAGGCTGTCCGTATGTTGGTCAGCCCACTTCCAGTAATCGTGACGACCGTACCAGGAGGGCCGGACAGAGGGCCCACGGATGTAAATGACATCGCGCCGGCGTAAGCGCTCGAGAGTGAGCCGGCGATGACAAAACTGGTGAGCAGGCCTGCGCGCCCGCGAATTCTGAAGTCCTTCGTGCGATTTCCCATAGTTCCCCGCAAAAAAATCAACATTGCAACAAGAAGGGCTGCGCCCCCGGGGCGACCACAGGTCAGGGCAGGGATGCACGAGCGCGGTGACCACCGGCTCGCTTAACGAGATCGCGTGTTAGGTGCGATCCCGGCAACCCCGCTGTCCGGGACCTGCTAGTCATCGGACCGGTAGTTTTGCGCCCCCACCTTTGGATGGGTTTGCCCTTGTCTTCGAGCCGAGCGCAGCTATTGAGGCTGCCGAGAGTCGGCTTCGATACGTGCATCTGAAAATGCGACAGCGGCAATGCAACGCCCGTGCCAATGCCGGCAGGTGTCGATAGGTCGTTGATTTGTTAAAGATTGTTGCCGTGTCCCGTAGCTTGGCAGTGGCTCGGGAGCCACAGATTTGTCGCACTGCGCAGACGGGGATGCGGTGTGCGGGCGAGGTATTGGCCGTAGGTGACTGATTATAAACACTGACATGTCCGTCGCTGATCAGCGTCACCAGGCTGGTGCCGATACCAACAATCGTCACTGTGAGTCCATCCATGCGCCTTCAGTCTGCTGCCACACGTGTTTTTGCGGCGGATAATCCAACACGTCGCCTGTTGGCGACCGATGAGCTTGCAGTTGTCGGGTGTTTGTTGGATCTCGTGAGCCACGGCGCAGTCCGCATGAGCCGCGCCGCAGCCAATGCAGCGCGTGACTCACGTCACAGACACGGCGCGCACCGGCGCGCGCCATCAATTGAAGCCGATGTTGTCCACGTAGAAGACGTTGTGCCCGAGCCCCGTCTGATCCTGGATTGCGAACTTGTAGATGCTCGTGCCTTTGACGCCCAGGTCGGAGAGCGGAATCTTGTAGGTGCTCCAGACGCCGACCTGCGGCTTGGGACCATATTGTCCACTGAATGGATTGACGACCACGCCCACCGGAATGTCACCGACCTTGACGAAGAACACTTGCGCGCTCTGGTTGGCGACAGTGGGCTTGAACGCGAATGTGAGATAGCTGTAGGGGCTCGAGTCGAAATTCCACAGTGGTACCAGGCCACCGGCGAATGGAAGGAACCCGCCGTACGCGCTCGTCACTGTCACCGCAATGTCATACGAACCGCTGAGCGACGCTCCGCTCATGTCCTTGTAATTCGCCGTAGCGACGAAGGAGTAATCTCCACCCCAGTTGAAGGTGCCATTGTGGTAAACCCAGAAGGTCGATCCCGAGGCGGCATCGCCCGTGATCGTGGCGAGGGCCTGGCCCGGAGTGCCCAGCGCCGCGCCACTACCGGGGCTCGACAATTTGACCGTGAATGAGCGGGAACCGGAAAAAGGCTGCGCATTGCTGATCGCGATGGAGAAGCTCTTGTTAGCAGTCTCGCCGCTCGCCCATTGCAGCGTTCCGCTGGCGCCAGTGAAATCGGTCCCTGCGACCGCAGTGCCATTCGTGGTCGAGTAAGCGATGCTCGTCGCGCCGTTCGAGCCGCCCGTGCGGCTCACACTGACCGTCAGAGAGCCGCCGCCTTGGCTGACGGCGTAACTCGACGCGGCCAATTGCAGACTCCCAACCGGGGCGGATGCGCTTCCGGAGATCGCCACGGTCGCTGAAGCAGGATTGCTGACGGTGGCTCCGGCGCTCGGGCTCGAGAGCGAAACGCTGAAAGTCCTGCTGCCGGTGAATGGCGTCGCGTTACTGACTGCTACCGAGAATGTTTTTGCCGCCGTATCACCGTCGGCCCACTTGAGCGTGCCACTTGCGGCCGTGAAATCCGTTCCTGCGACCGCAGAGCCGTTCTTTGTCGAGTAGGCGACGCTAGCCGCTCCATTCGAGCCGCCGGTCCGGTTGGCAGTGATCGTGAGCGAGCCGCTGCCCTGCGCTACCGAATAATTCGCAGCGGATAGTTGCAGCGTACCGACCGCGCCAGAGGAACTCCCGAGGATCGTGACAGTCGCAGTGTCGGAGTTTCCGATCATTGCACCGGAGGTGGCGTTCGAGAGACTGACCTGGAAAGTCTTATCACCTGAGAAGGGCTTCGCGTTGCTGATCGGGACTGCGAACGATTTCGCCGCCGAGTCTCCGTCCGCCCATGCCACAACGCCTGCAGTTTTGGTGTAGTCGGTACCCGCTACCGCAGTACCGTCCGTCGTTGTGTAAGCAACCGTCGTTGGTCCAACGGCTCCTCCGCTGCGGTTGACGGACACGGTCACCGATTTGGAGCTCTGCTGCACGGTGAGGGTGGGATCAGCCATACCCAACGTGCCCACACCCGCGGAAGCCGCTCCTGAGATCGCGATACTGGCGCTGCCGGGGCTGCCGAGAGTGGCGCTGGCGCTGGGATTGCTCAGGACTATGTCAAACGCCTTGGCACCGGAGAAAGCCACTGCAGCGCTGATCGGGATGGTGATCGACTTGTCGGTGGAGTCGTTTGCCGCCCATTGAAGAGTGCCGGTCGTTCCCGTGTAGTCGGTGCCCGCCATCGCCGTTCCATCGGCGGTGTCGTAGTCAATGGTGATGGGGGTAGCCGCGCCGGGTGTGCGGCTCACTGTTACGGTCAGCGAGCCCGTGCTCTGCGCAACGGCGTAGCTGGACGCCGAAAGGTGCACGGTATCGTTGGAAGTTGTGGCAGCCGATGCTGCAGGCGGAGTCTGGCTGACCGCAGTCTGGGTAACCGTTTGGGGGGAGCTCGAAGCACTACCGGATGTGCCGCCGCAGCCTGTAAGGGCCAGTGCAGATGTCAGAATTGCGAGCGCGCACAGCACTGTGGCCGGTCCGGTCATTCGAGTCATGTCTATACCTGTTGCCTTGGCTTTGGAGTGCGTAACCGAGGCATCAGGCCTACATGGCTTTCGCGCCCAGCGTGCCCTGGCGGGCAACACCGGCGTGTGACCTTGTTAGCTGCAAACCGCTCGACCCCGCAGAACCGTGGACATCGGACCCGCTGACCAGCGGTCAAACCCACACGTTCCGGCGACGATTGAACAGGTATTTAGCTGTACGCGCAAAGTGTCTGTGAACTACTACACAGCAGGTTTGGGTGCACCTTTGCGGACCGTCGTGAATGAGGTGGTGTTCACGACCGCAGGGATTTACGGCGAACTGAAATCCTTGACAATCCGCGACAATCTCGCACTGTCCACCAGACGGCCGTTCCCTGCGCGGCACCGTGGTACGAGGCGCCGTGGCACAATCAAGTCGCCATGAGGGGAAGTCTCGAATGCGATCGTCCATCACAACAGTGCTCATTATGTCGCTCTCGCTGGCCGCCTGCGGCAGCAGGGCTGCGGAGTCGCCGCGGCGCTTGCCGACAGCCCCGGGCACCAGTGCCGCAGTCCGCCTGGATACTCACCTGCTCGTGGATCAGTTCGGTTATCGGCCTGATGATCCGAAAGTGGCCGTCATCCGCAACCCGCGCGTCGGCTACGACAGCGCGGATCATTTCGAGCCGGGCACCACTTACGAAGTCCGCAGTGTTACCGACAACGCCGTGGTGTTCTCCGGGCATCCCGATGCGTGGCACTACGGCGAGTTGCAGGCATCCTCGGGCGACAGCGGCTGGTGGTTTGATTTCGGCACTGTCAGGACGCCCGGGACCTATTTCGTGTACGACGTACAGCGAGGAGTCCGATCGGCCACGTTTGTCGTGGGCCAGGATGTGTACAAGCCGATCCTGCGAGCGGCGGTGCGTATGTATTTCTATCAGCGCAGCGGTTTTTCCAAGCGCCCCCCGCACGCGCCGGCGTGTTGGGCGGACGAGCCCGCCTATGCGGGTCCCGGACAGGATACCGAGGCGCGCGATATCACGGACCGTGACAACAAGGCGAAAGCGCGAAACCTGTCCGGCGGCTGGTTCGATGCGGGCGATACCAACAAGTACGTGACCTTCGCGGCCACTGCCGTGCATCAGCTTCTCACCGCCTATGAGCAGAGCCCGGCCGTCTTCAGCGATGATTTCGGGATTCCCGAATCGGGCAACGGGGTGCCCGACGTGCTCGACGAGGTGCGCTGGGAAACCGATTGGCTGAAACGGATGCAATACCCGGATGGCAGCGCCGCCCTCAAGGTCGGCGAGATCGTGGACGCAACGGGCACCGCCCCGGGCCAGGACCGCAAGCCGCGCTTCTATGTTCCAAGCTGCACCTCGGCAACGATCGCCGTCGCCGGAATGCTGGCCCACGCAGCGCTGGTGTACGGCACCGTGGAGCCGCTTCGCAATGAGGGCGCCGATCTCAAGACACGGGCCACGAGCGCGTGGCGCAATTTCCAACATACTACGCTCCAGACACAATGTGACAACGGGACCGTGCGTGCAGGCATCGCCGACTGGACTGCGGTCGATCAGGCGGGCGAGGCCGTCGTTGGCGCGGTTTATCTGTATGCCCTCACCGGGGATGCGCAGTTCCAGGACTACGTGAAGGCGCATTACCGGGACGTGCGCTCATACCGTGACATGGGATGGTCCCGATACAACGCAGAGCAGGGCGAGGCGTTGCTGTACTACACAACTCTTCCCAACGCCGATGCGGCCACGAAGACCGCCATCCTGGCCGATAAGGCCGCCGACGTCAGTGCGGGAAACCAGATCTACGGCTTCAAGCCCCGGGATGACCTGTACCGCGCCTACCTGCACGATGCGCAGTATCACTGGGGCAGTAATGGCCTCCGCGCGAACTACGGCAACTCGAACCTCGACATCGGGACCTACCACATCCAAAGCGATGCGCAGCTCGACTACCGCACGCGGGCGCTGGAGATACTCCACTACTTTCACGGCGTGAATCCGTTCGCCATGGTCTATCTGTCCAACATGTACGAACAGGGCGCGACGCGCTCCGCGAACGAGATCTATCACACCTGGTTCTGGCAGGACTCGAAATGGAGTAACGCACTGAGCTCGCAGTGCGGGCCGGCGCCGGGGTACGTGCCGGGCGGCCCCAACGCCGACGCCGTGAAAAACGGCGTGCCCTCATCATTGATGCCTCCCGCAGGTCAGCCGCCGCAGAAGTCATATCGGGACTGGAATCGAGCCTGGCCGCAGAGCTCGTGGGCTGTTACCGAGCCCGGCATCTACTACCAGTCGGCGTACGTGCAGCTCATATCGAGGCTCGCCAGTGGCGACTCGAGGCCCGCGAGCGGCACTGCCGGGCAACACGACACGGGGCCACCTGCCGCCGGGCAACGGGACGCAGCGAAACCCGATAGCGCCCCCGCCTCAGCTTCGAAAACGGCGCCGGCGCGCGCACCCGCCTGGGTCTATCACAAGGGCACATTCTATTGGCCGGGTGATTATTCATTCAGCGCGAAAGCGCTCTACGCCGACAAGACCGGCCAGACCGTGAGCGGCTCGAACAGCATCAAGGTGTTGGTTACCGGGCCCTGGGGTGGTTTCCTGCCCTACGCGCGCAACTGGGATTTCGATGCGCGTGGCTATGCGTATCTCACGTTTTCGCTCAAGCCTACGGTGCCAAGCCAGAAGCTGCAGGTCTTCTTTGAGAAGGTCGGTGATGTCCCGGTGGGAAAGGTGGTCGATCCGCTCGAGTATGGGCCCGCACCGGTGGTGGGCCAGTGGACCACCTACAAGATACCCTTATCGGACCTGGGCGTGACCGGGATCCACATCTACAAGTTCGCCATCCAGGATGAAACCGGCCTGGAGAACAATGTCTTCTACCTCGATGAGATCGGCTTCCTGCCGCCGGACCCCTGATTCAGGCCGATTCAGGCAGGGGCTCGCTCGAGCCGCCGCGCGCGGCGGTTCCTGTACGCCTCTTGCAGCCGCAGCAGAACGGGCAGCTCCACGTGCTTATAGACCAACACAGCGACCGCTACGGCGAAAACACATGAGAACAGCGCAAAGGTCGCCGCAAGCAGCGGGAGGGCCGCGGCCGCTGTCCCGGCCGCCAGCCCCGCTTTGACCCAGATGATCCGGGCAATCCCCAGGGAGAAGATATGCGTCAGGTAAATCGAGTACGACGCATCGCCCAGCAGCTCGAAACCTGAAATCTTTCGAATGCGCTCGCCAAGATCGAGCGATGCCACCGCAAACACCACGGCGGCTGCAGGCAACACGCTGTTGAGCAGAATCTGCACGTGAGCTTCGGCTGCGGCCGCCCGGGGAAAGCCCACGAGCAGCCAGACGAAGCCGACGGCCGCAATCACTGCGGCCACCGTTGGATGCAATCTCAGCTTCGTATCCCGAAAGACACTGGCGAACAGCATGCCGAGCCAGAATTCCAGCAGCCGCAGATCGGCGAAGAAGCCGAGGGTCGGGGAGTGCGCAATGGCCTCAATCGCCAGCAACACGCCAAAAGCGCCGCCCATGGCGACTAACCGCGTCCTGTATGGCAGGAACAGCGTAGCGGCGAACACGGCGTAGAAGAACATCTCGAAATTGAGCGACCAGCCGGGCACCAGCAACGGGAAGAACTGGCCGTTTTGGGCCGGATTGGCATAGGGGATGAATGCCAGGCTCTTGAGCAGATATTCCCAGGACAGCGCAGTAGTACGAAACAATTCCGGGCGCCAGCAGACGAGCAGTGCGAGCAGGCACGTCAGCATCCAGTACATCGGGATGATGCGGATCATCCGCCGCACGATGAAATCACCCGGGCTCGCGCGGCGGCTCGAAAGCATCATGATGAGGCCGCTCACGACGAAGAACAGATCGACCCCGTTAGCCAGGTGCAGCTGGCCGAGCACAAACTTGTTGAAGTACCCCGTGTACAGGGGAATCTGTATGGTCATGTGGAAGAAGACGATCAGCAGCGCGCCGACCGCGCGCAGATACTGAATGCCGAGCAGCGGCCTGGCCGCGGCTCCGGTGGATACGGGGTGTGGCGGTTCGCGGTGCTCAGCAGCGGAGCCTGACGGCTCGTCAGTGGCGACTAGCGGCAAGGAGTATCCCGGACAGTACGGCGCGCTTGTGCGCGCCTCGTCAGAAAGTGTTGATGACCGCGCCAACCACCCTGGCGTGAGTTGTCTCGAGCTTGCGGCACAACTCCGTCAGGACGCTGAATGACGTCGAGTTCTTGCGTCCCAGGAGCACTACGTTGCCTGCCGCGGTCGCAACGGGCAGCCCGTCCGAAAACTCGGACGCCGGCGGCGTATCGATCAGCACGAATTCATAACTGCGGCGCCACTCCGCCACCAGCCGCTCAAACCGGCTGCCGGACAGCAGCTCGAGCGGATTGGATGACATCGCTCCCGATGTGAGCAGTTGCATCTGCGGTGCGCCTTCAACTCCGTAGACCCGCGGCGCACTGCCGTCATCCAGCGCTTGCGCCAGCCCGATCTGGTTGTCAGCTCCGAACAGCGCGTGCAGATGCGGACGGCGCAGATCTGCGTCCACCAGCAGCGTGCGGCTGCCAAGCTGGGCGAATGCGATCGCGAGCTCGGCGCACAGTTGCGAGCGTCCTTCCTTGGCGCACGGGCTCAGGAAGGCGAAGATACCCGCGCCGCGGCGGCCACTGGTGCGCATCAGCAGCTCGGTACGCAGGCTGCGCAGAGCCTCACTGCGTTGGTGGTCGGGCTGGTGTGCAAGGATGAGCTCTTTGCTCGGAAAGACGCGCTCGCCCGTCCACAAGGCCACTTCGCGGCGGGTGGAGCGGCGGCGAAGGGCCTCTTCAACAATACCGCGCCCGGCGTTGCGCTCCTGCCTTCGAACATAGTCGAGCGCCTGGTCGAGCTCCCGTTGCGTGACGAGCCCCGTGTGCAGCGCTGCTTCCGAGAAGCTCACCTGCAGGCTCTTGGCCGATTCACGGATGCTGGCGATGGCTTCGTCGGGCAGTCGGAAGAGCAGCATCAGGGCGTCGGACACTTCCTGATCTGACTCGTGCCGATGCTGTTGTCGATCCGACTCTTCCAAGTTTTCCTGTCGGGTCTCGGCGCTCATTCCTGTAGTGTTCGCGACCTTGAAGCGTGGATTGAACCAGACCTCGGGCGTCGTCGCCCGGTTCGGTGTCTCAAACGGCGACTGGCGAGTACTGTGCCATAGTTATGTCCGCCTTGTCGCGTAGGCCGCCCCGGCGCGATTGATGTACGTCAGATTGCCTTGGAATAGACGCCATCTCAATGATTATAAACGATTTTATACTACTTTGCGCGCGGCCGCGGGCCGTTACAGCGCGAGGCGGCCGAAGATCCGTTCCGGAATCGCGCGGATGACTGCCATGATGGGCCACCCGAAGAGGGGCATATTCAGGTAGCCAGTGCAACTACCAGGGCCGCCAGCAATCCGACGCCCAGACTCGCCTTGTCTTTCAGGGCAAACACCACGGGATCTTCATGCATCTGGCCGCGCTGGGCAACCATCCAGATGCGGCTGATCCAGTACAGCATCAGCACGCACAGCATCCAGATCACCTTCGGGCGGCTGTACAAAATCTCGATCTGCGGCGAATTGATGTACAGCGCGAGCACCAACACGCTCAAATAGCCACTGGCGGTACCCAGGCTCTGCAACAGGGACAAGTCCTCCACGTGATAGCCGCGCCCGGCGGCGCGCAGGCGCTGCTGCTTGCGCAGTGACTCCAGCTCCGCAAAGCGCTTCACGAACGCAAGGCTGAGAAACAGGAAGACGGAAAACAACAGCAGCCAGAACGACAAAGCCACGGACACCGCAGCGGATCCGGCGATGATGCGAAGCGTGTACAACCCGGCGAGCGTCAGCGCATCAATCAGCACGAGCCCCTTCAATGCGAAGGAATAGGCGCACGTGAGAGCGTAGTACGTAGCCAGCACGAGCCAGAATTTGGCCGGCAGGAATGCGGCGATGATCACAGCCACCGCGAGCAGGATCGGCGCCATCGCAAGCCCCGCGAGCAGCGGAAGGTCTCCGGAGGCGAAGGGCCGTTTGGATTTGCGCGGATGAGCGCGATCCGCCTCGAGATCGAGCAGATCGTTCAGAACGTAAACGGAAGAAGCGCAGAGCGAGAAGGAGACGAAGGCGAGCAGTGCAGCCGCGAGGGAGCCGGGATCCGCCGCACCGTGAGCGGCGAGTAACGGAACCATGATCAGCATGTTCTTGGCCCACTGATGAGGCCTGAGCGCGCGAATGATCGACTTGAGCGGATGCGCGTTCGATGGAAATGCACGTACGACGCGCACAAAGCGCGAGACCTCGGTCTCGAGGTGTGAGCTACCGTTGACCACGATTGCGCCGCTTGCGTGTCGCCAGACCGCCAGGTCGCGGCGCTCGTTTCCACAGTAGTCGAAGCCGCCCTCGCCAAAGTGCTCGACGAGCCGGGCCGCCTTGGCGGTCCCCGCCAGATTGACCGTGCGGTCACTGGCGAGAACTCCATCGAACAATCCGAGATGATCCGCAACGCTCCGCGCGAGTGGTTCGCTGGCCGCCGTGCACAGCCAGATGCTTCGTTGTGCTGCCCGCTCGGCCCGCAGCCACTCGACAAACTCCTTGTTGTAGGGGAGCGTGGCAGGCTCCAGGCTCACTCGTGAGGCGATCTCCGCCTTCAACACGGCCTTGCCCCGCAGCAGCCATACCGGAAACAAAAACAGATATAGCGGATTGCGCTTTGTCAGCAGCAGCAGCGTCTCCAGAAGCAGATCCGACCGGATGAGGGTCCCGTCCAGATCCACGCACAGGCGTGTCCGCAGGGCGAGAGCCTCTACAGCCATGGTTGCAAACGGGCGTAGCCGTGGCGGGTTGTCATAACGGGGCGGCACCGGCGCGCGTCCGGTCTGCTGCTGGAGTACCTAATATACTGATATTACTGTATAAATTGGCACCCGACAAGATCTGAGAAACAGGTCATTTGCGGCCGTCTGCGTTTGCTCGATACTGCCCGCCGCCCGACCGCGATCAACACCTATAAGAAGCGCCATGCTCGATTTAAAACCGGAAGTTTTCCGAGAGCACTTCAACAGCCGCCACTTCGTCCTGCACCACGAGCTGACGGGACATCCGCTTTTCGAGCTGCCACGGCTCATCGAGCTGGCGCGCGACACGGCGGCGAAGCGGCCCGACGATCTGTACTACGACGCGGGTGTCACCGACCTGAACGAGCGCTGGGGCACCTCGCGCTGCGAGTTCCCGGTGGACGAGACCATTCGCCGGATCGAGAACGCCGGGGCTTTCATCATCCTCAAGCGCGCCGAGAGTGATCCGGCTTATGCGGGCCTCCTGCAGCGCTGCATTTCCGATCTGCTGCAGATCAGCGGACGGGAGCTCGAGAGGAAAATGCGCCGCCGCGAGGTCATTCTGTTCATAACCTCCCCCCGGCGTATCACCACGTATCACATCGACAGCGAGACCAACTTCCTTCTGCAGGTGCACGGCGAGAAGGACATCAGCATTTTCAGCAAGTTCGACCGTGAAGTTCTTCCAGAGGAAGAAATCGAGCGCTTCTGGTGCGAGGACAATAACGCTGCCATCTACAAGCCCGAGCTGCAGCACCACGCCGATGTCGTGCGCCTCGTGCCTGGCAACGGAGTGCACATCCCGGTAAATGCGCCGCATTGGGTGCAGAACGACAACAACATCTCGGTGTCCGTGAGCATCAACTACCACAGTTGGGACAGCGAGTACGCGCACCTGTACTGCGCCAATTATTTTCTTCGCAGGAAGCTGGGCCTGAAGCCCACGCCACCGGCCAGGTCGCCGTGGCTCGATTTTCTCAAGCGGCCGGTCGGTGCTGCCCTGCTGAAATACAAGGACCGCCGCCACGGGCCGGTCAGAAAACGCTGATGACTCGCACCACGGCGGCCGCAACCCCGATCGAGGACCCGCAGGGGCTGTTCAGCCGCAACTACAACCGGGTCAATTTCATGTTCCCGCACGAGCTCGCGGGCAACCCCATGTGGGAACTGAAGAACCTCGTTGCGCTGTCCCGGCGCATGCCCGACCACCGCGACACTTACTGGTCGAACGGCAAGATCGCAGTGAGCAACAACTGGGAGTCCGGTCAGAAGGACCGCCTGACCCTCGATGAGACGCTGGTGAACATCGAGCACAACAACTCGCTGGTGATCCTGAAGCATACCGAGCAGGATCCGCAGTACGGGCCGGTGCTGCAGCAGGTTCTGGCGCGCATCGTGCAGCTCGCGGGCGAGCAGATGCGTTGCGACGTCACTGTCGGTGAAGTGCTCATCCTGGTCAGCTCCCCGCATCGCGTGACGCCGTACCACATGGATGGTGAAACCAATTTCCTGCTGCAGGTCGCAGGAGACAAGAAGTTCTATGTCTTCGATCATACCGACCGGACGTTGGTCAGCGACCTCGAGCTGGAAAAGTTCTACTCAATCAGCCAGGTGCTGGCCAATTACCGGCCGGAGCGGCAGGCGGATGCGAATGCTTACGAGCTGCGCGCGGGCTTTGGGATCCATGTTCCGGTGAATGCTCCGCATTGGGTGCAGAATTACGACAATGTGTCAGTTGCTCTGAGCGTGACTTATGAGCTGCGGTCGGTCGATCGGCTGACCGACCTGCACAGAATCAACCGGCGCCTGCGAACACTGGGTCTGCGTCCGTCGCCGCCGGGGACCTCTGCATGGCGCGATGAGGTGAAGCTCGCCGCGTACCGGGCGGCACGCCGGCTGCGCAAGCCGCCGGCCGTTCTGCGACCCTATCCGGTCTGGACTCCGCCCGCCGCCTGAACCATCAACTCGCCCTGGAGAGCCGGGGGAGCCGGGTGGCGAGCTGTGCCGTGAATTCAGGCAGCAACAGTCCAATCAAGGCGCCATAGGCCACAACCCCGGCCAGCACGAGCCAGATCAGTAGCGCCACGCTGCCCAGATACGGGGACAACAGCACTTTCAGTCCGAATACGAGGGCTCCGGTGGCGCCAGCCGCCAAGAGCGGCGGCATCTGTGCGAGCAGTACGCCTTTCGCTGCGATGCCGCCATAGCGGCGCGCGAAGATGATCGGAATCGTCGCAGTGACCAGCGGACGGCAGGCGATTGCGGCCGTTGCCGGATACAGGCCAAGCGGGGCGAATACGGCACTGACCAGTACCAGCGTGAACGTCTGGGCAGTCGCGTTGATGGCTATGGATGATTGCCGGTTCATTCCGAGCAACGCGGCGCTCAACGCATAGTGCGTGACATAGGGCATGACTCCCAACATCATCAGCTGTGCGGGAAGTACCCCGCCCGCCCAGCGTGCATTCAGCCAGGTCGCGAAGAGCAGTGGCATGACGACCGCCGCGCCGATGCAAAGCGGAAACGTCAGTGCGCTCATGTGCGTCAGGATCCGCCGGGTCGCAAGCTCGATCCCAGCCCGCTGGTCGGCAAATTGGCGCATCTCGATTCGGGCGACACCGTAACGGGGCGAGACGGCAAGTTGCACGACGATGTCGCTGAGGCGGGCGGCAAGGCTGAAAAGACCGAGCTCGCTTGCGCCGAGGAAGAATCCCAGGATGTAGCGTGGGATCTGGTCCGCTGCCCAGGACATGGTCTGGGACACCAGCATCGGCGCTGCGTAGCGGCGCAACTCCTTGAAATGAGGCACTGAGAAGCCCATGCGAAAGGGCATCTTCACGAGCCTCCACAGAATGGCGACGTTCAGCACCCGTTGAATGGTTGCCTGCCATACCAGTGCCCAGACGCCGAAGTGCATGAAGGTGAGGATCAAACCAACTATACCGCCGGCGGTCGTGCTCGCGAGCACACGGGTCACCAGGGGCTCGAACTGCAGTTCCCGGCGGCAGGCTGCATTCGGTGCCGAGGCCAGTACAGTCAGTATGGGCAGCGCCGCCATGAAGCGCAGGATGGGAACCAGCTCCGGCTCGCGGGAAATTGTCGCGATGCCCGGTGCAAACGCGAAGATGAGCGCTCCCAGTGTAATGCCGCATGCGACATTCACTGTCGTCATGGTCGAGTAATGCCGCTCCTCGATGTCCTTCACCGAGATCAGCGCATCGGTCGCGGCGATCTCCAGGACATATTCGCAGAAGCCGATGAAAACCATGACCAGCGCGATCAGACCGAAGGCGCGCGGTCCCAGCATCGGGGCCTGAATGGCGAACAGGGCGATCGCGAAGATCTGCTTGAACAGATTCTGCGCGGTGACCCAGGAGGTCGGCGAGATCTTCCTCACCGCTTCAGCGCCGCTCGAAAACGAACCCGGCGAACTCCTTGATGAACCGCTCGGGATGGAATGGAATCAGGCAATCCAGGTCCTGCACTGCCCAGCGATCGCGCAGCTGATAGCCGTGAGCGGCGAATTGCTGGAGGAAGCTGCGTTCGTTGAAAAGCCGGTTGGGTGCGACCGCAGGACCGTAGTTCTGCAGTGTCCAACAGTCCTCGCCTGCGGTGATCGGCAGCTTGTTCAGCAGGATGTGGCGCGGCTTGCTCGGCAACGCTTCCAGCAGGCTCGACGGGGATATCGGCATGTATTGCAGAGCGCCCGTTGCCATCAACACGTCGCAGTGGCCCGCAGCGGCGAGCTCGTCTACGAACTTCAGTGCCGCAGCCCCCTCCCGCTGCGCTATCTGGGCGCCTTGCTCGGCGATTTTGGTGACTTCCACGACGGTCCAGGTAGCGTTCGGCGGCAGATTACCCAGCCGACGGTAGCCGTAGTAGGTCAAGCCGATCGAGCCGCCGACGTCCACCAACGCATCATGGTCGCCAAACACCTGGTTGAGCCAAAAGAAGATGGGATAGGTGGACGGTCTCACTCGGTCGATCTGATCCAACCACAGCTTGGCGGAGCTCTCATGATCCCAGCCCGCCTGGCGGGACTCAGGAATGTCCGCCATCGCAGCCTCGTACGTCGGGTAGATCCCGCTGTACACGCCGGTGTGATCGCGCCTGTGCAGCACGTGCCTGGCGTAGTAGCGCGGAAGTCCGGGGACAGCCCGTGCCCAGCGCCCGGTCGGCAGCCGGCCCAGCAGGATCTCCAGGACCTTGTATCCCAGCCGGCGCGGGTTCGTAGGATTGACCTGTTGCTGGGTCATAGAGGGAAACACAATACCTGCCGGCAGCAGGGCCAGTCGGTGCGCGAATCGACGGTCCGAGCCACCGTTGTCGGGCGCAGCGAGCTCATCTGCAGACGGAAGGCGCGACGGAATACACGCTGTTCTGATTGCTGCGAAACACCGGCTGCAACTGACCGGGTGGGGCATCGGTGCCCAGGGCGAGCGCGATATACACCCCGTTGCCGGGGCCGGCTTCCGCGAGCAGGCGGCAAAGAGAGGCCGCATCTTTCCCGGAGAGGGCGGCCGCGAGATAGCCCTCCGAGCGGTCCCTGCGAGTCTCCCAGTTGACGTACGGATTCGAGAATGTAAACGGAAGAGCTACACTCTTGCGGCCTGCTGCAAGAACCGCCGTGGATGCAGTGTCATGGACGCCGTCAGTTGAGACGTCCGCGACGAACAGCGCGCTGGGTGGGGTGTGGGTCAGCAGCCATTGGTACAGTGGCACGTCGATGCGATTGCGCATGTCCAGCGCACGATCCCGCATCTGCTGGTCGATTGGCCGAAGGATCAACAGCGCACACGCCAACACGAAAGCCACCCCCGCCACCGCGGCCGCTCCTGAAGCGCGGCGCCCGACCATGCCTGCGGCTTCCCATGCGGACATGACCGCGTAACCAAACACACACGCCAGCGCTGATTGCAGATAGAACATCCAGTGGTGAACCGGCACCACGAATGCCGTACAGACGGTGGAGGTGCCTCCACCGCCACAACCGAAGTAACGCGCCAGGAACAGCACCGGCAGGATGATCCAAACGGCGAGGATTGCGAGCGTAGCGCGACTCAAGCCCACGCCAATCTGCTTTCTGCGCCAAAAGCTCCACGCCAACCCTATGAGAGCAAACAGGCCAGGGAGAATGGCTGCTATCACCCGTTTCGGGATTCGGCTCGGATCAAACAAATCATCCATGAACGCGCCGTTGGCGTGCACGATCTTCAAGTGATAGCTGATCACCAGTGGCACGATGAAAGGCAGCGCCCAGAGCGAGGCCACACCGCCAGCGACCGCAACCCAGGCAGCCGTCCGTAGCCTCGCGCGCTGCGTCGCCAGGGCTGCTGCTGCGATGATCGCCGCGAGAATCAATGCAGGAACAGTGTGGGCGAGAAATACGATACCAGTGGCCGATCCGATGCTCACGGCGTCTATAAATCGCCCTTGCTGGATCCGTGCACTGATCAACCAGACGCTGGAAAAGAACAGAGCCTGAGTGAGCGCCGGTACCGAGGTCCATGGTGTGTAGGTTGCAGCCATCCAGGGTGGCAGCAGCAGACCGTCGAAACACACGAACAGCGTCGTGGCAATGGCCGCCGCCGGCGCATTGATCAGTCGCCGGACCATCAGGAAGAACATAGCCGGAACCAGAAGGTTGGCCCAGGGTGCTGCGCGGACCAGCAGCTCCAGAGGTGGTGTATGAGTGATGAGCGCCAAACAGGCGGCCAGGGCGTGAAGCAGTGGCGGGTAGTAGCGCTTCGCACCGTCCATCGACGGATCTCCCGCGAGGTCACCATCGAGAAAGCCCTGGACATAGCCGAGATCCCGGTAGGTATCGTAGACAGCGGTATATGGCCCGAGGTCTCGCACGATCCACAATCCATGTGCCAGGCACGCTGCAAGCAGCAGCAGCAGCACTACCCACGGCCAGGTAATTCTCATTTCGATTCCTCCGGGGAGGACCAGATCTGCACCCGCGCTTCGGGAAACTTCGGCCAGGGGGAATCCAGCAGCCGCGGTTGCGTCGATGATAGGTAACGCGAGAAAAACTCAACTACGTAGGCCTGTATGATTTCCTGCGCTCGACGCGCATCTATCGATCCGCCGCCGGAGAACCGACGCAGTGGGGAGCGCAAAGCGACGTCGGTGAAGTTCATGTGTGCCGTACCAGCGATGGCTACGCGGATGCCTCCCCGGGCCTGCAGATTGGCCGCAAGCTGCGAGTAATCGACCTGGTCGAGTATCGCCTCGTAACGGATCGTCGGATCGGCCGAAGTCAGATCGGCCGCCGTAGGCATGGCCAGCTCCTCACAGATAAACATGTACGGCCGTTGGACACCTTGCTGGAGCGACTGACCCCAGTGGCGCCCATCCATGTTGATGACGGCCCTGATGCGTGGATCGAGGTGACTCGCCTCGGCCGCTATGGCACCCCCGTATGAAAAGCCGATCGTGCCGGCGCGTTGAGTGTCCAGCCGCCGGGCGAAGCGGCTGCCGGTGTCCGCATCGAGCTTGGAGAGTGCTTCGAGGACGGCGATCGCATCCCGCGCGTGAGTTTGGGCACGGGAGTGGTCAAGTTGAACCGAGCGTTCGAACGCGGCATCAGATGAGTACGCGGTCATCTGTCGAGCCAATTGCGCGCGCATCTGCGCGTCGCTTGCATCTGAAGTGCCGGGCAGCCTGGCCGGATATTGAACCGTGGCGACTGCCAACCCGCGGCTGGCCAACTCGAGGATCAGTGCGATGTTCTGGATTTTGTCTTCCGGCCAGCCGTCGAAATAGATCACCACTGGAAACTTCGTTGCATTGCGCACTACAGGCGCGTCCGGCGCGGCGGGAGCGGGCGCGAGCGCTCGCAGCCGAGCGGAAATCCTTTGCCGCAGCAGCGTCGCGAATCGTTCCCCCCGCGCGGGAGCTTCCGCCGGATACCACAGCCATACCAGGGGCGCCGCCTTCAGCTCATCGGCTCCAACATCCAGTGGCCGCGACACATTTACGGCGACCGTGGTTACCCCAACAGCGTATGGACCATGCGCAGACTGCGGCGCCACGAAGGGCAGCAACAGACAACTCACCACCGACATTGCGAGCAACGCAACGCTTGCAGCCGCCGACCAGAACAGGCCTTGCGCGCTCAGGCCGGGCAGACTGGGTATGGCAGCGACCAGGAGCGCGGCCGCATAGGCGGGAAACATCTGCCACCGCCAACCCTCAACCAGCAGCTGTGCCACCAACATGGCCGCGAGCAGCAACTGCATGCCGCGGATCCACTGCGTACTTGCGGCCCGCTCGAGGCCGGCCAGGCGGATGGTGCAGGCCGCAATAGTGAGTGCCAGAATCAATTCCAACAGGCGCATGGCTTGCAGACCGGGCCAGGGGTCTAGGCGGGGCGTTCGGCGGCGGCTATCAGGGGCGCCATGCGCCCAGCCATCTGGCTGGCGCCGGGGTCTTGGAACATCGTGAAGTGATTACCTTCCACCATTGCGAGCTCGACGCCGCCCTGTGCAAGGCGGCCCCAGCCCGCCAGCGGATCAAACAACCAGCCGGTAGGCTCGTGCGTGCTGCGGAACAGCGTGATGCGGCCGGGGTAGGGCTGCGGCTCGTAGCGGTTGGTGGTGGCCTTGAGATATTCCAGCAGCCACTTGTCGTACTGTTCGGGCCCTTCGCCCTCGATGGCCTGCTCACGGCGCTTGCGGCCCAACAGGCGCGCCAGCAACGTGCGCAGCTGCTGCACGCTCGGACGCTGATCGATGAATTGCGCAAAAGTCTGCTGCCCCGCTTTGAAGCGGAGCCAGTCGGCGTGAGTCAGCTGCCAGCGCAGTGTGTAGGTGCCGATCAACCGGCGCAGCAATGGCAGGCGCGCGAAGTAGCCCGGCACCCAGGAGTCGATGAGGAACACATTGCTGACTGGCTCGTGGTTCGCGGCGAGCTGCCGCGCGATCTCGAAGGCGAGCGCGCCTGCGACACACCAGCCGGCGAGTACGTACGGCCCGGCTGGATGAACCCGGCGAATCAGCTTGACGTACTCCGCCGCGATTTCCTCGAGCGTCTGGGGAAGCGTTTCGTGTTTCGCAGCAGGGTCGAAAACCTGCAGCGAGGTGACCGGCTGCTGGCGTCCGAGCCGCTTGGCCAGCAGGTAGAACACACCCGTGTTGTTGATCGCGATCAGGGGAACGTTGGCGCCGTCCGCCTGCAATTTCACCATCTGGCGGAAATCGAATTCACGCGCGCAGCTGTGCAGCAGGCGAGCCAGCCCGCGAACGCTCGGTGCACGGAACAGGGAGGCCAGCGTGACGCGACGGCCGAATTCCGCTTCTACCCGCGTCAGCATCCGCGCGGCCAGAAGCGAATGGCCGCCCAGCTCGAAGAAGTTGGCCTTACCGTCGATCTCGGCCTCTGGCACGCCCAGCAGCTCCGCCCAGATCGCGGTCAGGCGGCGCTCCATCTGCGGATCGACTTCGACTTCCAGCTCCGGCTTGCGCAGCTCTGTCGCTTCCACCTCGCGCGCCGGGCGCTCGTCGATGATCTCGACGATCCCATCCGCCCTGATGCGGGCTGCATCACCCGTCTTGAACAGCCGCTCGTCCTCTGCGCCGCCGGCTGGGGCGAAGATGAAGCGTCCGCCTTCAGGATCTGCGGACTCATCTACGATGCCATTGTGGCCACCGATGTACAGCTCGCCGCGGGTACCCACTGGCGCAGATCTCAGGCTCTCGTCCAAAACGCGGAACCGTGTGTTCGCAAAAGGCTCGCCGAGCAAGCGCAGATCGTGCGGCTGATGAACCCGGCGCGCGGACACGCAACCGGAGGTTTCGGTGTAGGAGTGCAGGGCCCAAAGCTCGGTGGTGCACGCGAGCAGCCGCGCTATCGTGGCGGATCCGAACGCGCCACGTTCGCAGAGGATTCTGGGAATCTTCTGACCTGCGGGAATACCTTCCAGCAAGTTGGAGCACGTCGCCGGCGTGGCCATCGCGGTCGTTACGCGGGCCTGCTTGATCAAATGTTGGAGCCTGCCCGCAGGGGTTGTTTCTTCCGCGATCGCCAGCACGATCCGCGCTCCGTGCATGAGCGGTAGAAACAACTCGACGGGAAGTGCCGACCCGACGGTTGGAGCCAGCGAGAGAAAGACATCGGCGCTCGTGCTGCCGATCCTGTTTTGCAGGCTCGAGAGGGCATTGACCAGGGCGAGATGTGAGATCTCCACCGCGACGGGGCTGCCGCCGTCCCGGGTGCTGAACCAGACAGCGGCAGGGGAGTGCGTTTCCACCCGAGGCAGTGTTGGGTTTGAGCCGGGAGCAGGCCCGGAGAGGCTCGTGACTACGCCACGGGCCGCTTTGAGCGCGGCGTCGAGGCCGTGCGTGGTCACTACCAGCGACGCGCCGGACGAGTCGATGAGCTGCTGTGTCTGTTCTGGGGAGTCCTGCACATCCAGTGCAACGTATGACGCGCCCGTTTTCCACACTCCGAGGATCGCGATCAACAGTTCGATCGAGCGCGGAAGCTGTAGACCAACACGCGTTCCGGGGCCGATTCCCTGTGCGCTCAAGGCAAAGGCGGCCCGTTGTGACTCGGATTCGAGCTGCGCGAAGGTCAGATGCCGGTCGCCGCACACCACCGCGACCGACGCGGGTGTGGCCTTGGCCTGCGTGGCGATCAGCTCACCGATAGTCCGTTCCTGCGGCCAGGTGACCGAGGGGCCGCGAAGTCGCTCCAGCAACCCGTTGATCTCGCCCGGATCGGCCAGACGCAGCTCGGAGATGCGACGGGCGGGGGCGGCCACCGCACTTTCCAGGGCTGCTTGAAAATAGCCCAGCAGGCGCTTGGCGGTCGCCGCTTCGAACTGGTCCGTGTTGAATTGGCAGGAGAAGCGCCAGCCGTCCGGCCGCTCGACCATGAAAAAGTTCAAGTCGTAGATGGCCCCCGCCGGCAGCGAAGGCAGGTCCACCAGCGCAAAATCACCGTAGTGGCGGTCCTCGATGAACGTCCTCTGGAAGATGAAGTTCACCGATACCGGCGGGCTGTTGCTGCCGCCGCGGCCGGCCTTGACCATCCCGAGCAGGCGCTCTATCGGGATATTCCGGTGCTCCAGCGCTTCGGAAATGGTGGTACTGGTCCGTTCCAGGAACTCGGTGAAGCGCGGATCGCCGCGCACGTCGTTGCGCAGGATCAGTGAATTGACGAACTGGCCGATCATCGGCTCCAGCTCGACCTGGTCACGGTCCGAGACCTGTGTGCCGATGACGATCTCGGATTTGCCCGTGTAGCGCGCCAGGGTTGCGCAGAGTGTAGCCACGGCCGCAGCGAACAGCGTCACGCCCGAATCCACGCTCAGCGCATGCACCTTGTTGGTCAATTCGCGTGGCAGCACGATAGAGGCGATCGCGCCGTTGGTCGTCGGCACCGCCGGACGCGGCCTGTCGGCCACGACCTCGAAGGGAGCGACCCCGCTGAGCTGCCGGCTCCAATAGGCAGTCTCCGTTTCGATACCGCGCTGGCGCATCCACTCGAGCTGCCACTGAGCGTAGTCACCGTACTGAATAGCGAGCGGTTCGAGCGATGGCGGCGCACCTGTCGCCAGCGCCTGATAGATCGCGCCCATCTCGCGAGCCATGACACCGATCGACCAGCCGTCCGAAACAATCTGATGAGTCGTGACCAGGATGATCGCGCTGCTCGTCGAGTGGCGCAGCAGCACCACTCGAATGAGCGGGCCGCTTCCCAGATCAAACGGCGCGCGCGCCTCGATCAAGCCGATCCGATCGCCTTCCTCCGACCGCGCCGCCTCGGGAAGGGAGCTCAGGTCGATCTCGACGAGCTTGAACGTGCCGCGCGCGGCGACGCGCTGCACCGGCTTGCCGTCGATCTCCAGAAAGCGCGTTCTGAGCACTTCGTGACGCACGACGATTTCACGCCAGGCGCTCTCGAGCAGCTCGGTTGAGATGCGGCCGTCCAGCCGCCAGCGAACTGCGACGTTATACGAAGGATTGCCGGGCTCCAGGCGGTCGAGCAACCAGAAACGCTCCTGTGCCACGGAGCACGGGAAGTCCTGGTAATGCGGCTCGGCGGAGCCGTCGCTCACAATGGGGGCGAGCTCCGGCCCCGGCACGGCGCCGGAGGGTTCGGCAGTACTGAAGATGTAGCTGCTCGCCGTGGCCATCGCGCCATCACCGCTTGATGTTGGATGCGGTCCGCTGGCTGCGCTGGAACTGACCCAGGGTGGGCAGGCTCGGGCGGCTGTCCGTAGCGGGTGTGACTCCTGGGGTCGGCTCGTCCAACAGGGCGGCTACGGCACGAACGGTCCTGTGCTGCAAGAGCTGCTTGACGGTCAAACGGAACCCCTCTCGGCTGGAGCGGGCAATGATTTGGAATAATTGGATTGAGTCTGCGCCCAGCTTCAGCAGGTCAATGGTTGCGCTGACGCGGGGCAGATGCAAGACCTCGGCCCAGATTTTTGCGAGCCGTGTCTCGTTCTGGGTTTGTGGCGCGACGAACTCTTCTTCGGTCGTTGCGACGGACTGCGGCTTGGGCAGCGCGGCACGATCCAACTTGCCGTTGGGCGAGACCGGTAGGCGGTCGAGTTTGACCCAGGCACTGGGGATCATGTAGTCCGGAAGGTCATCCGCGAGCGCCGCCTGCAGTTGTTCTTCCGAGCGGTTATGGCCGGGCTCTTCAACATAATACGCCACGAGCCGCGGTGCGCCCGGATTGTCCTCCCGCAGAATCACGGCGACGGTGGACAGGCCACTCTTGCGCATCAGAACGGTCTCGATCTCGCCGATCTCGATCCGGAAGCCGCGCAACTTGACCTGGTGATCGATGCGGCCGAGGACCTGTAGCTGTCCATTGGGCAGCCACTTGGCCAGATCGCCCGTGCGATACATCCGGCCGGCCTCGAATGGATTCTTCACGAAGCGCTCCGCTGTCAGCTCGGCACGCTTGTGATAGCCGCGGGCAACACCGTCGCCGCCGATGTGCAGCTGGCCGGGAACCCCTTGCGCCACGGGCTGGTCGTGACGATCCAGCACGTAGAACTGCGTGTTGGCTATCGGCCTGCCCACCGTAATCGGCGAGTCATCGGCAGTCACCTGGCTGCACGAAGACCAGATGGTCGTCTCGGTGGGCCCGTACATGTTCCACAACGTGCCAGGCCCGGTCAGCAGACGGTTGGCAAGATCGCGGGGCAGCGCTTCGCCGCCACACAACATTTTGAAGCCCGCCCTGGCGTGGAATCCGGCTTCGAGCAGCATCCGCCAGGTCGCAGGCGTCGCCTGCATGATCGTGGAGCCACATTGCTCCAGGTGCTGAAGCAGGACGAATCCGTCGATGAGCTCCTCACGCTCTGCAATGACGACGCGTGCTCCTACGCTCAGAGGAAGATAGAGCTCGAGGCCGGCGATATCGAACGAGATCGTAGTGACAGCGAACAGAACGTCGTCTCGCGACATTCCCGGCTCGCGAGCCATTGAAGTCAGGAAGTTGACTACTGCCCCATGCGAGACTTCCACGCCCTTGGGGAGTCCGGTCGACCCAGACGTATAGATCACATAGGCCAGGTCGTCCGACTTTACCGGGACTGTGGGTGGTGTCGCAGAGGAGGCCGCTATGCTGCCAATCTCTCTTCTGAGGTGGATGGTCGGTGTGCCCGCGCGAGCCAGCTCGTCATCGACAGTGCCATCAGTAATTAGAGCCGCAACATCTGCGTCGTTCAGAATATGCCGCAGGCGCGGAACGGGATGAGTCGGATCCAATGGGACGTATGCGCAGCCTGCCTTCAACGTCGCGAGCAAGGCGACCAGCATGTCCAGCGATCGTTCGACTGCTACGCCAACCAACGGCTGCAGTTTGCTGTCTTTTCTTCCGGCCGCGCCGCCGATTCGGCGCAGAAGGAAGTTTGCGAGTTGGTTGGCGCGCCGGTTCAAGGTCTCGTAGCTCACGCTTTCGTCGCGGAATTGCGCAGCAATCGCCTGCGGGCGTTCGGCTACTCGTGCTTCGAAGAGTTGCTGGACGGATCGGTCGCGCGGATAGGGCGCAGACGTACGGTTGTACTCGCTGAGCAACCGCTGCCGCTCGGCCGCCGGCAGGTATGCAATGCGCTCCAACGGCTGATCGGGTTGCCCGACTATCGATTCCAGCACGACCTGGTAACAGTCGAGCCAGTGATCGATGGTCGCGGCATCGAACAGGTCCGTGTTGTAGTCGCAGTCCAGGCGCAACCCGGCCTCCGACTCGATCACGTTCAGGAACAGGTCGAAGTTGACGTGCGCCTTGCTGTTCGGCGTCACGTCGATCTCGAGGCCGGGCAGCTTGATCCGCTCGGCCAGCCGCTCGAGGTTGAATTGAATCTCGGCCAGGGGTACGCGGTTGTGCTCGCGCGCGAGCGACAACTTGCGCACCAGCGTGCCGAGTGTGTAGTTCTGATGCTCAAAGGCATCGAGCATCCGCTTCGAAACGGCGCGCAGGTGCTGGCCGATCGTCGTGTCACTCGTCCATCCGCCGCGGATCGGCAGGAAGTTGACGCAGTGTCCCATGAGAATCTGGTCTTCGAGCAATGACTGTCCCGCTGTCGGCACGCCCACCGTAATGTCGCTCTGCTCGCAGAGCCGTCCGATCAGTGCCTGGAAGGCCCCGAGCAGGGTGACGAACAGAGTGTTGCCGACCTTGGCGCCGCTTTTCTTCAGCGCCTGGTAGAGGCTCGCATCGATCCGCCGGCAGCGGCTCGCGCCGCTGTAGGACTTCAGGGCGGGGCGGGTCCGGTCAGTGGGCAGGTCCAGCGTTTTGACGGGCTCCCGGAACTGTTCCAGCCAGAAGCTTTCGGTCCTGGCCGCTTCCGCCGGCTCGCCTTTCGACTGTTCGCGCACATAGGTGCTGTAGAGCAGCGCGGGTGGCAGCTGCGGAGTCTCACTGCGGCAGAACAGGGGATAGATCTCCGCCAGCTCCGTCACGAACACGTTGATCGACCAGCCGTCGCAGATGATGTGATGCGCGGTGAACACGAGGACGTGTTGGTCGGACGCCAGCCTCACTAGCTGCACCCGTGCCGAGGGGCCATTCACCAGGTCAAACGCGGTGCGCGCATCCGCGGCGAGCAGCTTCTCGAGACCGTCCTGGGCGTCCGGGCGGCTGGTCAGGTCCGTTACAGGCAGGTCGACTGTTCCGGGTTCGCGGATATGCATCTCCTCGCCGCTGGCGGAAAACGCTGCGCGAAGCGCGTCGTGGCGACTGAACAGATACGCGAGCGATGCACGCAGCGCCGCTTCGTTCAGCGCGCCGTCCATTTTCAAACTGACGGATTCGTTGAAGGCGCAGGATGCTTCGTCGCCCATCTGTGCCGCCAGCCAGATTTCGGTCTGACTTTCGGTCAGCGGCAGTCCTGCGACTGCGCCGGCGTGCGTGGGCAGGGATACGACGTTCGAGGACGCGGATGCTGCGATTCCGGTCGAGTGCGTTTGCTGCAGGGTGCCCAGGATCCCGGCAGCGTTCAGCTCGGCGACGCTTTCACTGAAGGCGTCATAGATGATCTTGAAGTCGCCTTCCGAATGAGCTGTCGTCAGGAAGCAGGGGAAGCCATCCTGAATGTGAACTCCGCGCAGCCGCAGGTGGTAGAACAACAGCGTCGCCAGTGGATGCTCGCTGTGGATATTGAAGAAGAACCAGCTCGCGAAGGTCTCCACCTTCGTCTTCAAGCCGTACTGCGCGAACAACTGGTTCAGGTCGGCGGCGAGGGCGGCCGTGCGCTTCGCGAGCTTCTCCTGCAACTCGGGCCCCTGGGCCTTGATGTGTTGCAGGACGGCCCAGGCGGCAGCCAGCGCCAGCGGATGGCGGACAAACGTTCCGGCGAAGAAAGTGACACCCACTTCCGGAAACGAGGCGTCGCCAAATCTCCAGGCGCCACCATCCAGGGAGTCCATGAACTTCGTATTGCCAGCGAGAATGCCGATAGGCAGTCCACCGCCGACGACTTTGCCGTAGGTCGCCATGTCGGCGCGGATTCCAGCGAGAGCTTGGATTCCGCCCGGATGGGTTCGGAAGCCCGTGACGACTTCGTCCATCACGAACGCCGTGCCAGAGGCTTCCGTGATCTTACGGATCTCGCGGAGGAATTCGTACGGCTGCAGACTGGGGTGGCGACTCTGAACCGGCTCGACGATCACCGCCGCAAGGTCTTCAGCGTTTTCGCGTACCCACTGCAACGTTGCGGGTGTCGCATAGTCGAGGACAATCATGTTCTGAACCGCTGACGCCGGAATACCCGGCGCTACTGGCATGGAGCGAGGCTCCTGGCCGGTTCGCTGCACGCCTTTGACCAACACTTCGTCGAACTGGCCGTGATAGTCACCGTTGAAAATAACGATCTTTTCGCGTCCGGTGACCGTGCGTGCGAGTCGCATGGCCGCCATCACCGCTTCCGAACCCGTATTGCAGAAGGTCATCCGGTCGTTGCCGGTGATCTCGCAAAATAGCGCGGCAACTTTGCCCGCGAGGTCGGCCTGCGGGCCAATGGCAAAGCCCCTGTCGAGCTGTTCCTTCACTGCCTGCACGACGAAATCAGGTGAGTGTCCAAAAGCCGTCTGGCCGAACCCGTTGACCAGGTCAACATACTCGTTGCCGTCGACATCCCAAATCCTGGACCCGGCACACCGGTCGCTGACGATCGGGTATACCAACTCCTTCCATTCGGTGCGGAAGCCAGACGCCGCGCGCGGGTCGGCCAACACTGCGCGGTGTTCTTGCGTGTAGCGCTTCGAGCCCGCGGTTTTGCGCGTGTAGCGCGCGGTGAGATTGTCAACGTGCTGCTGTTGCACAGGCGTCAGTCCTTTGGACGATGGCGCCTCCTGGGGGTTGAAAACAGCGAAGCGCGAAGGACGCGATTCGTCGGTTG
>JAQGOF010000100.1 GCA_028293745.1 Gammaproteobacteria bacterium | reverse complement strand
CCCGCGTTGCCGAGCGTCTGAATTCCGTTCACCGAGATGGTCCGTTGAATGTTCTTGTAGTTTTCCGTGTAAGCGGCAATGTTGACTCGGGCCCGGCCGTCGAGGAAGGTCGTCTTCAGGCCCGCTTCCCACGTTTGCACCGTTTCGGGTTGCGCCGGTCCGATGGCCGCCTCGTTGGTGGCGCGCCCGTTGAAGACGCCGCTGCGGTAGCCTTTCGTGTGACTTACATAGAGCATCGTGGCGGCAGTCGCCTGCAGCTCGGCGGTAAACTTCGGTGAAAAGTCACTGAAGTTGGCCTTCTTGTTGAAGGGCACGTCAGGGCAGTTGAAGAATCCGAGCGTCGAGCCGCAGGTTTGCAACGGCACGATCGTGATCCGCTTGTGGTCCGAGGTATAGCGGCCGCCGGTGGACAGGCGCAGTTTCGCGATGGGTCGATACTCGAGGTTGTAGAATACGGCCTTGGAATCGCCATCCTGGTCGAAGCGTCCGCGCACAAACCGCGGTGTATTGTTTGCAGTTCCGCTGGTCAGGAAACTGGTCTTGCGCAACTCGATCGTGTCGATCGACAGGCTGCTGTAGTAACCACCGACGACAAAGTTGAACATATCCGAGAAATCGGATGCAAAGCGCAATTCCTCGCTGCGCTGTGTGCTGTTGGTACCATTCCCACGGGGAAACTCGAACAGCGGGAAGGGAGTGGCATCGCCGTCGAACGCGCCCTGATACCTGACCACACGCAGACCGCTGACCGAGGTGAACACTCCGGGACCGATACCCCACTTTATTTCGGCGACGCTGCGATATTGGTCGAGATTGGAGAAGCCCTCTTCATCCAGATTGATCTGACGTTTGCCGCTGGGTGGAACGTATCCAAACAAGTTGAGCAGGTTGGCGGGGAACGGACCCGTGGAGCTGCCATCACGGCCCACGACGCGGCCACCTGCCCCACCCGTGCCCTTTTGCTGGACAAACTCGCTGATCAGGCTGATATCGAGGTTAGACGTGGGTGTGAACAGTATCGTGGGACGGATCGCCCAGACGTCGGAGCGCACTTCGTAAAATTGCGCGCTCGGGTCGACCCCACTGGGGTTGTACGGCGCCGGTACGAAAGTACCGCGGTTGTCATCCGTGAACTGGCCATTCGTATGGCTGTGAAACACCGACAGTTTGCCCTTCACCAGATCGCCAACCAGCGGTCCGGAAACCAATGCTGACACATCGAGGCGGCCCTGCGTAGCCGCCGTCACGTGGGTTTCCGCCTCGAATTTGTCGGTCGGCCGCCGCGACGTGAACACTACGGCCCCGGCAGTCGCGTTACGGCCAAACAGGATGCCTTGCGGGCCGCGTAACACCTCGACCGACTGCATGTCATAGGTATCGAGTATGCTACCCAGGAGTAACTCGTTCACCATGCCGTCAACGACAACGGACACCGCAGGCTCGATAGTGAGAACTGTGCCGTCCAGACCGATGCCACGGATGTAGAAGTTGGCAAACCCCGCAAAGCTCGCCTCATTGAGCTGAACGCCTGGCGAGACATGGCCGACATCCTTGATTGCGTTCAGCTGTCCTGCGCGCAACGCGTCGGCGCTGAGCGCGGTCACTGCCAGTGGGACTTTCTGTGCCAATTCGCCTCGCGCTCCCTTTTGCGATGTGATGACGATGTCCGCGACGTCGCTCGGCTTTGCTGCGCCAGAGGACGAGCTTTCGGTCGAATCTTCAGCCAGTGCAGTCGCAGAGGTGGCCGCCGTCAGCGGCGGCGCATCCGCGCCATCGGTGGCCATGGCGGCCCCCGAAAACAACGCGGCGATCACGATGTATCGTATCTTCATGAGTACCCCTCTTCTGTTACCGACGGCGCGTGCGAGGCCGTCGGCACTCGTATCCGATCAATTCTTTTTCCTTTCTCCGAGGCCGACCCCACCAATCGTGTTGGACGTCGCGCGCTTCGCGACGCTCGACCTAAGCCGGCGGCTTCTATTCGCCGCCCTCATCGTTCACCCAGCGCATGAAGCGCTGAAGCGGGTAGAAACCGTCATGCGGCAACCCCCGCTCCACCGAGCCGGCATTGCCAAGATCCACGACGCGCTGAACACCCGCGCAAGCAAGAGCGTTGCGCAGATGCTCCTTGCGAGCAGGCGGATATACACCCACAGTCTGTGTCGCCAGGTTCACATGCGGCAGCGCGTCCGCGAGTGTTGGAACTACGACTACGTTGACCACGCGGCCATCGGGATAGAATTCAACAGGGTCCTCTGAGCGAATTACCACGCCCGATCCGGAATAGTCGCCCCACACGCGGTAGAAGCTCTCCATGCCGCGAAGTCCCTCGATCTCTTCGCGCAGATTGCTCGGCAGCGAGCGTCCCTCCGCGGTGCAGAAGGGCCGTTCGACGCCCATCCTCTCGTGCAGCAGCGCGCAATAGCGGTCGGCCTGCTCGAGCGTCCCTTCGACAAATTGGAAGCGGCTCGAGGAGCATGCCTGCTGTTCGATCAACGTGGCATCGGTTGCGGCTCGATCGGCCGCATCCGCCAGCGTCGCATCCGATGCGAAAGCTTCCTTGCCGATCATCGAGATGGAGGTCTTCGGATCGAACGCCACCAATTCGAAGCCTGGACCAACATACTGCTTCGCGGTTCGCAGGGTCGACTCCCCCCCCCAGGCAGCAAGTTTGTCGAAGAACTGCGGCCGGAACAGCATGCTCTCGACCTTCTCATCACCGCCGCGCCAGTACGCAGCGCTGAAAGAGCGCGCTAGCGCATGTCCGGGCGCGACCGCCGATATGCCGCGCAGGATCATCGGTGCGGTATGAAGATCATTCGATGGCAATTTGAGGAGGTGCACGCCCTTGGTGAGAGCGCTCCAGGCAATCGTCAATGCCGCGGCGAGCGGGGCGTTGCCGGCGATAATGTGGATGATGCGTGGCGGGTAGGCGCGTACGCGATGCTTTCGGCCCGATGGCGGAGTCGGCATCTCACGCCAGCCGTCGAGAATATCCGCGCCACCCAACTCGCGCTCGACCTGGTACTCGAGTTGTGCGCGATCGAACTGCGTATGCAGAAGGGCGAAGGCGCGCTTCAGCACCGCGTAGGGCAACGGACTGGTCCTTGCCGCCAACTCCAACGCGGCGGCGACCATTCCGTCGGAGTCGTCCCGGAGCCACCTCGCAGTCTCGGACAGAACGTCGATGATCTCACTGAGCGGTGTCTCGAACGCTGGGCCCGGTTCTGAGCGCTTCCAGACCAGCTCATTGAGCTTCAGCTCCGGAGTCGCGAACCGGTTGTTCCCCTGACCATAGACCCGCGCACCGCCTTGAACATACTCGCCCTTGACGACGTGACCGACGGGAACCGGTGGACTACTTACGTCGACATTCACGACGAGAGGCCTGCACGGACATAAGAGTCGATAGTGCCGGCACAGCCTATGTGATCGTCCTCACCGAGTTGGGAATAGCGCGCAACCGTGTCCAGGATCGTCGGCCCCGCATGGCCACAGGCGCATCTGTCCGACATGTCCAGCGTCGCCTTGTCGCCCGTGATGAGTCCACCCCAGCGGCCCTCGTAGAGCAGATCGAGAAAACCGACGCGACCCGTAAGCTTGCCGTCGACCTCATCCTGCTTGCCGAGCAGACGGTCGCCGGTCTGGTCGAGCACGAGCAGGATCAGACCGGGTGGAATGTGGTAGCGATTGCCATTGCAGCGCGGCATGAGCTGCGCCATCTCGGTCATACCGTAGACACCGAGTTTGGTCACCGAGCCGTAGAAGGCACCGACCTGCTCGCGATAGTCATCCGGAACGCGCAACCCTTTTACGCCGCCCCCGGCCAGAAGGATGGTGTCCGGATGGAAGTCGCCGTCGGGAATGCCCCGCTCCCGCGCACGATCACGCACCATCAGCTGCTGCGCCCAGCCGCTATAGATAAACAACGGCTCGTGACGCCGGTCGAGCAGCTCATCGATGAGCGCAGCCAACTCCCGGGCGGAGGCCTCGGCCTTGTCTTTCTGCTCGCTTTCGAAGGCCTCGATCTCTTCCGGTGTAGCTACTCCATCAGCAAGCTTTTTGCGTATTGCAGCGCTCTTGCTGACTTCGGAAATCAACAAGGGCCGCTCGTCAAGCGCCCGTGTCTTTCCGGGCCTGCCCCAGTTCTCCTCGTTGCTGATCGCGAGCTCGACTGCGCTGTTGCGGCCTCGCATTGGTCCAAACCAGAAAATGGCGCGCTGCTTGCTGGGCTCCGTGAAGGGCCAGGCCTGAGTGTGCTTGATGTGGCGCGTCTTGAGCGCGCGGTCCTGCATTGTGTGGACGAGGAAGGATATTTTGCCGCTCGAGCCGCTGGTAGTAAGCACCGCATGACCGGCTGCCCACAAACGCTCGACGAAATCATCAACATCCTTGACGTTCGCCAGATCGACGTTGGACAGGTCCGAGACCGCCAATGTCTGCATCCACTGCAGCATCGCTTGCCACCGGCCCTTGTCGAATAGCGCCTGCGGATAGGACTTATAGACCGTATGCGCGAAGAGAAGCGGCACGAGGTCGGCGAACGAAGTGATCCGCTCGATATGCGCATCCTGCGCCCGCTTCTTGAGCAGCGGAATCTGCTCGACACGCAGCGCGAACAACTCCTGGGCAGCGGCCAGGCGCAACGAGTCGAGCTCGGCGGCCGGCGTGTTGAACGCCTTGTCCGGGTCGAGACTCATGTCGATGAGTTGGCGGCATCGCGGCGTGGGCCCCGCCGCGCAATCCTCGGATTGATTTGCGGGCGTCGCGCTTGAACCGGTCACCATCATGCGCCTCGTGATTGTGCTATCTGCTAATGAGCATATCAGTTATACCTATTATATATCAAGCCACCCACAGGCTACTCGCACGGCCCTCTGATAAACCGACATGTATTCATCATAGGAATAGCAGATAGACCCATTATGTGATAGCGTGCAATAGCCGCGGAGTCACCCCGTGGCGGCGGACAGTCGCAGGAGAAACAAGATGTCGGATACTTCCGTGGCCGGCGCGCCGCGCCAGGCGTCTTCCAGTCCTTCGTTCGCGTCACGGCCTTTGACCGAGCATTTCGGCGTCGAGGTCGTGGGCTTCGACTTCTCGAGCCATCTCGACGCGGAAGCGGTAGCTCAGATCCGAGACCTGGCCGATACCCACTTCGTCGTCCTGTTCCGCGGCCAACCCCTGTCCGAGGAGCGGCACGTTGCCTTCACCGCCGCGCTCGGGGAGCCTGTTCTCCCCGTCGAAAGTGCATTCAGCTCCATCAAGAACCCGACGATACTGCGTCTCGGCAACGTGGATCACGACGGCAAACATCTCGACGCCGACGCGCCTATGACGCGTTATTTCGTCTCCGCCGAGAAATGGCACAGCGACGGATCATTCAAGCAACTCCCAAACTATCTGACGATGTTGCATTCGCTGGAGATTCCCCCGGAAGGCGGCGAGACCTGGTTCGCCTCCATGGTGGCGGCCCTCGCAGCCCTGCCTGCCGAAACCAAGGCGTTGCTTCGCGGCAAGCAGATGGAACACCCGTATGTGCACGGGAATTCCAAGATAAAGGACTGGAAAGGCAAAGCGCTCCCGCCGGCCATTCATCCGGTCATCCGCACCTTGCCGGACGGGCGGGAAGCACTGTTCCTGTCATCGTACGAGGGCGGCCGCATCCTCGGCATGGCACAACAGGAAAGTGACCGAATCGTGGCCGAGTTGTTCGAATTCGCCACGCAGCCAAAATTCGTCTACAAGCATCAATGGCGGCTCAGCGACACGCTGATCTGGAACAATCGCGGCGTGATCCATCAGGCGCAGTATTACGACCGGAAGTACCGCCGCCTGTTGCAGCGAACGGAAATCGGCGACCGGCAGCGCGGCGCACCCGATACCCGCGCGATGTGACTCTACGCGGTCATGGCACGCACAGGCCCTAATATCGCTAGCGTAGACATGCGCGTTGATTGCCACCGGGCTGATGCATATGGGCGTGCCCGTGGTCTCGGCGCCAACGGCAACGACGTAGGCACCCCACGACCGGTATGAGCTGGGCGACTTGCTGCTCTGAGGGGGTAAGGATGGCGACGAAAGTTCCTTGCGTTCGTCACGGCGTTGTGGGTACCAACGATTCCAGCCTTGTTCAGTTGCTGCGCACGGCAGCGCCCCGCGTTAGCTTGGAACTCGGAATGGACCTAAGCCTAGCTGTGTCATCAGTGACTCGATACGACGATAGTGTGTGGGTCATTTGGACAGACGATGCGTCCCGAGCACGCTGTTCGGCAATTCTGGACGAGACGTGGCGAGCACTCGGGGCCACATCAACGGTGCTGCATTTGATTCCCTCCGACGAGCCTTACGACTATGAAGAAGACGTAATGCATTAACTTCGATGGAGCTCAATCTCGACTCATCGTGTTGCTGACCCAGATGCTCCGGGCGGAATTCCAGGCGTCCGGAAATGAGCTGGCCGGTGTTGCAGGCCTGTCGCCGGACCATTTCCTGCGGGCTTCAGGACGGCCACGGGCACGACGCCTCACAGATATCTGGTCGGCCTATGCCTGGATCACGCCGAGCATCTGTTGGCTACCAGCGCCACTGCAAGCTCATTCCGAACGGTGCGTTAGAGATTGCAGCCAATTTCGGCCTCGGTGCCTGACTTGATCGCATACGCTGCGAAGCCTCAGCTAATCGGTGCGCAACGGCCGGCAATCGGCCGCCCGCCACGGTGCCGCTTGGGATGGAGAACGATCCTGCGGGCAGTCGGAGCACGTCAATGCTTACGTCCCGGCTCACGTGGATGGCGACATCGCGGACATTCGAGCCGCACTCGAGTGGGCATTTTCGGCAGGGGGTGATCCGCTTCTCGGAATGCGCATTACCGCGGCCTCGGCGGCGCTATGGTTCAAGCAACTGCTGCTCCCCGAGCTGCGCCAGCATCTGGAGCACGCGATCGTGGGTCTGTCGGAGTCGCTTTATCGCGAGCTGGATTCAATGGGGTCGCGGGTGGGAGTGACGTTGGTCTGTCCCGCGCTCGGCAAGACTACTGGCAAGACTACTATCGTGAGCGCTCCCGAATACCACAATTCCGTTTCGCCCTCGATGCGCTACGTTCCGCTGAACTCCCTGCCACCCGAGGAGGTTGCAGAGCAGATCTTCGCCGCTGCCGCCGCGCGGAGCTTCTGGTTTCGTCCCCACACGTCTCAGCCGCATGAAATGTCCGGGTCCAACCGGGCCTCGTGGGCCAGGACCTCATAGTGCTGCTTCAGCCGCAGCGGCCTCGGCGAGCGGATCCCGGTGCATGCGCAGTCGGTTGTCGCGGATCGCTGCCGCCTCGAGGGCGGCTCGAGCGCTCGTTGATGTCCCTTTTCGCAGCGCCGGAAACGTTCTGTCGAGCAGCACCCAGCAAGTCCATGAGGTCGCCATGAATGCCGATGTCAGAGTGACGGAAGAGATCCGTCTGAAGTCGCTTCTCGCGAAACAGCGCGAGGCCTTTTTGCGCGATGGCGCGCCGTCGCTCGCCAAAAGACGCGCCAATCTTTTGAAACTGAAGAACGCCCTCCTCGCGAGGCGCGCGGAGTATCAGGCAGCAATCGACGCCGATTTCGGCCATCGCCCGGCCCATGAAACGGCGATCATGGAGCTGATGCCCACGGCGCAGGGCATCGATTATCTCCGGAAGAACCTGCGGCGCTGGATGCGTCCGCGCAGCCGCCGTGTGTCAATGACGTTCCAGCCTGCGAGTGCGAAGGTTGTCTATCAGCCGCTGGGCGTCATAGGTATTCTCTCGCCGTGGAATTATCCCATCGGCTTGTGCCTCATGCCTTTGGCGACCGCGATAGCCGCGGGCAACCGCGCCATGGTCAAGCCATCGGAGTTCACGCCGAAAACATCAGCATTGACGACCACCATGCTGAGCGAAATCTTCTCTGAAGAGGAAGTCGCGATCGTCATCGGCGGATCAGAGATCGGCGCCGCCTTTTCTGCCCTGCCGTTCGATCATCTGGTCTTCACGGGCAGCACCGACGTCGGCCGCGCCGTGATGAAGGCCGCGAGCCAGAACCTTGTGCCAGTGACCCTGGAGCTTGGTGGAAAATCGCCGGTGATCGTGGAACGCGGGTTTTCGCTGTCGCGTGCAGCAAAATCCATCGTCTATGGCAAGTTGAGCAATGCGGGACAGACGTGCGTCGCGCCCGACTATGCGTTGGTGCACGAGAAGGACATCGATGCGTTCGTCGCAGCCTATCAGGGTGCGGTGCGCGCCAGTTATCCCAATGGGGCGTCCGACGAAGCTTACGGCGCGATCATCAGCCAGCGCCATTACGAAAGACTAGCGAGGCTGGTTGAGGATGCTGGCGCGAAGGGCGCACGCATCATCGAGATTGGCGAACGCGCGGCTGCGCGACGCGTACACACAATGGGGCCGACGGTGATCGTGGGCGCGACGCTCGACATGACCGTCATGCAGGAGGAGATCTTTGGACCCATCCTTCCGATTATCTCCTACAAGGGGTTTGACGAGGCCATCGCATATGTGAACGCGCGTCCGCGGCCGCTCGCCCTTTACATCTTTAGCGATCACAACAACACAGTCGGACAGATCCTTGCGCGCACGACAAGCGGCAATGTGACCGTCAACGACACCCTGCTGCACTACGTACAGGACGATCTACCCTTCGGCGGCGTCGGGCCGAGCGGCATGGGCGCCTACCACGGTGAAGAAGGGTTCAAGTCCTTGAGCCATGCCAAAGGCGTCTTCACGAACACGGCGCAACGCCGAGGGAGCCAGGCCGCCTCGAGATCGAATTGGCGGCCCGGCGGACCGCGTGTCCATCAACATATCCGCAGACGTCCCGTGACCATCCGCAACTGTGCAAGCCAACTTAGCGATATCCAAGGATTGACGTCCTCTTGTGACGATAGTGACCGCCTGATCCCCCTTGCCTCGCAGCCACAGGCCGCTGCGAATTAATACGTCACATCGCGTACCGGATCGAGTGAAATTTCGTGAATCCGTGGGAAGTGTTGGGAAGCTATTGTCCCAGCGTAGGCTGCCGGGCCTGAGATTGGATGATCAGGTGGATGGCTTGTTGGTTGCTTCAATGACCCGCGCCCTTGCCGGTATCGCGTCATGAATCCGACCGCTGCGGCCTAAGGGGTAGCGCGGCATGCACGCGAGCATGATCGCACCCGCGCCCGTGCCGATGGCGGAGATAATCAGAGCCCGCGTGTAGCTTCCTTCGCTCGCCATCAGAGAAATCAACATTGGGCTGAGGCCGGCGCTGACAATCAGGGCGCCATAACACAGTCCATAGAGCCTCCCGAAGGTTTGGACGCCAAAGTAGCGCGCAATCATGTACGCAAGGATATCGAGCTCGGCCCCGATGGTCAGGCCGATGGCGAGCGCCGCGGCGCAAAGCGGTACCGCGGCACTCGTGAGCAGCAACAGGCACCCGGCCGCTGAAATCAGGAACGCAACTGCCGCGACATAGGGTGCGAAGAATCGATCCATCGCGACACCCGACCCCACACGTCCAATGAGCACGGCAAAGCCGACGAGCGATTGGACCTGAGCTGCCCGGCCCGGCTCGAAACCGCGCGCTCGCAGGAGCGTCACGAGATGGAAGAGATAGCCCCCGCCAAAAAGTGCAGGTGCGAGGAATGCCGCGAGAACAACCCAGAACAGCGGCTTGCGCAGCGCGGACCAGTCGCCGGCTGTGTGCCGAGAATGCTCCGCCGCGGCGGACGTGGTCTGACTGAGAGTCTGCCGATTCCCTCGATCGCGGTCAGGCTTCCCGTCAGCTGCCACGAGCAGCAGGCCACCGCCGCCCAACAGCAAGACCGCTATGGAAATCGCAACATACCCGGCGCGCCAGCTCCAGGTTTCAATGATCCAATTTGCGGCAATCGGGCTCCCGATGGCCATGAAGCCGAGCCCGCTGATCGCAATCCCCAATGCGGCCCCGCGCGAGCGCTCAAAGCGTGCCGTGACGATTCTGGAATATCCGGGAGGTGTCGTGCCGACCCCCAACGCGGCGAGCGCAACGACTGCAACGGCATAAATAGTGAAGCTTCGCGGAACGACCGCGAGTGCCGCAAACGCGGCGGCCTCGCCGATCAGTGACAGAGTGATGATTCGGACGGCGCCATGGCGGTCCATGAGTGCGCCTGCGAACGGCGCGAGCACAGCAACGGTCGCGGAAATCAGAAAAGTGGCAAAGGAGAGCTGATCGCGGGTAAAACCGGCCTCTGCGACGAGTATCGGAACGAACACTCCGCTCGTGTATGCGTATATACCGATCGTCCCGACCGAAGCGGCGATCATGCATCCGAGCACCGTTCGCCAACTTTGATAGAGCTCGCTCGCGGCCGGGTTGCGTCTCATCTTGTCTCCACTCGCTCAGAAGCGCCACTCGATCGACGCTCCGACGACACGCGGCTTGTTGAAGCCGACTTGCGGATAGCTGAACGTGACTGCCGCCGTATTGATGATGCGTGAATTCGTGAGATTGGTGCCGTACACAGCCAGACGCCAGTGCTCGGAAGGGTCCTGCCAGGAAACCTGGGCGCCCAGCTCCCTGCCGGGCCCGTCCTGCCAGGTGGGCAGATCCTGGTTGGTGAAGTAGAAGTACACGCGGTCACGCCAGCGGTAGTTCGCTTCTGCCGTCAACATCGACCCGCCCCCTAGCTTGAAGTCCTGGGCCGCGGAGAGGAAGTACTGCCATTTCGGCGTGCGCGGCAGCTTATTGCCCGAGGCGTCCACTTGGTGATCGAAGATGTCTCTCGCCCGCGGAAAGCTCGTGAACACCGCATCGGTGTACGCCCCATTTGCGACGATCCGCAGCGTATCGGTCGGCTGCGCAGTCAATTCAAGCTCGACGCCACGGATCCTGGAATCAGCGGCGTTGGTGATGATGGCGCCGCCGGTCGGCACGCCCGCGCGCAGCTGCAGATTGTCGTAGAGGTTACGATATACGGACAACGAGACACCCAGGCGCCGGTGCAGAAACTCGCCTTTGGCCCCGCCTTCCACTGACTTGTTCGTCTCGGGCGCATACGGCGGCTGGACTGCAAACGGATTGTATCCCCCCGAGCGGAAGCCACGCCCATAACCTGCGAACAGCATCAGGTCGTCGGTGGGCTTATAGACGAGCTTGCCCCTGTACGACAGATCATGCCAATCGACCGTGGGAGGCGCATAAGGCAGCGTCGCCGGCGGCGCGCCCGTGGTGAGATTTGACGTGGTGATCCAACCATTGATGCTCTTGCGGTCGTCCGTTTCGCGCAGGCCGCCGATCACGGACACCTTGTCGGAAACATGGAACGTGCCATCCGCAAACGCGGCCAGCGATCGTGTGTTCAAATAGCCGCTGTACTGAGTAACGATGTTAGTGGGGAGCGTAAAGCTGAGATTGTAAATCGGATCGTCGTAGGACTGGCTTTCGGTGAAAGCATACAGTCCCAGGATCCACGCGAAGCGGTCGGCCGCGGAGGACTGCAGACGCAGTTCCTCGCTCCATTGCTGACTCTTCTCGTGATTCCGGTTGTAGCCGAAGCGGTCGAGCCTTCCCAATCCGCCCGAGTTGTTGATGCCCCGTACATCCGTATTGCGGAATCCTGTGATCGAGACGAAATTGACCGACGTCCACGAATAAGACACTCGGGCGGCGAGCCCGCCGGTCTCAACGCGCGTGGAAGTGTCCGGGTACAGGGCAAATTCATTGTGGTTCTTGATTCGGTCCTGGTCGGCCGGGGACAGCGGGATCTGAGGTGTGGCCGTCCCCGCTGGCACCAGGGCTCCGGTCGGAAGCGGACTGAAGTTCGTGGCCGCCCAACGCACGATTGCCGGCTCGTTCTCGATGTTGCTGTAATCCATCACGAGTCGCGCATTGAACCCATCGGCGGGTGTGTAGGTGACCGTGCCGCGCACTTGCGCGCTTTTTGCGCCCCCGATCTGACGTCCCGTCACGGTATTTTTGGCCCAACCCAGCTCGTTCACGTAGCCCGCCGCGACGCGTCCGGCGAAGTCACCGCCCAGAGGACCGGATACATCGGCCTGAGCGCGGTATTCTTCGGGATGCGCACCGCTCAGCGAGATTCGACTCTGAAGATTCGGTGTTGGATCGGCGCTACGGATGAGAATGGCGCCGGCCGTCGCATTGCGACCCTGCAGCGTTCCCTGAGGTCCGCGGACGATCTCGATCGCTGCGATGTCGAGCAGGTCGGTCATCCCGATCGTCACGCCGCGCGCGAGATAGACATCGTCCATATAAATGGCCACCGGCTCATCGCCGCTGTTCAGAGCCAGGCCGGTCGCGCCACGCAACGTAACATAGGTTCGGCCGCCCCCGCTGTTACCGGCGAAATAGACGCTCGGAATTGCACCTTGAAGCTCGGAAAGGTTGCGGGCGTTGGTGCTCTTGAGGAGCGCTGGAGTGACGACCGAGATCGCGATGGGCACATCCTGGAGCCGCTCTTCGCGTTTCTGAGCGGTCACGACTACTTCCTGAAGGTCAGTGGCCGTGCTGTCGGACTCCCCCGCCGATGCAGGGCAGGTGGCCAATAGAAGTCCCGCCAATGCGGGCCCTACGAGGGTCCAACACAAGAGGCTGCTGCGCTTCGTCATAGATCCGTCCCCCTCCGCGGAATTTCGACGATGCCGAGTTTGCATGGAACTCGGAGGAGTAATAGTGAAACGTAGGCCGGGACTAATTCGCGTGGGTTATCGCACGGGCGGCTCCAGGGATACGCGCTGGTACGGTGCGCGTGCATGCCCGAACGCGCGGTGGTGCTTGCTTTTGCATGGCACCTCACTAGGCTCGTACATATGGACCTTCGCCTGCTCCGTTACTTCGTCGCGTGTGTGGAGTGCAAGAACCTGCACGCTGCCGCCGAGGCTCTGCATGTTTCGCAGCCGGCTCTCAGCAAAGCCATCCGCAACCTCGAAGCCGAGCTCGGCGTCCCGCTCCTCGAGCGGCAGCCGCGGGGAGTAGTGCCAACCGCCTACGGCACAACTTTGCTGCGTTACGCCAAGATGGCCAGCAGCGAGATGCGCCGGGCAAAGGCCGAGATCGATGCCATGCGCGGCGCGACCAAGGGCAAGATACACATCGGGGCCGTGCCGACCATGATCGCACCCATGGCCAAAGCCGCCCGCGGCGTGATGGCTTCACATCCCGGACTGAAGCTCGCAATCCGTGCCGGCTTCTCGTCAGAGTTGACGGCGGCGCTCCTCGATGGCGAGCTCGATCTCGCGGTGATTCTGGTTCCGGAGGACGGGGCACCTCTAGGTCTGAAGTTCGAAGCCTTGCGCCGCACCGACCCGGTAGTCGTGGCACGAGCCGGTCATCCGCTCAGGCAACGGGAGACGCTCTCCCTTCAGGATCTTGCCGAATACCCCTGGCTGCTTCCCACATACCCGCCGTCGCACCGAAGAACCGTCAACCGGGTCTTCATGGATGCTGGCATTCCGCCGCCGAGCCCGGCGATGGAGGTCAGCACAGTCGTGCTCTTCGAGTCACTCATCCGCGAGACAGACATGCTTACGATCATGCCGAGCGCGCTTTTGACGGCGGGCGGCCCTCATCCGGACATACTCGCCTTACCGGTCCATTTTCCGTTTCCGAAGGAGCAGATCGGCTTGGGCTATCGCGAAAACAGCCCGCTGCTGCCCGGCGCCCAGGTGGTCATGCAGAGCGTGCGCAATGTTTGCGCCGATCTGCCAACTCTCGCCGACCTGGGAATGCTCAGGCCGCCCTCGACGGGATAACCGCAAGTTATCCGAATCGCGCCCGATCCTCTTTGTCATCCCGATTCGGCTTGTTCATAGTCGCCGCAACATTTCGTAGGGCGAGCCACCCTGCTGTCGGCAGGGAACCGCGGTCGAAGATGACAAGTCGCGAGCAGTTCGATGTAGCCATTGTCGGGATGGGCCCCGTGGGAGCGGTTGCCGCGAACCTGTGCGGTCAAGCGGGGTTCCGCGCGCTCGTGATCGAGCGCGGCTTCGAGCCGTATGACCTGCCACGCGCAATCCACTTCGACGCCGAGATCATGCGGATATTTCAATCTATCGGCCTGGGTGAGCCGATTGCGGCCGCCACGCGGCCCTTGGGCGGTTCTGTCTATCTGGGGAGCGATGGCCGGCCGATCCGCAAGTTTCAAAGTCAGGATACCCGCAACAGCCTCGGTTGGCCTGCGAGCAACCTCTTCTATCAACCCCGGCTCGAAGCTCTGCTGCGCGAAGCCGTGAAGCGCTATCCCAACGTCGACGTTCGGCTCGGCCATGAGCTCACAACGCTGACACAGGGCTCGCAGGGCACCATCCTCGGCTTTGGCCCTGTTGACGGGACCGAATGCCGGGAAGTGCTCGCACGCTTCGTGCTCGCTTGCGACGGCGCGAGCAGTCCGACGCGCAAGTTGCTTGGCATCCCGCTTGAGGACATGGGCTTCGAGGAGCGCTGGCTAGTGGTCGACGCGCTCGTCAATGGGCCGATGTGCTGGCCATCCGCCTATGAGATACCTGCCGAGGTGCGCGGTGGTGGCTATTCGCTGATGGTATGCGACCCGTCTCGCCCCACGACCGTCATCCCGGGCTCCGGCCAACATCGCCGGTGGGAATACATGCTTCTGCCGCACGAGTCAGACGAGGCGGTGATGGAGCCCTCGCAGATATCGAGCTTGCTGTCCGACTGGATTGACCCGGCGAATGTCCAGGTGGTCCGGGCCGCGGTCTATCGTTTTCACGCCCTCGTGGCGCGTCATTGGCGCATGGGCAATGTCTTCCTGCTCGGCGATGCTGCGCACCAGACACCACCTTTCTTCGGGCAGGGCATGTGCCACGGGATCCGCGATGCGGCCCAGCTCATCTGGAAGCTGCGGCTAGTGCATGATGGGCTCGCCGCGCCTGACTTGCTGGACACGTATCAAGAAGAACGCGACGCACATGTCAGGACCATCATTGCGGCATCCGTTGTGGCCGGCGCCGCAGTCTGTATCCTCGACCCGCCCGCAGCTACCGCACGCGATGAGCGTTTTCGCGCCGAGGAAGCGACGCGCGGTGACTCGACCGTCGCCATGACAGACGTTGTTCCGCGGATTCATGCCGGCATCATTGACAGTCGGACCGGTGGCTTACGGCTGCCACAACCGCTGATTCAGGACATCGGACGCCCTGACCTGCGCCTCGACGATCTGCTCGCCGGACGCTTCGCGGTATTGACCTTCGACACGACACCGCTCGAGGAGCTGGCACCCGATGCGGCCGTGATGTGGCGCGCACTTGGCGGCCAAACCATTCGGTTCTGCCCCCCGAGTGCCTCGCCCGCCCAGAACGTGGACCCGGATGTCGCAAGTGCGATCCTTGACCTGACAGGCGCGCTCCGAGATTGGATGACAACCCTGCCCGCCCGCTGGGTCGTAGTCCGACCGGATCGCTATTTGTTTGGCACGGCGTCCACTTCGGCCCAGCTATCCAGTCTCCTGGATCTGCTGCCCCGGAAGCTGCGATGGGCGCCTGGCGCCGCGCGTACCGGCAATTCGAGCCTGGCTCCAACGGAGATGACGCGATCATGAGACGTGCTCACTTCAGCCTCAATCATGTTGGTATCTATGTCATCGACATCGACCTGATGACCGATTTCTACACGTCCTTCTTCGGGTTCGTGGTCACCGACCGCCGCGATGACGTGAATCCCATCCGGTTCATGACGATGACGCCGACGGAACACCATCAGTTGCTCCTCGCCTCGGGCCGAGCGCCTGGCAGCACGTCGACCGTGCACCAGATTTCGTTTCTGTTGGAGAGCTTTGCCGAGCTGCGGCACGTCCATGAAGAGGCGAACGCGGATCCGCGCGTGAGAAAGATCTGGTCGCTCGACCACGGCAACAGCTGGACCGTCTATTTCAAGGATCCGGAAAACAACACCGTCGAATGCTTCGTGCACACGCCGTGGCACGTGAGCCAGCCTTATGGTCGGCCGATCGATTTTTCGCTGAGCGACGCAGAGATCTTCCGCAAGACTGAGCAGGAGGTAATGGCAAACCCCAGCTATGTTCCGGCCGAGGTCTTCCGCGAGCGCCTGGCCCGTAGGCTCGCGGGAGAGGGCTCATGAGGCTTGCCGCGTTTACTGCCGGCGGACGCGACGCGATCGGCGTCGTACGCGACGCCGCTGTCGTGGACTTGTCGGCCGATCCGTCGCTCCCGCATACCATCGAGGAATTGCTCGAGCGTGGTGCCGATGCGCTCGCGCGCGCGCACGCAGTGGCGCAGACCGGCGAGGCGATCCCACTCGAGCGCGTGCGCCTTCGTGCGCCCGTCACGAGCCCGCGCAAGTTTCTGGCGATCGCGGCGAACTACCAGAGTCATATCGACGAGGTCCTGGCAACCAACCCCAACTACATACCTCCGACCGACCAGCGCTGGTTCAACAAGCAGGTAACCTCGATCAACGGCCCTTACGATGCGATCCTGATGCCGCCGGAATCGAATGAGCTGGATTATGAAGCTGAGCTCGCGATCATCATCGGGCGCCGCTGTCGCCGCGTTCCTCTGGAAGCGGCTCCGTCGGTCATTGGGGGATTTACGGTCTGCAACGATGTCAGCGCTCGCGATTGGCAGCGCCGCAGCCCCACCATCATGTTGGGAAAATCGTTCGACACGCATGGCCCGCTTGGCCCATGGCTCGTGACGCCAGACGAGCTCGGCGATCCGCACGATCTTGAGATCACCTGCACGGTGAACGGCGAGCTGCGCCAGCGCGGCTCGACCGCCGAAATGATCAACAACTGCTATGAGCAGATTGTGTACCTGTCGACGGTGTTCACCCTCGAACCGGGCGACGTGCTGGCCACCGGCACGCCGGCAGGAACAGGCCTGGCGCGCAAGCCCCCTCGCCTTCTTCGGGCAGGTGATATCGTTCGCTGCGAGATCGAGCGGATTGGAGCGATCCAGGCAGTCATCCAGCCGGAAAGTGTGAGCGCGCAACCGTGGACATGAGCAGGCGGATCGGCGATTACGCGACGAAGCAGGAGCTTCTCGATCTGCTGGGCCGGCGGGCGCGCGGCGCCGATCGCTTCGACCCTGATCTCATGCGGGCCTGCCACCCGGCCGATGCAACGGACAATCATGGTACCTTTGCCGGTCGAATGCACGACTTCATCGGATCGATCGAGAAGGCCCAGCGAGATGGGCCGCCCTGCCTCTCGAAGCTCCATGTTATTGGCAACGTGTTGTTCGAGCTTCGCGACAACGCGGTGTTTGCCGAGTCCTACCACGTCGCGCACGAGACCTTCATCGAGGACGGTGTGGCACAGGATTACCGCATCGGCGGGCGTTATCTCGACTCGTTCAGCCACCGGGACGGGCGCTGGCTGATTCAACACCGGGAGATCGTGTACGACTGGTCGCGCAAGATGCCGGCGACCCAGCTTTTCTGGGATCGGATGGGCTATCGCGATCCGCTGCTCGGTCGCCGCGGACAGGCCGATCCGCTCTACGCGGCGTGGCCGGCCGCAGCCGGCGCGCTTGCGCCGCCTTGGATGACGCCCCGTGAACCGATTGGGAGAGACTCGATGGATGCGATTCAGATGTTGCTCGACAGGCAGGCAATCGCCGAGGTGCTCTACCGAAGAGCGCGCGCTGGCGACCGCGCCGATGCCGAACTGGCTCACACCTGTTATCACCCCGGAGCCACGGAGCGGCACGGGGAGTTTGACGGCCTGGCCGCCGACTTCATCGACCGCGTGTCGTTCACTCGTCCCCGGCCGGGCTCGCCCATCAAGGGAATGTTCCACCTCATCACCAACATCCTGGTCGATTTCGATGGGGCGGATAAGGCATTCGTCGAGTCCTATCATGTGGCCTGCTGTCAAATGACCGACGGCACCGATGCCTCGATCGGCGGCCGCTATCTCGATCGTTTCGAGCGGCGCGCCGGCCGTTGGGCAATCGTGCACCGGGACGTGATCTTCGACTGGAGCCGGATGGAGCCAGAAACCGCAAAATTCTGGGAGCGTCATCCGGCCAAGCCGTTTCTCGTTGGCAAGCGCAGCGAAGACGATCCGCTGTACGCGTACACACATCGGGGAGTTTAGCCTTCTGCCGCGGCCCTGAGCCAAAAGGAGAGCTTCCATGTCCCGCCGTTTCATCGACATATCAGTTCCACTGGAAAACGACGTGGCCTCGGACCCAGCTGCCTACAGGCCGCGCATCGACTATATCGACCACAACCGCTCGGTCGCCGAGCTCCTCGCATTCTTTCCGGGGCTGACGAAAGAGGACCTTCCCGATGGCGAAGCCTGGGCGATCGAACGGATCGAGCTCATCACTCACAACGGGACGCATCTCGATGCGCCTTATCATTTCGCCTCGACCATGAACCGGGGCGAACGGGCCATCACGATCGACGAGGTGCCGCTCGACTGGTGTTTCCGGCCAGGCGTGAAACTCGACTTCCGCCATTTTCCGGACGGGTATGTCGTGAGCGCCGATGATGTTGCCAGCGAGCTCCGGAGAATCAACCATGAGCTGCAGCCGTTCGACATCGTCGTGGTCAACACGCGGGCCGGCTCGGCCTACGGCCACGACGATTACCTCGCGGCCGGCTGCGGAATGGGGTTCGAGGCGACGCTCTATCTGCTCGAGCGCGGCGTCCGCCTGACCGGCACCGATGGTTGGAGTTGGGATGCGCCCTTTGCTCACACTGCCCGCCGCTACGCACAGACCGGCGATGGCCGGATCATCTGGGAGGGGCACAAGGCTGGCCGCGCCATTGGATACTGCCATCTCGAGAAGCTTCACAATCTGGAGGCCTTGCCTTCCCACGGATTCACGATCTCGTGCTTTCCAGTAAAGATCCGCGCGGCGTCGGCCGGCTGGACTCGTGCGGTCGCCATCCTGGACGACGCGACACCCGTCTGAGTGTTCAGAAGACCGCGCGCGGCCGAAACCTCGCGCGTCTTTGCCGCTGAAGGAGGAAGTCTTGAAACTAGCGAGTTTGAAGTGTGATCGTCCGGATGGACGACTGATCATCGTCTCCCGGGATCTATCCTCAGCGGTGCTTGCCAGCGGGATCGCTGAGACCTTGCAGCTGGCGATTGAACGGTGGGACGTCGTGTCGCACGCGCTGCAACATCGGTACGAGGCGCTCAATCGAGGCGAGGTGCCGGCTGCATTCCCTTTCCAGGCGTCTCAGGCGGCAGCCCCTCTGCCGCGCGCGTGGCAGTGGCTGGATGGATCGGCGTTCAAGGCGCACAGCGATTTGGCAGTCAGGGCCTACCAGATCGCCAATTCGTGGGGAGATCTGCCGCTGATGTATCAGGGCATGTCGCATGAGTTCCTGTCATGCAGCGACGATGTCGCCTTCCCCACCGAAGAGGATGGAATCGACTTCGAGGGCGAGTTCGGCATCATCACGGACGCCGTGCCGGTCGGGATCTCGCCCGCCGAAGCTGCCCAACACATCAAGCTTCTCGTGCAAATCAACGATTGGTCACTAAGGGTAATCGGTCGCGATGAAATGAACCGCGGATTCGGTTGGGTCCGCGCAAAGCCTGCGTGCAGCATGGCTCCAGTGGCCATTACTCCGGATGAGCTCGGACCTGCGTGGGCGCGAGCGCGAATCCATCTGCAACTTCACGTATGGTGGAATGAAGATCACTTCGGCCACGCAAGCGGCGCGGAGATGGCGTTTGGATTTGACGAACTGATCGCGCACGCGGCCTACTCCCGCAAGCTTTGCCCCGGAACGATCATTGGATCTGGGACGGTTGCCAACACGGCGTATCACGAAGTCGGCTCGAGCTGCATCCTCGAGCGGCGCGGATTCGAGATTCTCGAACAGGGCGCCGCCCGAACCGGTTTTATGAAGCATGGAGATCGCGTGCGAATGCAAGCGCGCACCGACACAGGCGACGCGCCGTTCGGGACTATCGACCAACGGGCCGTGGTGACGGGAGCCATTGGACAATAAACGCGTTGTGCTTCTTGTAGGTGTCCAGCAACACCTTGGTCGGCGCCAATTCTACCACGTGGCGCGTTGCCATCGCGTGCGACACCCTACTGCGCCGTCATGCCTCCATCGATGACATGCTCCTCGGCCGTAATGAAGGAAGACTCATCGGAGGCAAGGAACACCACCAGTTGAGAAACTTCATCCGGGTCCGCCATTCGAGCCAACGGAATCATCGCCGTCGCGCCGGCGCCCACCGCATCCGTTGCCGCAACCATCATCGGGGTCTTGATGAAGCCGGGATGCACGGAGTTCACGCGGATGTTGTATCTGCCATACTCGGTAGCGACGAACTTCGTCATGCCACGGACCGCGAATTTGCTTGCCACGTAGGCAACATTTGGGGCGCCGTGGCACGCGACGATCCCGGCAATCGACGATATATTGACGATTGAACCGCCCCCCGCCTGCAGCATCGAAGGAATGACAGCCTGCATCCCGTAGAACACCCCGTGCTGGTTCACGGCGATGACCTTCATGTAGTTCGCGTCGGTGATCGACCGAGTGTTAGCAATATCCCCGATGATTCCGGCATTGTTGACCAGAACGTTGATCTTGCCGAATTTCGCCTCTCCTTGTCGGATCACCTCGGCCCAAGAGGCAGGCTCGGTGACATCATGCGCCACGAACAGAGCATTCGGGCCAAGCTCTCGCAGTAGCGCCCCACCCATTTCTGCGTTGATATCGGTGAGTATGACCTTCGCGCCCTCGGCGACGAAGCGGCGCGCGTGAGCCGCGCCCATGCCCTGAGCTGCACCGGTAATCACCGCAACCTTATTGGCAAGCCTGTTCATCGCACACCTCCTAGAATCGTGCCGCCAGTTCGATCCCGAACATGCGAGGCGTACCCGGCAGCACGCTGTTCGACCCCGCAACCGCACCGAGCGGAAAGCCACCTGTATTGTATACCTTGTCGGTGACGTTGTTGGCGTAAGCCGCGCCATCGAGCTTCGTACCAAACACTCCATTCCATTCGGCGCGCGCGTTGACCAGAGTGTAACCGCCGATGTGGCAACCCGGCACGATGGTGTCGTTGAGGTTGCTGTAGAAGAAATTACCCTGGGTGTATACCTGCGTGCGCAGCGCCAGCTCGCCCTTTTCGCCGGGAAGCTCCTTGGAAGCGCGAAAGTAGGCTGTGCCCGTGTATTTCGGCGTATCGGCGTATGGACCGAAGTAGAACTGCGCGCCAGCGACCTCGGCATGGGGGTCTGTGTAGCGCGCGTTGGTGTACGTACCCGCCACGCCGACCTCGAGCCACCGGGTCAACCTGAATTGCGTCTGAAGCTCGAGGCCCACGACTTCCGCCTTGTTGACGTTGCCCGCGAGAGCCGAGATATTGAGGTATGGTGCGCGCTGCACATCCTTGATGCGCTGGTCGTAGATAGATACATCGATGCTGGCCGGCACGCTGCCGATGGAACCCGCATACTTTGCACCCAACTCGAAATCGTAAGTCGTTTCCGGCTTGAAAGTTGCGGCATTGGGGAAAGCCGCAGCCGAGGTACCGTTGAATCCTCCGGTCCGCCAGCTGCCACGCTGGTTGAAGTAGACCATGAGATCCTCGGTCAGCTTGTAGTCGAGACCGATCAGCCAGCTTGGCTTGGAGTCCTTGCGGCTATGATTGCCGGCATTCACCGCCTTCAGCAAGCTGTCCGCGCCTTGCAGAATCGATACGTCTTCCCACGTGTAGCGCAGGCCCGCATTCGCATTCAGTTTGTCCGTCACTGCGTAGCCGACCTGGGCGTAGGCAGCCTTCGACTTGTCGGTCACCGTGAAGTCATAGGGCCCCAGATACGGCGCACCCAGGTCCGGCGTAACGGTGAGCGGAATGCGGTTGTAGGTCTCCTCCTTTGAGGTGAACAGTCCGAAGATGTAGTTGAGTCGCCGCACTTTGCCGCTTGCCTGCAGCTCTTCCGACCACTGCTTGGTACCGAAGGTGTAGCCCTTATCGTTGGGACCCGGCCCGCCACCGACCAGCAGGAAGTCATAGGGGCTTCCTGAAATATCCGACTGCTCCTTCGAGAGCACCCTGTTATATCCATAGATGTTCTTGATTTGCGTGCCCGCGCCGATCTCAAGAGTGGAGGTATTCGTGACCACGGTCTGTCGCCCGTCGCGCGCGTCCGTTGCAGAGGAGTAGAAATCGTAGAAGCCGATATTTTTCTGCTTATTGAGGAAGTCGCCTATGCCGTTGAACAGTGAATTGACCTTGGGGAAAATGCTCACCACGCCGGGCGGATAGGCCAGAGCGGTATTCAGCACCAGGGGCCGCAGGGTGCCAGTCAGCGGATCGAAATAGGTCGAAGGGGCTCCATTGACGCCGTTGGCATTCACGATCTTGTCCTGACCGGTGAACCCGCCGAACTTGCCCTCCTGGAACATCGTCACGTTGGTAAAAGGGATGCCCTTGGGGGCGATGAGCAGGCTGATCCGTCCGATACGCGAATCTACATCGTTCACCCACGTATCCAGCAGCAGGTTATGTTGGAAACCACGGCGGTGCTGTGTCTTGCCCGCGAAGCGCACGGCGAGGCCCTCCATCAGCGGAACGTTCACGCCCGCCTCCAGCTCCTCGTTGTCGTAGTTTCCATATCCGAGCCTCGCGTAAGCATTGAAATTCTCAGTGGGCCTTCTGGAGCTATACAACACCGCGCCGCCCGTAGCGTTGCGTCCGAAGAGGGTTCCTTGTGGGCCCTTCAGGACCTGAATCGACTCCATGTCGAAGAATGACGTGGCCGCCCCGCCGCCCGTCGGCACCTCGTTGAAATAGGCGACGACCGCAGGAGCGGCGAATGAAAACGCGTCGATTGACTGACCGCGCAGGGAGTAGTTGAGCTGGTCAGAGGAGCCGGTCTCACGCACGATCAATCCGGGTGTCGCGAACTGCAAGTCGCTCTGGCTCGAGATGCGCTGCTCGACCAACGCATCACCGGAGAGCGCGGCGACAGCGACAGGCACGTCTTGAAGCTTTTCCTCGGTTCGGCGCGCCGTGACCACTACTTCCGCAGGTTGGGGAGCTGAGGATTCCGCCTCCGCGGCCGCGGGTCCCACCTCTGCAGGTACGGCTCCCGCATCCGCAGGCGCGGAGTCCGCCCAAACCTGTCTGGGCCCCGCAGCGACAATGACAGCCAAAACACTCGCAACCAGAGACGCGGCGAGGCGCTCGCCTGTACTGACTATAGTGATGCGGTTCATCAGTCCCCCTTCCTGCTGTCTGGATCAACCACAGGAACATTGACGGGCGTATTCCAAACAACGGTTTGTTTTTATAATTCTGCGACCGAATTTAGAACTTGTCAACCGTTGAACCTGACCTCAGCGGTGTGATCTTCTGGGGCGTGTATGTAAATTCAGTAAAGTCATAGGCTTATGAGAGACGGTTGAGCTTCGCCCCTTCGAAGACCCACCGCGCCACGCGACTCGAGAGGCGGACATAGCTGTTCTGCGCAACAACCGTTTGTTCCCCGCGCAAAGACGTGGAATTAACGCCCGGCGCGGGCGCTATGAGCGACGGGGGCCGGGGGCGGCGCGCAGCCGGAGTGGCAGCCCGCGGTCATTGCAAACAATCATTTGTTTGCTTATGATAATGATCAACCGGCAGATCACTCGGCCCGCCCTTCCCCCGGGTCTGCGCGCTCGCGGGGTAAGTGTGGGCGGGGGGAGCGATCCGAGGTGGGCCGCCTCCAGGGGCGGCGGGAGCGAGCGGTACTAGTCAAACAACTATTTGTTACAATGATTCGGACCTGGCGCTGCTTCGCAAACGCGGCGCCCGGATAAGACCCGAGCTGACCCAGCAAGAGACAGGTATGGATTTCCAATTCGACGACGAGCAACGCCTCTGGCACGACACGGTGCATAGGTTCATGGACCAGGAAGTCGGCCGCGAATACACCCGCGCGCACGATGCCAGTCGTGAATTCCCGGAGGAAGTTTTCCAAAAGATGGCCGCGCAGGGCTGGCTCGGCATTCTCATTCCTGAAGAGCAAGGCGGGATGAACGCGGACGCCATCCTGTACGCCATCTTTTGCGAGGCAATCGGCAAGTACAGTCTCGACACCGCCGCCTGCATCATGACGTCCATGTTCACGGCCAACAATATCTCACGTCACGGCACGCCGGAGCAGAAGCGAACGTACCTCGCCGCGTTTCTGGCCGGCCGCGCGAAATTTTCCATCTCCATCAGCGAGCCTCAAGCCGGCTCGGACGCGGCAGCCGTCAAGACCACCGCCCGTCTTGAGGGCGGTGAGTGGGTGCTGAACGGCAACAAGGTCTGGTGCTCGGGTGCCCACCTGCCGGGAGCAACGATTACGGTCCTCGCACGCACGGGAACCGAGCGCTACGACGGCTTGAGCCTCATCCTCGTTCCCAACACGGCCAAGGGGCTTTCGATCAAAAAGATGAATACGATCGTGCGCAAAAGCTTCGGCACGACCGAATTCTTCATGGATAACGTCCGCGTACCCAAGGGCAACCTCCTGGGAGAGGTGGGTAAAGGCTGGCACTACATCAACGAGCATCTGGAGTACGAGCGCTTGAGCATCGCCGCCTCGCAGGTGGGCAACGCCCGCGTGGCGCTCGACGATACCATCCGATATACCAAGGACCGCAAGCAATTCGGGCGCGCCCTGGCTTCCTTTCAGGTCCTTAAACACCGCATGGCCGAGAATGAGTGCGAGCTCGAGGCCGCACGCTTGCTCGTCTACAGCGCCGCAAGCAAGATTGCGCGCGGCGAGCGTGCCGTGAAGGAAGTCTCGATGGCTAAAGTCTTTGCCTCCGAAGTGCTGTTCAAGATTGCCTTCAACGGCATGCAGGCCCTTGGGGGTTACGCGCAGCTGCCCGAGTACGACATGGAGCGCTACTTCCGCGAAGCCAAACACGGCATGGTGGGCGGCGGATCCAACGAGATCCAGCGCGGCATCATCGCCAAAGAAATGGGCCTGTAGTAGCCGATGCGTGAGAATCAAGAAGTCCTGCGGCCGCGGGAAGCGATCCTCGAAGCGGCCATTAGCCTCTTTGGCAAGCGCGGGTATGCCGGTACCACGATGCGCGACATTGCCAAGGAAGTCGGCGTGCTGCCCGGCAGCCTGTACGCGCACATCTCCAGCAAGGAGACTCTGCTCGATGAGATCGTCGAACTCGGAATCGAAAGCTTCCTCGCGATCGAGGCGCAGGTGCCTGCCTCCGGGTCCGTCATCGAACGTCTGCGCGCCGCGGTCAAGGCGCATGTCAGGGTCGCGGCCGAACACCCTGGCCGCTCACTGGTGGTTTTTCATCAGTGGCGGTTCCTGACCGAGCCGAACCTGACGCGTGCACTCAACAAGCGGCGTCGCTATCAGCAGTTTTTCGTGAAGCTCGTCGATGAGGGAATCGCCGATGGCAGCTTCGAGCCCGGGCTGGACAGCAAGATTGCCGTGTTCACGATCCTCGGGGCGTTGAACTGGGTTCCCGAATGGTATTCCCCGCGCGGCCATCATAACCCGGCGGAGATTGCCAACAAGCTCGCCGATAATCTGCTCAACGGGCTTCTGCATCACCGTGACCTCAAAGCCAATCAACGCTGAGGCTGTCATCATCGGAGCAGGTCCGACCGGACTGTTCCAGGTCTTCGAGTTGGGACTGTTGGGCATCAAGGCCCACGTGATCGACTCCTTGCCTCACCCGGGTGGGCAATGCACCGAGCTCTACCCGGAAAAGCCGATTTATGACATTCCGGCGCTGCCAATCTGCGGCGCCCAGGAGCTCATCGATCGCCTTCGCAAGCAGATCGAGCCGTTTGGGGCGACCTTTCATCTGGGCGAAGAGACAGTGAGCCTCAAGAAGGAACCCTCCGGCCGGTTCGAAATCCATACGGCCGCCGGCACTCGGTTCGACGCGGGCGCAGTCATCATCGCAGCCGGTGTCGGCTCCTTTCAGCCTCGACGCCTCGGAATACCCGAAATTGACCGGTTCGAGGGCCATCGGATCCATTACAAAGTCAGTAGTGCGGCGCGCTTTCATGAGCGGCGCCTGGTTGTGTTTGGCGGCGGCGACTCCGCGCTCGATTGGACACTCAATTTGTGCCCGAAAGCGACCCAGCTGACACTGGTGCATCGACGTGCGGAGTTTCGCGCTGCGCCCGCTTCAGTCGCGCGGATGCGAGAGTTGGAAGCGGCTGGCACACTGCGCTTTCTGCAAGGGCTTCCGCACGCACTGCGAACGAGCGGCGAAGATCTGCTCGGCATCGAGGTGAAAGGCAGCGACGGCGAAGTGCATGTATTGGAGGCCGATGACCTCCTGGTCTTTTTCGGCCTGGCACCCAAGTTGGGGCCGATCGCCGAGTGGGGCCTGGAGCTCGACAAGAAGGCGATCCGGGTGGACACCCAGCGCTTCCAGACGAGTATCCCCGGCGTTTTTGCCATCGGGGATATCAACACGTATCCGGGTAAGAAAAAGCTCATTCTGTCGGGGTTTCACGAGGCCGCCCTGGCCGCCTTCGCAGTTCAGAACTACCTGTATCCAGCCAAGAAGCAGTTCTTGCAATACACCACTACCAGCCCCGTGATGCACCAGCGCTTGGGCGTTTCTGACTAGCGAAGCAAAAGCGCGGCCTTTCGCGCGGGCGCGCGCAGCCAGCCATGCGCCGATGCCCGGGGGACGGACGATGCCCGGTTGACAGCGCTCCCGGTATGGACTACCGTGCGTCTACCAAACAACTGATTGTTTTTTCCATCGATCTGTACCGCGATAGGGGTAGCGACATGATTGAGCCGGAAAACCACCGCGAGCCTGAGAGCCCGGACCCGGACGAGATCCGGCGCAAGCACGGCGAGGAGATGAGGAATCGCTTTGGCCGCGACATGTTCAATGACTTCGACATCGACGACCCGCGGTTCGGCGATAATCTCTTTCCAATCCTGGACGAGATGTTGGAGAAGTGCCCAGTGGCGCGCAGCCACGTGGGCAGCGGTTATTGGGTCGTCAGTCGCAATGCCGACGTGCGCCGCATCGGGCAGGATTGGCGCACCTTCAGCAGCGCCAAGGGATATCAACCCAACCGTCCCGCCGGCCTGCCCTACCTGATGCCTGAGGAGTCCGATCCTCCCAAGCACACTGCCTGGCGGGACGTGCTGAATCCGCACTTGAGCCCCAGGGCGGTCGCCAAATACGACGCGCAGATCCGTGCGGACGCCAATACGCTGATTGATCGCTTCATCGACCGTGGTGAGTGCGAATTCATCAGCGAATTCGGGGCCAAACTACCGGGCTGGGCATTCTTCAAGAACGTACTGGGTGTACCGGTCGATGACCTGGATCAGTTGGTCCAAGGGGTGCATAACGGAACCTTTGCGCCGCGCGAGGAACGTCCCGCGCACTTCGGCAAAGTATTCGAATACCTGGGCAACTATCTGACCTTTCGGCGCGACCAGCCGCCGCGCGGCGATCTCGTCGATACAATTGCCGCGGGCGTGGAGTATGAGCCCGGCGTACTGTGTCCTTGGGAGGATCGAGTGAGCATCCTCGTGGATCTCACTTTTGGCGGCATCGCCACCACCACCTACGTGATGGCCGCCTCGCTGCATTACTTGGCGACGCATCCGGGAGTGCGCGAGGCGTTGGTCGATGACCCGGGCAGCATGGATCGGGCAGTCGAGGAGTTCGTGCGCGTCTTCCCACCCGTCGTGGCACTCGGTCGCACGTGCACGCGCGAGGTGGAGGTCGCCGGCACGAAGATGAAGCAAGGCGATTTCGTCCTGCTCAACTATGCGGCCTCCTCGCGCGATCCCCGAGTCGTCCAAGAACCGACCAAGATCGATATCACACGGGAATCGGTGCTGCACTCGGCCTTTGGCGTGGGCGTGCATCGGTGTATCGGATCAAACCTCGCGCGCCTCGAGCTCAAGGCAACGTTTGAGGAGTGGCTGAAGCGAATCCCCGACTTTGCAGTCAAGGGCGGCACCGGACCCACCTATGAGACCGGCATCCTGCGCGTCATGAAACAACTCCACCTGGTGTTCTAGCCATGAGCTCCATAGCGGCCCGGTTCGAGCAGTACCAGAATCGCTATCAGAACATCCAACTCGAGCGTGAACACGGGATTCTCACCCTCACGGTGCACACCGGCGGCAAGAGCCTGGTGTGGAGCGCGCGAGCCCACGAGGAGTTGGGATATTGTTTCGCGGATGTTGGGGCGGACCGCGACAACAAAGTGGTCATCCTGACCGGCGCGGGTGAGAATTTCTGCGCGGACATCGATGCCGGCAGCTTCAAACTCAGTACCGCCTCGGATTGGGACCTCACGCTCTTCGACGGCCGGCGGCTGCTGAACAATCTGATGGATATCGAGGTGCCGGTGATCAGCGCGGTGAATGGCCCGGCGAGAATTCATCCGGAGATCCCTGTGCTGTCCGACATCGTGCTCGCGGCGGACACGGCACTCTTTCAGGACGCGCCCCATTTCATGTCGGGGATCGTTCCGGGCGATGGGGCACACGTCGTCTGGCCCCATATCATCGGCGCGAACCGCGGCCGTGTGTTCTTGTTGACGGGTCAGGAGCTCGATGCCAGAACGGCGTTGGAGTATGGAGCGGTCGCAGAGGTCTTGCCTCGCGGCCAGCTCTTGAAGCGTGCGCGTGAGCTGGCCCTCACCATCGCTGCGAAGCCGATCTTGACCCGTCGCTACACGCGCTTGGCATTGACTCAACGCATCAAACGGCTGCTGCATGAGGGCCTGAGCCTGGGACTCGCTGTCGAAGCGCTCGCCGCCATCGACCACTTGCCCACGGAAGGCCGGATGCGCGATGTGAAGTAATCGGGCCGGTGCCACTGCCCGTCAACCTTAAGGAGCAATCGCATGCAGGTCAAAATCGACGCCGTGCTGTGCTCGGGACATGGCCGCTGTGCCGTGTTGGCACCCACGGTCTACAAGCTGGATGACAACGGCTACAACGCCGATCGCGGCAAGACGCTCGAGGTGCCCGCCGGCCAGGAAGCCGCTGCGCGCAAGGGCGCCAAATTGTGCCCCGAGCGGGCAATCACGCTGATCGAGGGCTGAGAACCCGGCGTGTCAAGACCGGCGCAGAGGTTTGGTTCGGGACACTGATAACGCAACCGACACATATCGAGGGAAACTCCATGAATCCTAGGCTGCAAGTGAAATTCGAATTGGCGGCCGCGTTGTGCGGACCGCTATTCGTCATTGGCTACATTATCTTCTGGGCCGTTCTTGGCCATAACGTTCCACCGCCCTCGCCCGGCTATTCGGCGCAGGAGCTGGTTGCCAACTACTATGGCAAGTATCACGACGACATCTTGTTGGGCATGGTGGGATGTGCCGTCGTCGGTATCCTCTATTTGCCCTGGTGCGCACAGCTCGCCGTGCAAATGAAGCGAGTCGAGGGTGACGCTCATATCCTCTCGAACATCGAATTACTGGGCGGAGGAATTACCGCGTGGCTGCTCGCCGAGTGCCCGGCAATCTGGGCGCTGGCCGCCTCCGAGCCGACGAGCAACCCCGACCTGGTGCAGCTGACACACCGGCATGCCTGGTTCGTTTACGACCTGACCTATCTGATCACCACGGTCGAGATGGTCGCATGCGGCGTCTTCGCGCTCGTCTATTCAAAGAGCCGCGCGCTCTTTCCCGCCTGGGCGGGATGGGTGGCGATCATCGGGGGTGTTAGTTTCCTGCCGCTGTGCGCCATCGCGTATGTCACGAGTGGACCATTCGCCCTGAATGGAGGTTGGAATTTCTTCTTCGTATTCGGAATCTGGCTGTTCTGGTTCTCGACGTTCACGGTCTACATGCTGAAGGACATTCTGAAGAGGTTGCAAGACAAGGCGCCCGCCCATGAAACGGCGCCGTTCGCCTCCGGTGCCCTGAGCCGATAGTTGCCGATGATGCGACCGCCGGTGCTCTGGAGCCGGCGGTCGCTACTCGCCTTAAGCGAGGTGTACCCCCAGGGCGGCTCCTCCGACGCGAATGTGTGTTCGAGGGTCAGACGGACCGGCAGCCTGGATGACCGCTCACCTGGACCGTGTTCAGAGGCGCAAAATGTTCGGTGTCGGGCTTGCCCGCAAAAAAGCGAGCCACGAGATCCCGGAATCGGTCAAACCCCTCGCTAAGGGTGAAGGCATGGTGGGCTTCGATCGACTCCCACTCGATCAATAGCAGATACTTCGAGGAAGATTCCACGCCGCGGGCGAGCGAGACTCTTGCGCAACCGCGGGCTTCTCTTAGATAGGGGGCTGCGATGGCAAACTGCCCTTCGAAGTCACTCTCCTGGCCCGGCGTGATGGGCAGTTCCGCGCGCTCGATAATCATCCCGACCCCCTTTCGGGCCACGGCCCGACACCCGCTGACTTACCTGCCGCAACCATACGCGCTATACTATCTCAGAACAAACGGTTGTTTTAAATGCAGTCCCGCAAGGTACTCCAAATGATCCCCGAAGCAGACGCCCTGGACGACGAGAAAGCGCATCTTGCGGCCGAGGCGGCACGAGACTTTCCGACCGATGCCGAAGGCCAATACCCGCTACCACCCAGCACCCTGTCGGCGCAGGTCTATGCGGATCCGGCCGGCTTTGAGCGCGAAATGCAACGGATCTTCTATCGGAGTTGGTTTCCTGCCTGCCCGTCGGCCGATCTCCCGAGTCCCCGCGACTATGTCGTCTGGGACAAGTTGCGTCAGTCGATCGTGATTGCGCGCCAGGACGATGGGAGCCTCGCCGCGTGGCACAACGCCTGCCGCCATCGCGGGGCGCGTGTGGTTCGGGAGTCTGGCTCGTGCAAGGCCGGACGCTTCGCCTGCCCGTGGCACGGCTTCCAGTACGACTTGAGCGGCCTGGTGCGCTTCACTCCATTGCGTGGCTCATTCGATGCCGCGCGGCTTCAAGGTTTGCGCGCACTGCCAGTCCGCGTGCGCGAGTGGAGCGGCTTCGTCTGGATCTGCTTTTCAGACGATGTGCCGGAGTTGGATCGCTATCTCGGAACCCTCTGGGACGAGCTCTCCTTCTACGGGCTCGAGCGTTTCAAGGTGCTCTATCGGTTTCAGCTCAAGCTCACCGCCAATTGGAAGGTGGTGGTCGATGCCTTTAACGAGACCTGGCACGTCCCGTTCACTCATGCTTCGACGCTTGGGCATATGGTCCAATGGCGCGATGCGCGCTTGAAAATCGACTCGCCGCACAGCTGGATGACCATACCGGTCAAGGGCTTTACCGATCGGGTGGGATTGCAGGTCGATCATCGGCTGTCCCACATCTGTCACTATCTCGCTTTTCCCAACACGTTCTTCAGCTGCTTTCCGACCCACCTGCAGACATGGAATATTTGGCCGACCTCGCTCTGTGAGACCGAGTTCACCGCCTGGGGCATGGTGGGTCCCGCGCCTGCGGGAGTGACTGAGGAGCAATGGCAGAAGCAGAATGACCGCGACTGGAAGCATTTCTGTGCTGTCTCTACGGAGGATGCGCGGGTGCTGAACGAATGGGGCTCGGTTTCACGCTCGCTCGGCGCGGGAACCTATATGTTCAACACTGCCGAAGGTCGGCTCACGGCTTTCCACGAAGAGATCGCACGACGCACCCGTACGGGCGAGCAGGATTGATCCGGGTCCTATGCGCGAGTCTCCACCACCCAAGAGCCTTACGCCGGCAGAACGCCGTCGGCGGCTTGAAGGTCTCTTCCCCGCCTGGAACGCGGCAACGCTGTCGCAATTTTTTGATGCGATGGCAGACCGGTATCCGCAGCGACCGCTCGTCCTGTGTGACGACCGAGCCTATTCGTATCGAGAGATAATGCAGTGGTCGCGGCGGCTCGCCTCCGGATTGATTGCCTGCGGCGTTCGCCCCGGCAGCCACGTCGCCGTCCTCCTCGGCAACTTCGCCGAATTCGTCGCGGTAAAATTGGCGATCGCGCGTGTTGGTGCGACCGCTGTGCCCGTCAATTTCCTACTGCGGCGCACGGAGTTGCATTACATTCTCGAACAATCCGACAGCGTCGCGCTCATCACGATGAGCGCGCTTCGCGACCTCGATTATCTCGAGGAACTCGACAGCATCGTACCCGGATGGGAGATCCGGGCAGGTGGCGAGGCGCTTCCGAAGCTGCGTCATATCTTCGTCTATCCAACGACCCCGTTAGGCCGACCCGGGGTTCGAACACTCAACGACCTTGCCGACCTGGCGACGCTGGAAAGTGACGCCGAGCTGTTGCGCCGTGAAGCGGCGGGCCAACCGCACGACTGCTGCGATGTCATCTACACCTCCGGCACGACTGGGCGCTCCAAAGGTGTCATGCTCACGCACGATATGGTTCTGCGCACGGCCTACGGGTCCGCTTACACGCGCGCCTTCGAAGACGGGCGGCGCATCCTGTTCGCGCTACCGATGTATCACGTGTTCGGTTACATCGAATGCCTGGTAGCCTGCGCCTTCACGGGTGGCGCGATCGTGCCTCGGGTCATTTTCGATGCGCAACAGATGCTCGACGCCGCGGAGCGTCATCGCGCGAATGAGATCGTCTGCGTCCCCACCATGACGTTGAAGCTCCTCGAGATCGCCCGCACGCGGGGCTTCGATTCTTCGCACCTCGTAGCCTTCTTCAACTCCGGCGGGGTTAACCCATCTGCGATCTGGACTCAGATCCGTGAGCTGTTCGCACCCCGGGAAATCCTGACCGCGTATGGTATGTCCGAAACCACTGCCTCGACCACCTGCACGCTGCCCGAAGATCCGGACGAGCGGCTGCTCACTACCAATGGCCGGCTAAAACCCGCAGGGATCGCAGGCGATCCTGCACTCGGTGGCGTGTTGGCGATCTACAAATCGGTGGATCCGGAGACACGCGAAGATCTATCCCCCGGAGAGCCAGGGGAATTATTGGCGCGGGGTCCCGCGGTGACCCAGGGTTACTACAACAAGCCCGAGGAGACCCGGGCCGCCTTTACGGCCGACGGCTGGTTGCACACCGGCGATGTGGGCATCATCGCGGAGGATGGTTATCTGACCCTCCTCGGCCGAATCAAGGAATCCTACCGTTGCGGCGGGGAGATGGTGATCCCGCTCGAAATCGAAGACCTGGTGAACCAACATCCCGGCGTCGCGCAGGCGCTCGTGGTCGGTGTCCCGGATCCCAAAATGGGCGAGGTGGGTTGTCTGTGCGTTGTGCCGACCGCGACGGGACGCCCGGACGCTCAAGAGTTGATCAACCTGTGTGCGCAGCGACTCGCGCGCTTCAAGGTGCCGCGGCACGTTATTTTCATCGCCGTGCAGGACATTCCCACGACCGCAACTGGACGCCCGCAGAAGTTCAAGTTGGCCGAGCTCGCGCGACAACGGCTTGCCGGGACCGTGAGTTTGCTGTCGAGCAGCTGACGTCGCGGGATGAATTCCGTCTCCACACGTCCCCGGCCTGAGCCGGTCGGCGATCCTAACTCGCTGCCAACACATTCCCCCGTACGGGCGTTGACGAACGCAGGCTTGCACCTGTAACATACATGCGAGGCAAACAACCGTTTGTTTTTGCTCTGGAGGGGGACCATGGCGCACACGCACGTCAGCACAGCTGTGCTTGTCTCATTCAGCCTCGCGCGGTTCACCTTGATCGCTGCCGCCGAAGAGGCCGCCCCCGCATTGCCGCCCGCGGCGCAGACGCCGGCGCCCTCCTCGGGTCAGCTCGAAGAAGTTGTGGTCTCCGCACGCAAACGCGCGGAACGGCTGATCTCCACGCCGGTGGTCGTCTCGGCATTCACCGAAAAGGACTTGTCGCGCTACAACTCCGATGATCTGACGAAAATCGGTGAGATGACTCCCACAGTCATCATCGGCACATACAAGGCTAATGGCGGCGGGTCCCTCGCCATTCGTGGCATCAGCTCGCCGGCTAACCAGAGCGGCTTTGAGCAAGCCGTCTCGGTCGCCATCGATGGTGTCCAGACCAGCGACGGGCGCATTGCCCAGGTCGGCATGTTCGACCTTCAGCAGGTCGAAGTGCTGAAGGGCCCGCAGGCCCTGTTCTTCGGCAAAAACAGTCCCGCCGGAGTCATTGCGGTCACCACCGCAGGTCCGACCCCCGATCTGCAGATCACGGGCAAGACAGGCTACGAATTCATTGCGGATGAGGTTATCAGCGAGCTCACAGTGTCCGGTCCCCTATCGGACCACGCTGGCGGGAGACTGGCGCTTCGCTACCGCAACATGGATGGTTGGTTGCGCAACGACGCTGGCCCGATCGCCAATCCCTTCTACAAGGCAGCGACGGGTGCACCGGCTGGAGCTGCGCAACTGCCCGGTGCCGCGGATCATAGGCCCGGAGAAGAGGAATACATGGGTCGCGCGACCCTCACCTTCGATCCGAGTCAACGGGTGACGGCGAAGCTGAAAGTTTTTGGCGCCCATTCGACCGACGCGGGCGATGGCGTGGCCGCACAGAACATCGGTCCGTGCTCGGGTCCGCATCCGCGCATGTATGGGGTCGCGGACCCCTACGGTGAGTGCACGCCCGACAACCATGTCACGGTTGGCGATGAGCCGTCGGCGATCGCATCCACCTACCACTTGATCAACACGGATGGTCGCGCAAGCGGGGTATTGGATGCCTGGACGTCCTCACTGGCCCTGGACAGCCAATTCGGCCAATTCAACCTGGCATCCCTCACCGGCTATAACTATCTCAACTATGGGAGCTTCTCCGGGCTCGATCAGACCACCTACTCGCAGTTGGCACAGTTCGAGCGTAACAAATCGCGCGCCGTAAGCCAGGAAATCCGCTTGAGCAGCCGCTTCAACTCGCCCCTGAACTTCGTTCTCGGCGGCTACTATCAGAACACCCGCCTGGATGTGGATCTGGAAACGAAGCTCAACGACGGAAATTACAATGCGGTTGCCAACCGGTTTGTGGCGTTCCAAAAACACGCCGGTCAGCCCGGCAGCACGCTGTCCGGATTCGGCCAGCTGCTGTATGCGGTGACGGATGAGATTGAATTGGCCGGGGGCGCGCGTTGGACACACGAACGCAAGCACATGTCGCAAGCCAACTCCTACGGGGTGGGGGCCTTCGATACCCTTGCCACCGTCTACGCGGGCTCCGCACAGCCTGGCACGCTGCAAGGGACGTTCGATGATAACAATGTCTCGCCGGAAGCCACGGTGACGTGGCGGCCAACCAACAATCGCACTGTGTTTCTCGCCTATAAGACGGGCTTCAAATCCGGCGGCTTCGGCTTGACCAATCCGCTGCAGAAGACGACGCAGATCGGCGATGTGAATTTTGAATCGGAAAAGGTGAAGGGCTTCGAGCTGGGGGCCAAGGGCCAGTTCCTGGACAACCGTCTGCGCTTGAGCAGTGCGGTGTTCACCTACAATTTCGACAATCTTCAGGTCAACACCTACAACCCCGCCGCCATCGCGTATACAATCAATAACGCGGGCAAAGTGCGCCAGCGCGGAGCAGAATTGGAGGCTAGCTACAGAGCCACCCAGATCCTGACGCTGGATATCGCCACCGCCTACGTACACAACCGATTTGAGGGCTTCACCGGGCAATGCTACGGCTATCTGTTTCCGACCGGCACAGTCCGCGCCAGCGCGGCGCCCCCACCCAACTGTTCGTTCGTGAATGCCACAACTCTCACCCTGCAGCAGGTGTTTGACGGACGCGCACCGGCACGCTCACCGGATGAATCCGCCAACGCGGGCTTTGTCTTTGACATCCCGTTCAACAATTATCGGCTCGGCCTCAGCGGCACGGCGATCTACAGCAGCAAGTACTATGCGGCCGAAACCATGGCACCCGCCACGTTGCAGCCGGCCTTCTGGCGTTTCAATGCCAGTGCCAGCGTGTCCGGCGCGAACGAAGGGTGGTCGGTTTCGCTGATCGGCCGCAATCTCTCGAACCGGTATTATCTGCTGTACGCGGCCGACCGTACTGGCGGCACGAGCGTGCCAGGTGCGATCGGCGAGCAGCGCGGTGTCGTGGCGCGCGGACGCGAAGTCGCGCTCCAGGGCGCGTTCAAGTTCTGATCGGATGCCGCTTGCGATGGGGCGAGGAAGGCAGACAACTAAGAAGCAGGTGCGAGTGGATCTCGAGCCGGTCAAGTGCTATCCAGCCGTGATTCGGGAAAAGGTCCGATACAGCGATACCGACCGCCAGGGACACGTGAACAACGTGGCGTTCGCGGTGTTTTTCGAGGCGGGGCGGGTAGAAATCCTGTTTTGCTCTGGCATCAAGCTGAACCCGGCCGGCACCGAGTTCGTGCTGGCACGATCTAATATTGAGCTGCTGGGCCAACTGCGTTGGCCGGGCGAGGTGGTCATCGGCAGCCGGGTCGAAAAGCTGGGACGCAGCTCGATCAATCTGCGCCAGGCGATCTTTCAGGAAGACCGCTGTGCCGCGGTGTGCGATTCGGTGATGGTCCTGATCCGTGCGCGCACCGGACGCTCGACGCCCATCGGCGCCCGAGCGCGTGCCTTTCTTCAAAGCCTCCAGCGGCCCACGCCATCGCATGTTGAAAACACCGATTGAACGACGGGCCGGCCTGGAAAGACGCTATCCGCACTGGGAGCCGCGGACCTTAGCGCAGTTGTTGGATGTCGTGGCAGCAGCAAACGCCGAGCGTCCGCTGGTCATCACGGATGAGCGCACGTTTTCCTATCGCGACATCCGCGACTGGTCGGTCGCACTCGCGGCCGGACTTCTGTGGGCCGGAATCCGCGCGGGCGAGCATGTCGCGCTCTTGATGGCGAATTCTCCCGACTATGTGGCCATGAAATTCGCCATCGCGCGCGTGGGCGCCGTGGCCGTGCCGATCAAGTTTCGTCTCCTCGCCGGCGAAATCGGCTATGTGCTGGCGCAGTCCGACAGCGTGGCACTGATCACGATGGCCCGCTTCCGGGATCGGGACTATCTGACCGATCTGGACCAGCTCGCGCCGGACTGGCAGCGCGGCTTGTTCAACCTCGGCAGGCTGCGAAGGGTGTTTGTGATGGAGCCAAATCGCCCCGGCGTATCAAGCTTGGATGACCTGCGCATCGCCGGCGCAGCCGAAGCGGCGCGCTCCGGACAGAATGCGCAGTCGCACCCGGATCCGCACGCCGTTTCCGACATCTTGTACACATCGGGTACGACCGGCGGACCGAAAGGGGTGATGTTGACGCACGATATGGTGCTGAGAACCGCATATGCCTCGGCGTTAACCCGCGCATTTCAGGACGGTCGGCGGAATTTGTTTGCAGCACCGATGTATCACGCACATGGCTATGTCGAATGCCTCATAGCTACTCTCTTCGTCGGCGGTGCTATTATTCCGCAGGCGAGGTTCGATGCCGAGGCCATGCTGGCGGCCGCCGAACGCCACCACGCCAACGAGATCAGCGGCGTGCCGACCCTCACTATCCAGCTGCTGCGGGCCGCACGCCAACGCGGTTTCGATGCCACGCACCTGACCCAGGTCTTCAACACGGGTGGATTCAACAGGTCCACCATCTGGCAGGAGATTCGAGAGGTTTTGCATCCGCGGGAGATCGTGACCGCCTACGGCATGACCGAAACCACCGCCTCTACGACCTGCACGCTTCCAGAGGGGCCCCCGGAGCGACTGCTCACAACCAACGGCTGTCTGAAGTGCGCGGGCGTGGCCGGCGCGGACGAGGCAGATGGTGTGCTGGCGCGTTATAAGACCATCGATCCGGAAACCGGCGCCGATCTGCCGCTCGGTCAGACGGGCGAACTGTTGGTACGCGGAGCGATTGTCACCCGCGGCTATTACAACAAACCCGGTGAGACCCAGGCCGCCTTTACGGCCGATGGGTGGCTGCACACCGGCGATCTGGGCCGCATTGATCCTGACGGATACCTCACGCTGCAGGGGAGGCTCAAGGAATCCTTCCGTTGCGGGGGAGAGATGGTGCTGCCGCGCGAGATCGAGGAAGTTCTCGAGATCCATCCGGCCGTCGCCTGCGCGGTGGTGGTTGGGGTACCCGATGCCCTCATGGGCGAAGTGGGTTGTGCTTGCGTCGTCCTTCAAACCGGCTCGACGCCCACGCCCACTGATCTGATCGCTTTCTGCCAGGGGCGACTTGCCCGATTCAAGGTGCCGAAATACGTGCTTTCGATGCGCGCGGAGGAGATTCCGCGCACCGCAACCGGCAGGCCCCGGAAAGTGCCACTGGCCGCGGTCGCGCGCAAAAGACTGGCTTTATCGAATCCTGACACAGAAGGACCCACACGATGAACAACCCGATTCTGATCGCAATGACCAACCCGGTCTCGGCCGCGCGCGACGCGGAATTCAACCGCTGGTATGACGAGGTGCACGCCCGGGACATTCTGAGCTTACCCGGCATGCGCAGTATCACCCGTTACCGCGGGATGGAGCAGATCCGTCCGGATGCCGGGCCACCCCGCTACCGTTATCTTGCTATTTACGAGATGGATAGCCCCACTGCGCCAGTCGCGGCACTTGTGGCCGCGCGGCCCACGTTCCAGATGTCAGATGCGTTGGCGCCGGACCCGTTGGCCATCAGTTTCACGCCCATTTACTTTGCACGGAAGGACGGCGCGGTCAGCGGCGACTCGTAGTCAGGCTCGTCAGGCGCGCAATCGTTTCGGCATCGTAGCCGACTGCGCTCAGCACCTCGACGGAATGCTCCCCCAACCTCGGCGGTGGCCGGGAAGCGCCAGCGCCTTCTGCATCCACGGGCAAGCGCAGCAATGGCATGCCGGCGGGCCAAACGGTCTGGTCGGGCTCGATGAGCAGATGTCGCTCCACGGTCAGCTCCGACTCGAGCGACTGGCGCAAATCATTCACCCGACCGGCCGAGATACCCACCGCATGAAGGCGCTGCAACCAGACTTCCACGGTGTCCTGGCCGAAGCGCTCGGACAGGAGGGCATCGAGATCAGCACGCGCGGCGAGCCGGCCGGACACTGTGCGAAATCGCTCATCCTGCGCGAGTGAAGTCAGATCCAAGGCGCGGCAAACCCTTGCGAATTGGGCGTCGGTCGCAGTCGCGAGCATGAACTCGCCATCGGCGGCTTTGTAAACCCGATAGGGCGCGGCGCTCGGCGCCCCCGAACCGAGCTTGAGCGGTAGATCTCCGGTGGCCAGGAACCCCAACACCTGGTGACACATGAGCGTGAACGCAGAATCCAACAGCGCGAGTTGAATGTGCTCACCTTTTGAAGCGGCGGTGCGACGCGCGAGCGCACCCATGATCGCGATCGCGCCCCACATTCCCGTCGTGAGATCGAGCAGTGATGGGGCGATTCGCACCGTTGGGCCTGCGGGGTCGCCAGTGAAGCTCATCATGCCCGAGACCGCCTGCACCAGCGCGTCGTATCCGGGCACTTTGGAGCCGAGAGGACCTGATCCAAAGGCGGAGATCGAGCACACGATGACACACCAGTTACACTCCCGAAACCGCGCGTCCGTCAGGCCCAGCTCCGCGCCCACGCCGGGGGGAAAACTCTCAATCACGACATCCGCGCCGGCGACGAGTTTGAGCAAAGCCTCCCGCCCCTCCGGCGTCTTGATGTCGAGCACGACACTGCGCTTGTTACGGTTGACCGCAAGAAACACAGTCGCCTGCCCGTGCCACTGTGGCGGCAGCGATCGCGTGTCATCTCCCAGAGGCGGCCGCTCGACCTTGATGACGTCCGCACCGAGATCGCCCAGAATCATCGCCGCGAAGGGGCCGGCAATGTTGGTGCTCAAGTCGAGCACTCGCAGGCCCGTGTACGTCGCCTGCAAGGTCATACCGGAAGCGGGCGGTGTCGGATGCGATCCGGCGTCCACAGTGTCTGTGTGGTCTGGCAGACCTCCACCGACTCCACACCGGGCAGCTCGCGCAACACGTCGGTGATGAACCGACGCATGGATGCCAGATGAATGCAACCCGGATCGGTCAGACACAAGGTAACGCGCACGTGTCCCTCGTGCAGCTCCAGCCCTTCGATCAGACCCATCTCCCAGATATCCACAGGATTGCGCATCGCGATGCTGCAGGGCTCGGTTACTTTGCGAAGTTGCCGAATGAGATCGGCCTGTGTGATCGAGGATGTCAGGCTTGACGTCATGAATCACCCCGTCCCCCCGCCTCACGCAGCACGCTCCAAGGGCCGCGAGGTCCTTCGCTGCGAGCCCTCGAAAACTCATCTGCGACGGTGGCCTCCACCACTGCTGCCTGATCCAGCCCCAGTCGCCGCAGGGCATTGAGTCCCAGAATTTGACGCCGATCGGTCTTCGTGACCTGACGGAAGCCGAATTCGGCGACGATCTCTTCCGGCAGCCTATAAGCCTCGAAAGCTTTCAGAATGGGAGCGGGATGTGCCAGGTTGTTGCCGGTCGCAAAGAGAAGTCGGTCCGAGCCGCAACGGGTGAGGAGTGCTCCCAACACCTTGGCGAATACTCGCGGCTTGGCGAGAATATACGCAAAGGTCGTCTCGAGATTGAGGTACAGGTTGCGATGGCGCTCGAGTAACTGGCAGGTTTCTTCCAGAAAGGCCACGCCCGCATGCACGATCTCGAACGTCAACTCCGGAAATCGCTCCATCGGGGTTGCGAGGTCGTCAATGTTGAACGCCTCGCGCGGCGCGGGCGGAAGCCACAAGGCCTTGTGGACGGCGACGTGACGGATGCCGAGCTTCTGCGCCGCATGCAGCAAAGGAGTCGCGAAGTCCTCACCGTCCAGACGCCAGCCGACCCCCTGGCCACCGTAAAAAAAGGCCGGGTAGAGTTTCAGCCCGTCAACCCCCAACTCCTTGACCTGCCGTTCCAATTGCGCGATCGCGGCCGACACGATGGGCGTATCCACTGTGGCATAGAGCCGAAAGCGGTTCGGGTAGCGGTCGCGAACGGCGGCCGCCCGATCCGGGTCGGTCATGTTCTTCAATACCATGCCGAGATTGGGCAGTGCGTGAATCACCGCAAGATCGACCGGGCTCTCCACGAACTCGGCGTACGCGAGGGCGTCATACGGGAAATCCGCGAAGAACTCCTCGTGACTCAACATGTACTGCTGGTTTGGCGGATCAAACGACATGCAATGCGCCGCATACACGGTCTCAAGCTGCGCTTGAGCGGCGGGATCCTGGTTTTGGGGCGCGAGGTCGTACGGGTGGACGACGGCATCGACCACAATCATGTCCTCAATCACTTCTCCTCCGTGTCGCGCGGGACATTGAATTTGGGCGCGCGTTTTTCCTTCGCGGCCGCCACGCCTTCGCGCAGATCGTCGGAATAATGGAGCGCAGCGACAGCCCAGAAACTGGCGCTCATCGCACCCGCCAGGTCGGTATGCCAACTGTGACGTAATTGTTGCTTGGTCGCTTCCAGCGCAAGGCGCGGATAGGCGGCGATTCGGGCCGCGAGCTCGACGGCTGCGCCGGCGAGCGCCTCGGGCGCTACAACTCGGTTAACGAGGCCGATTTGCAGGGCGCGCTCGGCATCGACGATATCCCCTGTCAAAGCCAGTTCGGCAGCCATCCCTGATCCCACCAGGCGCGGTAGGAAATACGTGCCGCCATTGCCGGGATTCAAACCCAGCCGAATGTAGGTCTCGCCCATCTTGGCCGCAGTCGAGGCAATGCGGATATCACAGGCAAGCGCGAGATCCAGGCCCCCTGCCGTCGCCCCACCATTGATGGCGGCGATGATGGGCATCCGGCAGGATCCGATCCGCTGGGTGACAGGCCATAGGACGCGCGCGTTGTACGGCTCTTGCTCTTGAGCATGTCGCTCGGTGAGGTACCGCTGGAACTCGCCCAGGTCGGCTCCCGCACAAAACTGCCGTCCCGCACCGGTCAGGATCAGCACGCGCACGGTGCGATCGAGCTCGAGTTGGGTGAGTGCGGCGAGTAGATCGCGCGCCAGTTCCGGCACTACACCATTGCCATGCTCGGGACGGTTCAGTGTCACCCGCACAACGCCGTCCGCGACCGGCTCGAAATAGAGGGTTTCGAACGCTGCATTTTCGGTCATGAGTCGGCCCCCACAACTGCGCGCGTTCCCGCGCGAAACCGTGGGAATTGTCGCACGCTCACGAAGCGATGCGCCGCACGATCGTGGCGACTGCCACCGCGTAGGTGCCATCCAGCCAGCCACCGCCGTTTACGGCCATCGCCAATCTCGCATTCTTCACCTGGCGTCGATCTGCACGGCCGCGTAGCTGGGTGCACAGCTCCACGAGCTGCGCACACCCGGTAGCCCCCAGCGGATGCCCGCGGCTGAGCAGACCCCCGCTGGTGTTGACTGGGATGCGCCCGCCGAGCGTGGTATCACCGTTGCGCACCAGATGATGGCCTCGCCCTTCCTCGCAGAGTCCAATCTCGGCGTACTGCAGCAGCTCGGCTGGAGCTGCCGCATCATGCAGTTCGATCAAGTCGAAATCCGTGGGCCCATACCCCGAAGCTCGATAGACCGCGTTCGCGGCATCGTGCACGGGACTACTGTTCTGACCGGTCCCCGCCGCCAGCTGCGAGGCGACGATCTCGAGTGCTGGCACATTCAACTTTCGGGCATACGCTTCGGAACATAGCACCAGGGCCGCCGCCCCGTCAGTCAAGGGCGAGCACATGGGCAGCGTCAACGGCGGGGAGATCATGCGGCTGCCCAACACATCCTCGACCGTCTGCGGTGTGCGCAGGTGCGCGAGGGGATTGTCAGCGGCGTGGCGGCGATTCTTGACGGCGACGAGTGCGAAATCCTTTGGCGTCGCCTCATACTGATCCAGATACGCTTGCGCCACGGCTGCGTAGTAGTCCATCAGCACGGAGTTGGCGGCGACTTGACCGGGGATGCCCTCCCCGATCTCATCGATGTCGGTTGAGCCGCGCAGCGCGTTGAAGGCGCGCGATTTGTCCTCGTGATTCAACTGCTCAACGCCCATCGCGATCACGACATCCGCCGCACCGGCACGGATAGTGTCGAATGCGAGGTTCACCGCGGAGCTGCCCGACGCACAGGCGTTCTCGACATTGAATACTGGCACACAGGCAAGTGCGTGTTTGCGCAATGCGACCTGGCCCCGGATCATCTCCTGATGCGAGACGACACCCGCCGCTGCATTCCCGTAGAAGATCCGTCCGACATCTTCGGCCGGCACGCCGGCATCCTTGAGCGCCTCATCGACGGCGGCAACCGCCAGGCGGCGCGTGCCGACGCCGCGCTGATTTCCAAACGGCGTCATTCCGGTTCCGACGATCAACACGCGCGTCACGATGCAACATCCTCAGGCCGGGCGATCTCGCCGGGCTCACTTTTCGATGCGGTGGCTCGCGGCACTGCCTGCGATCCGCCACCGCCGATGCGACTGGCGTACCCCTTCCAATAGCGCTCGCGCACTTCGCGACGCAGGACCTTGCCATAGCCACTGACGGGCAGCTCGGCAACAAACTCGACCGTCTTGGGTTTCTTGTAGCCGGCGAGACTATTGCCGCAGTGACGGATAATCTCCTCGGCGGTAATCGCGCTACCGGGATGCAGCAAGACCACGGCGTGAACCGCCTCCCCCCAATATTCATGAGGAATCCCCACCACGACGACGTTGGCCACGGCCGGGTGTTGGACGATGATTTCCTCCACTTCGCGCGGGTAGACGTTGTTGCCACCGGTGATGATCATGTCCTTCGCGCGGTCCAACAGAAAAAGATAACCGCGCTCGTCGAACTGGCCGATGTCCCCGGTGTGCAGCCATCCATTACGCAGAGCCTCCGCGGTCGCCGCCGGCTCGTTCCAGTAGCCGGGCGTCACGATATCGCCCCGCACGACAATCTCGCCCGGAACACCAGGAGGGACCTCGTGATCGTGCTCATCGACACAACGGGCCTCGACATCCGTCCGAATTGTCCCCGCCGATCCAATGCGCGGGTCGCCGGCCGCGAGTAACCGCGCATGTTCCGCCGCCGAGAGTCCCGTGATGGTGATGGGCGCCTCACCCTGTCCATAGATCTGCGCAAAAACCGGACCGAAGGCCTGCATCGCGCTACGAAGGTGCTCGACATAAATGGGTGCCCCGCCGTAACAGATGGCCCGCAGACTGCTCAAATCAAATTCGCCGGGTTTGAACTCCTCGAGCATCTTGACGACCTGGGTGGGCGCCAAAAACGCGATGTGCGAAGCGCGCGTGCGCTCGATGAGCGCAAAGAGCGCCTTCGGTTCGAAACTCTTGGTATCCAGTATGATATTTGTAGCGCCCCGAGCAATCGCCGGCAGCGCCACAATCCCACTTCCATGCGACAAGGGGGCCGCATGAATGACGACCTCGCCGGGCTGAATGTTGTAGATATCCGCGAGATAGTTCATGACGACGACGCGAATCATCCGATGCGTCCAGATCGCCCCCTTGGGTCGGCCCGTGGTTCCCGAGGTGTAGAACAGCCAGCATGGTTCCGCGGCATCGACCGCAACCGGCTCCTCTAGACGTGCTGCGGGTGCAAGCAACTCACGGTAGTCTGTTGCGCCAGCTACGCTGGATGTACAGATGCGCTCCTGTAGGATTGCAAACGCGTCTCGGTGCTCCGTGAGGCCGTCCTGATATTCCGGCCCGTGAATGAAAATCTTCGCCTCCGAGTTATTGACGATATAGCCCATCTCCCTCGGGTGCAGCCGTGCGTTGATTGGCACCACGATGA
>JAQGOF010000078.1 GCA_028293745.1 Gammaproteobacteria bacterium | reverse complement strand
GAGCCGCCGAAGCTGTTGAAGTTGCTCGGGTAGTTGGAGAAGGTCGTCGGGTAGTGGCTGGTACTGGAACCCTGGCCCAGCGGACCCTGCGCGATCGCATTGTTCGACGAACGCTCGTGGGTCTCGTAGCGCGCGCCGAATTTCAGGTCGGTCCACGAACTGTCGTGAATCTGGTAGTCGCCGTCGATCTTGCCCCAGCTCTCCTTGTCCTTCACATCCACGTTCTGCGCACCGAAGATCCATCCGAAAGTGACGGGTGTCCCATTGGGAAAGGGTGTCGTGTTGTTCTGCGACCCGAGGTTGAAGTCGGGACCCGAGCCGATACCGTGCAAGGCGTACCCCGCACCGGTACCCGCGCCTGGATTCGTCTCCGATACGTCCTGCGTAGGTGTCTTGCCATCCCCTTGAGACGTGCCAGCCTGCCCGAAGAAGGTCAGAGAGTCGTTGGCGCGCCACTGGCCGTCGAGGTTGATGAAGCCGGCGGTCGCGCTCTCGTCCGGTCGCGAGATCTGATCGTAGACGCCGTAAAGCGTCCCGGGCACTGGGGAGAAATTGGCCTTGGTCAACGTGCCGTTGGTCACGACATAGCCGGGATCCGGGGCCTGGCCCTTGCCGAGGTTCACGAAGTGCGTGAGCCACTCGAGGTAGTTGCGGTTGTAGTTCGACGCATCCAACTTCGAGTAGAAGCCCGACAGATCGAGTGTCACGTCGTCGCTGGGCTTGAACTCCACGTCGATGAGACCGCCCTTGCGCTCGCGCTTCTGGTCGAAGAGCGCCGCGCCGATCAAGGCGGGGTATGACACGCCGGAGAGGTCAGGATTTGAAAGCGCGATCGGGCTGCCGGGTGCGATCTTCTCATAGCCCAGCAGCTCGACGCCGTCACGCCGCAGGTGGCGTTTTTCGTAGAACCCCTGGGCCAGGACGCCGAAGGTCCCGGCATCGTTCTTCCAGTTTGCCAGCAGACTGAACTGCGGGTCCGTCTTGGACGGCAGGTCCGCATACACTGCGCCGGCGGAGGCCTGGAGAGTCAGCGGCTTGCTGAAATCCAACGGCTTGCGCGTGATGATGTCTATCGAGCCGGCGACACCGCCCTCGACCAGCGAGGCCTGCGAGCTCTTGTGGACAACGATCTTGCTGACGAGCTCTGACGGCAACAGCGTGTAGCTCACGCTGCGGCCAACCTGCTGGACCTGGTTGAGCACGAACCAGTCGCCGGCAGCGATACCGTGCCCGTTGACCAGTGTCTGCGTCAGGCTGGGGTTCGTACCGCGCATGCTCACGCGGTCGTTCTCGTCAAAACCGCCTTCGTTGGCGCTCGCGGAGCTCGTTGTGACACCGGGTACGCGAGTCAGCGAATCGGCGACATTCTTGTCGGGCATCTTGCCGATATCTTCGGCGCTGACGACTTCCTCGACACTGAGGGCCTCGCGCTTGGCTTCCAGTGACTGCTGCACGGAGGCGCGAATACCGGTCACCACGACCTCTTCAACGTCATCGCTGTTCAGGGTCGGACTCGGCGGAGCGTCGGCCGCGCCCGAATTGCGACCAAACAACGCCATGGCGACCGCTGTTCCCACCAAGGTAGACCTTGCGATTCTCATAGATTCTCACCCCACCTGTTATTGGCCTAGCGCGCAGTCGCGCTGCTCCCAGTGCCCCGCTACCACTTAGGTGCCAATATAGTACCACTGTAGTGAAAATGCCATCTAGAGTGCATACCAATCCTAGCCCCACCCATCTGTCTGTGCTAAAACAATTACTTGCGCTAAACAAAGGACTCCAGGGGGTACTAATTGGTATGATATTGGTAGTATGATCACCGGGCCGTCCTCTTCCGGAGAATCCGTTTGACCCTGCTGTCGCAGTCCGTGGGAACGCTCGACGAATCGAGCAGCTTGCCGCTTTACCAGCAGCTTCAGCGGGCTTTGAGGGAAGCCATGGAGCGCCGTCTGTTGGGTCCGGACGACGCATTGCCTGCGGAGCGCGACCTCGCTTCCGAGTTCGAGGTATCGCGGATCACGGTGCGCAAGGCCATCGATGGCCTGGTGCACGAGGGACTGCTCGTGCGGCGCCAGGGGTCCGGCACCTTCGTGGTTGCAAGAGTCGAGAAGAACTTCTCCAAGCTGACATCGTTCTCCGAAGACATGCGCGCACGCGGCCGGACACCGCGCAGTGTTTGGTTGCAACGGTCCGAAGGAACCGTTTCTCCCGAGGAATCCCTGGCATTGCGGTCGAGCCCAGGCACCCCGGTGTATCGTTTTCACCGTATCCGGTTTGCCAACGAGGCGCCGATGTCGCTCGAATATGCGACAGTACTGGCTTCGTCCCTGCCCTCTCTGGATGCCGTGGAGTCGTCCTTGTATGAAGCACTCGAGCGCGCGGGAAATCGCCCGGTGCGCGCGTTACAGCGACTGCGCGCCGTGTTGTTGAACAGCGAACAGGCGAAGCTGCTGCAGGCCAAGGAGAAGGACGCGGGCCTGTTGGTGGAGCGCCTGGGTTTTCTCAAGGATGGCCGCGCCGCGGAATTTTCCCTCTCGTACTACCGGGGCGACATCTATGACTTCGTCGCCGAGCTCAGCAGTTCTTCGTGAGCAACTCCCCCGTGACCATCCAGGAAGACGCGACGCACCTGTATCGCGAGGCGGCCCAGGCGGCCGAGACCGTGAGGCTGCAGATTCGCACCAACACCGAACGGCTGGAGCGGCTGGGTGAGGTGCTGCGGCGGCTCACGCCGCGTGCAGTAGTCACTTGCGCCCGTGGCAGTTCGGACCACGCCGCGACGTTTGCCAAGTACCTGATCGAGACACGCCTGGGAGTCCTGACCTCCTCCGCGGCTCCGTCGGTCAGTTCCGTTTACGCGGCCAAGGCGGACCTCAGCGGTACCGTGTTTCTGGCCATCTCACAGTCTGGCGCGAGTCCCGATCTGCTTGCCGCGGTAGCGAACGCGAAAGCCGCCGGCGCAATGATCGTCGCGCTGGTGAACGTGGAAACCTCTCCGCTGGCACAAGCAGCCGACTTTACGATTCCACTGTGCGCCGGCACCGAACAGAGCGTCGCGGCAACGAAGTCATACATCGGCTCGCTGGCTGCGATCATTCACCTCGTCGCCTTCTGGGCGCGGGATGAGGAACTGTTGGACGCTTTGGCGCAGGCACCCGCGCGGCTGGAGCGCGCCTGGAAACTCGACTGGCGTCCGGCGCTCGCCCACCTGCAGCCTGCGCGCGATCTGTATGTTGTCGGCCGTGGGCTGGGCCTCGGTGTGGCGCAGGAAGCGGCGTTGAAGTTGAAGGAGACCTGCGGGTTGCACGCCGAAGCGCTGAGCGCTGCCGAGCTTCGGCATGGACCCATGGCACTCGTGCAGGTGGGTTTTCCGGTGCTGATTTTTGCGCAAAACGACGAAACGCACGGGGGCGTGGAGTCACTGGCCACGGAACTGGCTGCGCGCGGTGCTCAGATCCTGCTTGCGGGTGCGACATCGCCCAAGTCGCTCGTGCTGCCCACCGAAACCGCTCACCCGGCAATCCAGCCCATGCTGATCATCCAATCGTTCTATCGCATGGTGAACGCACTGGCAGTTGCGCGTGGCTTTGACCCTGATCGCCCCCCTCACCTGCGCAAGGTCACTGAGACCATTTAAATAATGCCCCACTCGATGGCAATGGCGACCACTCACTCGATGGCAATGACGACACCGCACTCGACGGCTCTGGCCCTGGTCAACGGGCGCGTTCTCACCGATGAGGGGCTGGTCGAGGGACGCTGCGTCCTGATCGATCGCGGCCGCATTGTCGAGGTTGTTGATTCCGCCGATCCGCGTTGCACCCAGGCGGTGCAGCGCGATCTGGGCGGTAACATGTTACTACCCGGCTTCATCGACTCCCAGGTAAACGGCGGCGGTGGAGTCTTGTTCAACGACGCTCCGAGTGTCGAAGTGATCCGGGAGATCGGACGCGCACACCGAAAATTCGGCACGACGGGCTTTCTGCCGACGTTGATCAGCGCGGATCTGGATATCGTGGCAACGGCAATCGAGGCGGTGCAGAACGCCCTGACACTGGGAGTACCCGGAGTCCTGGGCATCCACATCGAGGGCCCCTTCCTCAACGTCGAGCGCAAGGGCATCCACGATCCCGACAAGATCCGCGAGCTCGACTCGGCCGCGGTCGGTTTGCTGACCTCGCTTCGAGGCGGCCGGACGCTCGTCACCCTGGCGCCGGAAATGACCACTCCCGACATGATCAAGCAGCTGGTCATTGCCGGAGTCGTCGTCTCGGCGGGTCACACCAATGCCACGTATGCGCAGATCCGCAGCGCGCTGCGGCAGGGACTCACCGGATTTACGCATCTCTTCAACGCGATGTCACAGCTCACCGGCCGCGAGCCGGGCGTGGTGGGCGCAGCACTGGATGATCCTGACAGTTGGTGCGGAATCATCGTCGATGGCGAGCATACCGATCCCGTCGTGTTGCGGATCTCGATGCGCTGCAAGCGGCGCGACCGCTTCATGCTCGTCACCGACGCCATGCCCAGTGTCGGTACGGACAGCAAGTCGTTTGATCTGCATGGCCGCAAGATCAAGGTGTCAGGCAATCTGTGCCTCGATGAGGACGGACGCCTCGCGGGGTCCAACATCGACATGGCGAGTTGCGTGCGCAACGCGGTGTCCATGTTGGGTCTCCCCCTCCCCGAAGCGGTCCGTATGGCCAGCCTGTATCCGGCCGAGTTTCTGGGTCTGGCCAATGAAGTCGGGCGTATCGCCGCCGGGTACCGGGCCAACTTCGTACTCGCCGACGATCAGATGCGCGTACTGGACACGTGGATTGATGGGCGGTCGGAGCTGGAAGATTCCGCGGGAGCGGGGGCAGCAGCCTAGGGCGCTTGAAAGCCGTTTGCCCTGTACGTGAGGACTAACGTGTCTCGCACACCGCCTTCGCCGTCCGGCTGAATCGGCGTGGTCTCATGGATGACCCGTGCGTCGTCCATGAGCAGCAGCGACCATGGCTCCTCCATTGTGAAGCGGACTCCCGATGGTCCGTTGGCGTCGAACACCCGCGTCTCGCCCCCTCGAACGTTGCGACGCCGTACCAGCAACAGAGCGACGAAATCGACGCCGTCGCGGTGAGCACCCTCGGGAGTGGGCCTGCCGATTCCACCGGTAGTGTCGATGCGGAACTGATGCGCCTCGATGAACCACCGCTCAACGGGACGGAGCTGCGCGAACAGCGACCCAATGGACGCCACCAGTTGCGTCCACGCAGGCGCCTTCACAACCTCCTCCGTGATTGGCTCGAACCAGCGTTCAAGGCCGCCATGTAGAGCGTTGTACGACGTCGGCTGCCAGTGTGCGCGATGAGGCGCCAGCGTCAGCGTGCCTCCCACATCTTGGACGAAGCAAGCATGTCTACGCGACCGATAGCGCCCGCCGTCCCGAAGGTACTGATCGCGCGGTAACGAACCCCACCATTCCTCCAGAGGTTTCAACTGCGCGACATCGACGTGCAGGACGGGACCCAAGTCCCCTGGGGACAGGAAGGCGTACCCGGCGTTCGACAAATTCTCGATTGCGTTCATTTCGCTGTTTTACCACGAGCGGCTCCAGCCAACAGCTCAGCTGTTTGCGGATCCGCCGGAAACATAGATTCGATGGCCAGCTCAGCCAGCAACTCCACCAGAACCGGGTCGGCGGTCGCGTCGATCTGGTGACGCAGGCGGGACAGCAGATGTGCACGCCACTCGCCGAAGTTCTCGACCCGCGGAGCCAGCCCTTCCGGGTGCAACGCCAGCCGTAACACATTCATCGGCGGCTCCAGGAGCCGCGGGGCGACCCTACTTCGGCCCCGCACATCGCGACCATTACCTCCAAGGTAATCGACGCGACAACCGTACTGCGACCACGATTGCGCCCGACCACACGTGCTACATCAACATGGCAGTCAAGGAGCAGAGCATGAATAGCGTCGCACCCCGGTTCGTCACGAGCTTCAACACCCCTTCACCCTTGTTACGTCGTGCGCTTCTTACAGATGCAGCGCTCTGCGCAGTCGCCGGTATTGCGCTGGTGCTTGCGGCGGGTCCGTTGGGGACGTTTCTGGAACTCCCAGCAGCAGTTCTTCGAATTGCTGGAGTGATTTTCATCCCGTTTGCGGCGTTTGCGGGATGGCTCGGCACCCGCTCCCGGGTGCGGCGGACGCTCGTGTTCGTCCTCATCGCGCTGAACGCCCTCTGGGCAGTGGACTGCGTGCTGCTACTGCTCTCGGGTTGGGTGGAGACGACGCCGCTTGGTGAGTGCTTCGTGGTTGGGCAAGCCCTGCTCACCGCTGTGGTCGCCGAGGTGGAATTTCTCGGATTGCGGCGGTCGACGCTCGTCGAGTCGTACGCGCGTCATTGAGGTCTTGCGGGGAACCCCCCGCCCGCAGGTGCGTTAATTGCTGTTCAGTGATCACCAGGGCCTGCGGGCGGGAGAGAAGATGATGAGCCACATCAAGCAGATACAAGAGATTCGCGACCGTGCTCGCCAGCAGATCACCGATGGCGCGGTTACGGGCGACTACGCGCTCGATCGCAAGCAGGTAATCGCCATTCTGAATGAAGCGCTCGCTACGGAGCTCGTTTGCGTGCTGCGGTACAAGTTCCACTACTTCATGGCTTCGGGCATCCACTCCCAGGCAGTGAAGGGGGAGTTCAAGGAGCATGCTGACGACGAGCAGGAACATGCGGACCAGATCGCGGAGCGCATCAAGCAGCTCGGCGGCAAGCCGGAGATGAATCCGGCGACACTGACGAGCCACAGCCACAGCGAATACAAGGAGGGTACCTCGCTGACCGACATGATCCGTGAGGACCTGATTGCCGAGCGGATCGCCATCGAGTCGTACCGCGAAATCATCCAATTCCTCGGGGACAAGGACCCGACGTCCAAGCGGCTGATGGAGCACATCCTCGCCAAGGAGGAGGAACACGCGGATGACATGGCCGACCTGCTCTTCGCGGTAGAGCCTTCTACCGGCGAGGGCTCACGTAACCTCTACTTCCCGGACGAAGTCCCGGCAGCGACCAACGAGATCACCAAGGTCGGCAAGAAGGCCGGCGAGAGCACGGGCAGCAAGCAACCGGGCGTCAAACCGAGCTGAGGTTCCCGCGGTGCCCGGTGCCGCGGCGGCCGGGACGCGGGCGGCGGGGCGCTGGCGCCTCGCCTTAAACTATGGCCTTCACCGCCTCGACCACGTGCGCGGCGGTGAATCCGAAGTGCTTGAACAGCTCCCCAGCAGGCGCCGACTCGCCGAACGTCGTCATGCCAATGACCGCCCCGGTCCTGCCCACGTACTTTCTCCACAAGTCCGGTGATCCCGCCTCGACCGCAACGCAAGGCAGATCCCGCGGCAGCACCGAATCCCGATAAGCCTGCGGTTGCCGGTCGAACACCGACGTCGCCACCATCGACACTACGCGCACCGGGACTCCCGCCTGGGCGAGAGCCTTCTGCGCCTCCACAGCCAGGCCAATCTCGGAGCCGGTGGAGATGATGACGGCGCGTGGGGCTGTATCGGGCTCGATCAGAACGTAACCGCCGCGGGCGATGTTGGCTGACGCGTCGGCCGAGCGCTTTTGAAACGGCAGATTCTGGCGGCTGAAGATCAAACAGGTCGGACCGTCGCGCCGCTCGAGCGCCGCGGCCCAGGCGGCGACCGACTCTTCGGTGTCGCAAGGCCTCCACACGTCCATGTTTGGAATCAGCCGGAGCGATGCCACCTGCTCCACAGGCTGATGGGTCGGTCCGTCCTCACCCAACCCGATGGAGTCATGCGTGAACACAAAGATCGAGCGGATGCGCATCAGGGCGGCCATCCGCAAGGCGTTGCGGCAGTAGTCCGAGAACGTGAGAAACGTGCCGCCGTAAGGAATGAACCCGCCGTGCAGAGTGATCCCGTTCATGACGGCAGCCATTCCAAACTCGCGCACACCGTAATGAATGTAGTTGCCACGGGGCGCCGTCACGGGCCGGGATCCAGACCAGAGAGTCAGGTTGGAGCCGGCAAGGTCGGCCGAGCCTCCCAGCAGCTCGGGCAATCCAGGGGCCAGCGCTTCGATCACGTCCTGTGAAGCCTTGCGAGTCGCGAGAGTTTGCGCCTTGTCTCGCACCTTGGCAGCGAGCATCTGCACCCACGTAGCAAAGTCGGTCGGTAACTCTCCCGCGAGCCGACGCTCGAGCTCGCGCGCTTCGGTGGGATAGGCGCGCGCATATTGCGCGAACTTCGTTTTCCAGTTCCTTTCCGCGACCGCACCCGCTTCGCGGGCATCCCAGGCCTCGTAGACATGGGACGGCACCACGAACGGTGGATATGACCACCCGAGTTGGGCTCGCGCCGCTGCAATTTCCTTGTCTCCAAGGGGCGCGCCGTGCGACTCGTGAGTGCCCGCCTTCGTGGGAGCTCCCTTGGCAATGACGGTCTTGCAACAGATCAGGGACGGGCGATCATCCACAGCCTTGGAAGCAACAATGGCGCGATTGACAGCCTCGCTATCGTGGCCATCGACGTTCGGCACTACATGCCAGCCGTATGCCTCGAACCGTTTCGGCGTATCGTCGGTGAACCAACCCTTGACGTGTCCGTCGATGGAAATACCGTTGTCGTCATAAAACACGATGAGCTTGCCCAGCCCGAGCGTGCCCGCGAGCGAGCAGGCCTCGTGCGAGATGCCTTCCATCAGGCATCCGTCGCCCAGGAACACGTAGGTGTGATGGGAGAACAGCTCGAGTCCCGGGCGGTTGAACTCCTCCGCGAGCAGCTTTTCCGCAATCGCCATGCCGACTGCATTGGAGATGCCCTGCCCGAGCGGCCCGGTGGTGGTTTCGGCACCGGGAGTGACACCGTATTCGGGATGGCCCGGCGTCTTCGACCCCATCTGCCGGAAGCGCTGCAACTGCTCCACCGGCAGCTCATAACCCGTCAGATGCAGCAGCGCATACAACAGCATCGAGCCGTGGCCATTGGAGACCACGAACCGGTCGCGATCGGCCCAGTGGGGATTTGCGGGATTGTGACGCAGATGCCGCCGCCACAACACCTCGGCGATCTCGGCCATGCCCATCGGCATGCCCGGATGCCCGGAGTTGGCCTTCTGCACGGCATCCATGGCGAGTGCCCGGATGACGTTTACGACATCGCCGCGCGCAGCATCGCCGGCGGAATTCAGGCTGGTGCTTCTGGGTTCGGCGCTCATCAGGTGGCTCCTGTCGTGCACAGTTTCAAACGGGGTTGGCAAGCCGGGGACCGCAGGTACATCGTTACCAGGTCGGTCAGCCGGTCCACGAATCCATCCGCCCTGGCCTCGGAGTTGGAATGGTCCTTGCCGTATCCGTAGCTGACTGCGATGACCGGGCAACCGGCCGCCCTGGCCGCAGCGATGTCCATGCTGGTATCGCCGACGTACAACATCTCGGCGGGTGCGATACCCAGACGCGAGCAGGCCGCCAGCAGCATGTTCGGGCTGGGCTTGCGATCTTCGGGTCGATCCGCGCACAGCGTGAAGGCGAAGTAACCACCCAGTCCCGCTTCCTGCAGCAGTGGCTCGGCAAACATGCTGTCTTTGTTCGTAATGCAACACAGCGCAATGCCGGCGTCTGCCAGCGACCCCAGCGCCTGCACCACACCTGGATAGACCTTGCTGTGTTTGAACAGCCCTTGGCCATAAAGCCGCCGGAAGAGCGCGAGTGCCGCTGATCGTTGCGCCGAATGAGTCGTGCGATTTCCCAGGCTCTCGGTCAGCGCACGCAGCACGAGTTGGTCGACCCCGTTGCCGACGAGTGCCCGCACGCGAGGCTCGGGTAGTTCCGTCGCACCCAGCATGCCGAGCATCAGGTTTACGGCCGCGGAAAGATCCCCCATGGTATCGATGAGCGTGCCATCAAGATCGAAGGCAGCTGCCCGAACGCGTTCAGTGAGCTTTGGCATGCGCAACTCCTGTTCGTGCGGCAGCGTGCAGTGTCGCCAACCGCTCGAGACTCAGATAAGGGGCGCCCAGGCGCGCTTCATCGGCCGGCGCGAGCGGCTCCCCGGGATCGCCGAGCGATGCGAGAAGCAGATCGGCCGCCGTGAAGTCCTGCGTCCGGGTCCAGATGTTCGGCGTCGCCACCGTGAACAATCCGGCGGCCTTGGCTGATGCCACGCCGATTGCGGAGTCTTCCACCGCAATGGCGCGCGCCGGATCGATGCCGAGCCTCTTCAGTGCCATATTGTATATGTCCGGCGCGGGCTTTTTGTTCGCCACCACGTCTCCCGTGGCAATCGTGTCGAACCAATTCAGGGCCTCGCGCCCAAATCCGGCGGCTATGAGCGGCTCGATATTTTCAGGCGACGTGGTGGAGGCAATCGCTACGCGGATACCTGTGTTTCGTGCCTCCAGCATCAGGCGCCGCACACCGCTCCTCGCCTTCACCTGGCCGACCTCGATCAACTCCCGGTAAAGCCGGTTCTTGGCCCGGTGTATCTGCGGGATGAGCTCATGCAGGCAGCCCCGGTCCGTCGCTGGCAGGCCCAGCCGCTCGATGTAGCTGGCAATTCGCTCCTTCCCGCCCGTGACACGCAGAAGATCGCAATACAGTGGCGCGTCCCAGATCCAGTCGAGACGGCACGCACCGAAGGCGAGGTTGAACGCCTGGCGGTGCACCTCCTCCGTATCAGCGAGAGTGCCGTCAACATCGAATATCAGTGCTTCGCAACTCATGCCCGGCGGACCACCTGCGACCCCCGGGCCAGTGTCTCCTTGCGACACTCCATCAGCCGCCAGATCATGGGCGTGAAAATCAACTGCAGGGCGAGGTCCATCTTGCCGCCCGGACACACGATCGTATTGGCTCGCGACATGAAAGAGTCGTGCAGCATCGAGAGCAGGTAAGGAAAGTCGATGCCGCGCGGGTTGGAGAAGTGAATCACCAGGAACGACTCGTCGGGCGTGGGAATGAACCGCGCAATGAATGGATTCGAGGTATCAACCACGGGCACCCGCTGAAAGTTGATGTGGGTGCGCGAAAACTGCGGACAGATGTAGTGCACGTAGTCATGCATCCGGCGCAGGATCACGTCCGTCACCGCCTCGGCGGAGTATCCGCGCGTTGCCTTGTCACGATGAATTTTCTGTATCCATTCCAGGTTGACGACAGGTGTCACGCCTATCAACAGGTCCACATGACGCGCAACGTTGACGTCATCGGTTACTACTGCACCGTGCAATCCCTCGTAAAACAACAGGTCGGTGTCGCCGGGGAGGTCCTCCCACTCTGTGAAGGTACCCGGCTGCTGTTTGTAGCGCGCCGCCTCGGTCTCGTCATGCAGGTACTTGCGAACGCGGCCCGAGCCGCGCTGCCCGTAGTCTCTGAACAACTCTTCCAATTCCGCAAAGAGATTGGCTTCGGGCCCGAAATGACTGAACACGTGGTCGCCACGCTCGATGGCGCTGGCCAGACGCTGTTTCATTTCGGCGCGGTCATAGCGGTGGAAGCTGTCGCCTTCGATGAACCCGGCGGAGATGTTCTCGCGCCGAAAGATCTGCTCGAAAGTCCGCATGACTGACGTAGTGCCGGCACCGGAAGAGCCGGTGACTGCGATGATCGGATGCTTGGCCGACATAGTGCTCTCACCCCCTCGTTAGACGTGCGTAGTGAACAGGCCCCGTGTTCCGAAGAGCGGAGCATCGTATTCGAACTCGTTGTGATCGCGGTGATACCGCTCGATGCGCTCGACCTCGTTGCGGGCCCCGAATACGAACCCAATCCGCTCATGCGCGGCCTGCGGCTGCACCTCGAGGATGGGCTGATTGCCGGTGCTGGCGCGGCCGCCGGCCTGCTCGATGAGAAAGCCGATCGGGTTGGCCTCGTACAACAGTCGCAACCGCCCGGCTCTCGAGAGGTCTTTGCGGTCCCGCGGATACATGAAGACACCCCCGCGCATCAGGATGCGGTGGGTTTCCGCCACCAGCGAAGCTATCCATCGCATGTTGAAATCGCGTCCGCGGGGACCCGCCTGCCCCGCAAGGCACTCGTTGACGTAACGCTTGATCGCCGGCTCCCAGTAGCGCGAATTTGACGCGTTGATGGCAAACTCGGACGTGTCTGGCTCGATGGTGATTTCCGGATGGGTCAACATGAATTCGCCGATCTCGCGATCCAGCGTAAAGCCGTTCACGCCGCGCCCGGTCGTCAAGACGAGCATCGTCGAGGGACCGTAGATAGCGTAGCCGGCGCATACCTGTTGCGTCCCGGGCTGCAGGAAATCGCGCTCCGTGGGCTCCGATACGCCGTCCGGACAGCGCAGCACCGAGAAAATGCTGCCAACCGAGACATTCACATCGATGTTGGAGGAGCCATCCAGCGGATCGAACAGCAGCAGGTACTTACCCCTGGGGTACTCGGCCGGGATCGGATAGGGGGCCTCCATCTCCTCGGAGAGCATGCCCATGAGCTGCCCGCCCCACTCGTTGGTCCGGACGAAAATATCGTTCGCCAGGACGTCCAGCTTCATCTGCGTTTCGCCCTGGACGTTGGTCGTTCCGGCAGCGCCGAGCGCATCGGACAACGCTCCCTTGCCGATAACCCTGGCGATGCGCTTGCAGGCGAGCCTGACGTCGTTGACCAAAGCGGTAAATCCGCCGGTTGCATGATTGAAGCGCCGCTGCTCCTCGATGAGGAATCGCGTCAAGGTCTTCGTGGTGAAAATCTTCGTGTAGCCCATGCCGCACTCCCCCGTTTGTTATCTACTGGTTCTCTGCCTGGCCGGCTGACTTTTCAGCGGCAAAGACCCGGCTCGCCCGGATGTCGGCCGCTTTGATGGTGACCAGATCCTCTTTCGACAGGAGGCCGCCGCGCCGCTCGAACAGCCGGCTGGCCTGCCGCAGCCGTGCGCGGTCGAGGGCATTGCGCACCGACCGGGCGTTGGCGAAATGCGGCTGCTTGATTCGCCGCTCGATGTACTCCAACAGCGTGGTATCGGCCTCGCTGTCGAGCTGGTATTGCATCTGCTCGAGCATCAGCCCCGCGATGGAGTGAAGCTCTGCGGGTGTGTAGTCCGGGAAATCGATGTGGTGGGCCACGCGCGACGACATGCCCGGGTTGCTGCGGAAGAACGTGTCCATGCGGTCCTTGTAGCCGGCAAAGATCACGACCAGGTCCTCCCGCTGGTTCTCCATGACCTGCAGGAGGATCTCGATCGCCTCCTGGCCGTAGTCGCGCTCGTTCTCCGGTCTGTAGAGGTAGTACGCCTCGTCGATGAACAGCACGCCGCCCATGGCACGCTTGAGGACTTCGCGGGTCTTGGGAGCGGTGTGACCGATGTACTGTCCCACGAGGTCGTCGCGCGTCACGGCGATGAGATGACCTTTGCGGACATAGCCCAAGCGATGCAGGATTTCCGCCATCCGCAGGGCGACAGTCGTCTTGCCGGTGCCCGGATTTCCGGTAAAGCTCATGTGCAGCGACGGCGCCCCGGCGGACAGACCCAGCGAGTGCCGCAACTTGTCTACCAGCAGCAGCGCCGCGATATCGCGTATGCGGCTCTTGACCGGCTCGAGGCCTATGAGCTCCCGTTCGAGTTTGTCCAACACCGCACCGATGTTGGACTCGCGGAAGACGGCATCGAGATCCAGCTGGGGCGCCGGTCCGCCCTGAGGGGACGGATCGTCACGACGAGCCTGGCCGTTGGTGATGGTGTCCATGATGAATGCCCGGCCGTCAGTATCTTTCGCCCTCGGGGCGCTCGACCGCGTAAGACCGTGTCGTGTACTGCACGTTCCGGCCGCCAACTTCCGTGCGCTCGAGTGCGAAACCGGGCTCCTTGTCCGGCCTGCCGACGATGAACGACAGGCGCAGAGACTCCCTGCCGAGCGCGGAATCGAAAGCGTTGAGCTTGATGTAATGCTGCGGAAAGGTCTTCCGGCACGACTGCAGCTCCGCCATGATTCCGGCCGCATCCCGGATATCGAACATGGGCTGCCCGAACATCTCCCAGTAGGTGTTGCGCGGGTGCGGGTCGTCGGTGTACTCGATCGACACGGCCCAGCCATTCTTCAGGCAGTACTCGATCTGACTGCTGATCTGCGCATCGGTCAGATCGGGAAGGAACGAAAAGGCGCCTTGGGTGAGTCTCATGTTGGCTCCTTGGATCAGGCAGGTGTCGCCGTGGGGACGAAGTCGAGCGTGTCGGTGCTCGTGTAGTTGAAGGTGATCTCGCCCCAGGTATCCAAGGCTGCCTTCAGCGGCGCGCAGTGCTTGGCGGCATCCGCGAGGATTGCGGGGCCCTCGTTCCAGATGTCGCGGTCTTCGTTGCGCGCGAGCACCATGGCCTCGAGTGCAACCCGGTTGGCCTGCGCCCCTGCCTGGATTCCCATCGGGTGACCGATGGTGCCGCCACCGAACTGCAGCACGACGTCTTCGCCGAGGTAGTGCAGGAGTTGGTGCATCTGGCCCGCGTGGATTCCGCCCGAGGCGACCGGCATGACTCCCGGAAGCCCGGCCCAGTCCTGCTCGAAGAATATTCCCCTCTGCAGATCCATCGGGTTGCTGTTCTCGCGCAGCACGTTATAGAAACCTTGCACGGAGTTCGGATCGCCTTCGAGCTTGCCGACGACCGTGCCGGCGTGGATATGATCGACTCCCGCGAGGCGCATCCACTTGCAGATGACACGGAAGGAAATTCCATGGTTCTTCTGCCGCGTGTAGGTCGAATGCCCGGCGCGATGCAAGTGGAGAATCATGTCGTTCTTGCGCGCCCACCTGGCCATCGACTGGATGGCCGTGTAGCCGATCACGAGATCGATCATGACAATGACCGAGCCGAGATCCTTGGCGAACTGCGCACGCTCGTACATATCCTCCATCGTGCCGGCTGTAACGTTGAGGTAGTGGCCCTTGATCTCACCGGTGGCTGCCTGGGCGCGGTTGACAGCTTCCATGCAGTTGAGGAAGCGGTCGCGCCAGTGCATGAACGCCTGTGAGTTGATGTTCTCGTCGTCCTTGGTGAAATCCAGCCCGCCTTTCAGGGCCTCATACACCACGCGGCCGTAGTTCTTGCCCGATAGTCCCAACTTGGGCTTCACGGTCGCACCCAGCAGCGGGCGGCCGAACTTGTCGAGGCGCTCGCGCTCCACCACGATTCCGGTGGCGGGACCTGCGAAGGTCTTCACGTAGGCGGTTGGAAAGCGCATGTCCTCGAGCCGCAACGCCTTCAGGGGTTTGAACCCGAAGACATTGCCGATGATCGAAGCGGTGACGTTGGCTATCGATCCGGGCTCGAACAGGTTGAGGTCATAGGCGATGTAGGCGAAATACTGGTCGTGCGAGCCGGGTACCGGCTCGACCTTGTAGGCCTTGGCGCGATAACGGTCGCAGGCGGTCAGACGGTCCGTCCAGACCACGGTCCACGTCGCAGTGGACGATTCACCCGCAACGGCGGCGGCCGCTTCGATCGGATCCACACCCTCCTGCGGGGTGATGCGGAAGAGCGCGAGAATGTCAGTCTCGCGTGGCTGATAGCCCGAGTCCCAGTAGCCCATCTGGGCGTACTTCATCACTCCGGCCTTGTATCGGGCGGCTCCGGATTTGGGCTTGACGGCGGCGCCGTTGCCGTTGGACAGGCTGTTCTGCTGCATGAAAGTCCCCTTGGTCTGCGGTTGCCAGTGCGGATGCCCGGTTTCCGCTGTGTGTGGCCCGATCGTGGCGCTTGCTTTCTATTAGGTCTAGTTAGATATTGTTCGCCTGTGCATAAGTATTCCTTATGCACTGCCCAGAGCCGTTTTTTTGGCTGATGACACCGTGGGACATTGCGATGCGTAACGTAACATTGAGGCAGATGAGGGTGTTCGTGGCGGTCGCGCGGCATTTGTCATTTACCCGCGCGGCGCGCGAGTTGCACCTGACACAGCCGGCCGTCTCACAACAGGTGAAGCTGCTCGAAGACGAAGTCGGCCTGCCGCTGTTCGAGAAGCTCGGGCGCAAGGTGCAACTTGCTCCGGCAGGCGAGGAGCTGCTGCGGTATGCCACCCAGACCCTCGAGTTGATGCGGGAAGCGACGGAATCGCTGGCGGCCATGCGAGGCCTCAAACGGGGTGTTCTCAAGCTCGGAGCGGTGAGCACTGCGAAGTATTTCGCACCGTCACTGCTGTCGGCGTTCACTCCGGCGTACCCCGAAGTGACCATCAAGTTCGGCGTTGGCAACCGCGAGGAGATCATTGCGCAGATGGCCGCGAACGAGATCGACCTGGTCATCATGGGTCGGCCGCCGCGTGAGCTCGATACGACCGCGGCCGCTTTTGCCAAACACCCGCTGGTCATCATCGCCTCGCCCGATCATCCGCTTGCAGCGAAGAAACGCATCCCGCTGAAGCAGCTCAGTACCGAACAGTTCCTGATCCGCGAGGAAGGCTCCGGAACGCGCGCATCGATGGAACACGTGTTCCGGGAACGGCACGTGCCCTTTCGTGTCTCCATGGAGGTGAGCAGCAATGAGACGATCAAGCAGGCGGTGATGGCGGGTATGGGGCTCAGCTTCATCTCGGCGCACACCGTTGGGCTCGAGCTTGCGGCGGGCAAGCTCGTATGCCTGGACATAGTCGGTCTGCCGATCGTGCGAGACTGGTATGTGATGCACTTGCGCAATAAGCACCTCTCCCCGATCACGGCGGCGTTCCGCACCTTCCTGTTGGAGCGCGGCGGACAGATCATTCACAAGGCCATCGGCGACATGCCGGGTGCACGGAGGCAATAGTGTCCGGTTTCAAGGCTTGTCTCATTACCACTCTCCTGCTCTTCGCAAGCGCACAGGCGTGTGCCGACGAAAGCTCCACCCGGCAGCTCAGTCTCGATGGCGTGAGCCTTCGGATCGAGCTCGCCGACTCGAAGTTTCGCGGCGGCGCAGAACCGCTGCTGGAGTGGATCAAGCGCTCGCTGGGAATCGTGACAGCCTACTACGGCAACTTCCCGACGAGCTCCCTGCGAATCCAGGTTGTTCCCGAGGACGGGGGTGGCGTGCACGGGGGCAAGACCTGGGGCTACCGGGGTGGCTTCATTCGTGTGCAGGCCGGCCGCGATGTCACTGCGGCACAGCTGCTCGATGACTGGGTATTGGTGCATGAGATGACTCACCTGGCCCTGCCTGACGTCGGCGACGATCAAAGTTGGTTCTCCGAAGGGCTGGCGGTGTATGTCGAGGGCATCTCACGCGAACAGGCCGGCAATAGAACCCAGCAGGACGTGTTTGCAGAACAGATGAAACAGATGCCACGCGGCATGCCGCAGGATGGGGACCGGGGGTTGGATCACACCCATACGTGGGGGCGGACGTACTGGGGCGGCGCCATGTTCTGCTTCCTGGCGGATGTCGAGATTCATCGCCGGACGGGGAATCGATTTGGGTTGCAGGACGCGATGCGCGCCGTTGCGAAGGCCAGCGGGGGTCTGTCGGTGGACTGGCCCATCACCCGGGTTCTCGCTACGGGGGATGCGGCGACCGGGACGAAGGTGTTGGAAGACCTCTACGCACAGATGAAAGACAGCCCTGTAACTCCGGACCTGCGTGATCTGTGGACAAAACTGGGGGTTGTGTCGGATGGCAGCACCGTCATGCTACATGACGAAGCGCCCCTGGCGGACATTCGCCGGGCGATCATGCAGCCTCGGGCGAATAAAACGTAGTCAGCGTCGCGGTAATTGCCAGCACGATACAGATAAGGACGTATTCGATCGCCAAGGCCTGCTTGAACGCTCGCGTCCGCCCCTTGGCGCACGCGGGGCCGAATGTCCACTTGTTCAAGGTCGCCAGCGCCATGAGGACGGCGAACAAGGCTACCTTCGCCAGCAGCAGTTGCCCGTAGGGCTGCCTGAAGACAGCCCAGCTTGGGACCAGGAGCACGGTAAGACCGACGCCTGCGAGGAGGATGACTGGCACGACCCAGGCTGCTACGCGCGAGAACGCATCAATCACGTGTGCCGCTCTGTGCGGCGGTTCCCTGCCGGCCACCAGATACAGTGGCCACAGTGACCCGAGCCAGAATGCGACAACGAGAAGGTGGAATGTCAGCAGAGCCGCCGCTGCTGGACGATATGGAGTAACGGAGGTGTGACCGGTTAGGGTGAAAGCTGCGGTGGCGAGGATGGCGCCTGTGATGCCGACCGCCAGGGCGCCGCGACGCAAGCCCACCGCAATCAGCACTAGACCGACCATGCGCAGTCCAAACACCGCGCCTTCCGACGAACGCAGCGTCATCGCCTGCATTGCGGGATCCACAACTCCACCCATCTCCCCGGCCATGCGCGCGCCCTCGAGCGCGTGATGTCCGGCCACAAACACCAACGCCCCAATGGCTAGTCCCCACCCGAGTTTGGCTATGGCCGGCAGGCTATCAGGCAGAAGATGCCCAAACACGGCGATGAAAATGGGTATGCCCGCCGCGTTCAGCAGCAGCACAAAACTGACAGCCCGGAACGCGACGGACAGAGCATCCGGGCCCTCTGGCATCGACATCTCTTGCAAAATGATAGAGCGCCAGCTAGTGACCGGTCAGGGCGTTTGTGGACTGGATCAGCGCAACACCTTGGAGCCGCGCGATGACTGCAATGCCTGCGCTCACCTCGGTGAGCGCAGCTGGCGCCGCCGTCGTCGCAGCGGATGGACCCACCGTGAAGGTCACCTTCCCGGGCATCACATGCCCATCGTCACTGACGGCTCGCCAACTCAACACGTACTTTCCCGCGGTCATCTGTGGCGCGGGAATAGAAATCTCCGCAGCCGGCGTCGTCGGCAGCGGGCCTATTTTTTTCGCCGGTTCCGTGTCTTTCTGCAGCGAAAGCGCAGTCAGCCTCGCTGGCTCAGCGAACGTCAATACGAATTTCGGCGGGGCAACCGTCACCGTGCTGCCGTCAGCAGGATCCGCCTTCACCAGGTGAGTATGTGCAAAGGCCAGCGCACTGCAGGCCATGAGCGCCGAGGCACACACAAGTCGAGCAATTTTCATAGCGATCTCCCAGATATGCACTAAAACCAGACGCGCAATCCAACCGCCAGTTCCAGATCGCTGGCCTCTCCACCCGCGGCTCTGACCAAATCTGCGGTCCCGCCGAAACGGCGCAACCAGACGACCCCAATGTAGGGCGCAAACTCACGCCGCAGCTCATAGCGCAGGCGAATGCTGACTTCCAGATCCGAAAGGCCGGAGCCGATCTGGTGCTGCCGGTCCGAGTGACCGTACAAGTTTGCTTCCGCAAACGGCTGGAGCACAAGGCGCTGGGTCAGCAACAGATCATACTGCGCCTTCAGGCGCGCGGCCGTACGACCCCCATCGCTGGCGTACAGGGTCGCTTCCGTTTCAAACCATTGCGGTGCGAGACCTTCAACACCGACTGACAGCCAGGTCCGCGACTGCCCCGGACCGAGATCCTGGCGGCCGCCCGCCTGCACGTTCCACCAGCGGGAAATGACCCTGCTCCACAGCAACTCGACGTCGGCATCGTGAAGGCCCGTGTCATTACCCGCCGAGACGTATTTCCCCTCACTCTTCACCCAGAGCTTGTCGTAATCGCCGCCGTACCAAGCCTGCGCATCCCACTTTCCGCGCCCCTCACCTTTATCGCCGTCGCGCCACTCGAGCTGGTCGAACAGGACTTTGCCGAACCTCGCGGTGTCGTCCATTTGCATGGTGTCGGCCATTTCACGATAGGACATGGAATCTCCAGCTCGCGCCTCTCTGATGGCCACCACGGCGGCCAACACCATAACGAGTGCAAACACCGTCCTCACGATTGTTTACCGCTTGCAGGCGCCTGCTCCACGACGACCTCGCGGAACATGCCGGCTTCCATGTGGTACAGCAGGTGGCAATGAAACGCCCATCGACCCAACGCGTTGGCGGTGACGCCATAGCTCAATTGCTGGCCCGGCTGCACCACAATCGTGTGCTTGCGCACGAGGAACTCACCTTCCGGCGACTCGACCTCGCTCCACATGCCGTGCAAATGAATGGGATGGTTCATCATGCTGTCGTTCACCAGCACAATCCGCAGGCGCTCGCCGTAGTTGAATTGCAGCGGCCGGCTCTCGGAGAACTTCTTCCCGTCGAACGACCACACGAACCGCTGCATGTGGCCGGTCAAGTGCAGTCGGATTTCGCGCCCCGGCTCGCGGGAGTCAATCGGCCCGCCGACGGTATGGAGGTCGGCGTAGGTCAACACGCGACGTCCGTTCTTGCGCAACCCAATGCCGGGGTCAGCGAGGTTCGTGGTGGGTCCACCCATACCCATATCCATCATGGTCAACACCGGGCGCGCATCGAGCTGCGGGACTTCAGCCTCCATGCCCGCTGCTGGCGCGAGTGTCCCGCGCGCGTAGCCCGAACGATCCATCGACTGCGCGAAGATCGTGTAGGCGCGATCGTCCTTTGGTTCGACTATGACGTCGTAAACTTCCGCCGGCCCGATACGAAACTCATCCAGGGTCACCGGCTCGACATCCTGCCCGTCCGCCGCGACCACTGTCAGCGTCAGACCGGGAATCCGGACGTCGAAGAAAGACATCGACGAGCCGTTGATGATCCTCAATCGGATTTTCTCGCCGCGCCGAAACAAACCCGTCCAGTTGGCGGCAGGAGTGACGCCGTTCATAAGATATGTGTACGTGTGCCCGGACACATCGAGCAGGTCAGTGTCGTTCATGCGCATCTGCCCCCACATACGCCGATCAGCGACCGTCTGAGAGAGGCCCTGTTTGCGCACGTCGGCAAAGAAATCCGCCACCGTCCGTTTCCCGTAGTTGAAATAGTCGCTCTGGACTTTGAGCATTCGGTAGATGTGCTCCGGATTCGTGTCCGTCCAGTCGGATAACAACACTACGTGCTCCCGGTCGGCGCGATACCGCTCACCACCCCGTGGCTCGATGATGATCGGGCCGTATAGCCCAACTTGTTCCTGAAATCGCGAGTGGCTGTGATACCAGTACGTTCCTGACTGCGTTACGGGGAAGCGATATACAAACGTTTCGCCGGGCGGGATGCCGGCGAAGCTGATTCCAGGCACGCCGTCCATGTTGGCGGGCAGGATCATCCCGTGCCAGTGAATGGACGTCGGCGCGGGCAAACGGTTGGTCACTCGAAGGGTGACGGTGTCGCCCTGACGCCAATACAACAGCGGTGCCGGCAGTTGGCCGTTGACGACCGTGGCCGGCCGCGAAGCCCCGGTGAAATTCATTTGGCGGGCGCCGATCTCCAGCTGGAAATCGGTGCCGCGCAGAATGGAGCCGCGCTCGCCCCTAGCTACCGTTTCGCCGGCCGCGCCCGCCGCCCCAGCCACACCGCGACACGCGGCCAGCACGAGCGCGCCGCCGGCGAGTCCTTGCACAAAGCGGCGCCGGGAAAGGTTGAATTCCGGAGAACTGTTGAATCCGGGGATTTCGGGAAACGGCCTCGCTCCGAAACGAGATCGATACATCGCACTGCCTCCGCGATGCGCACCGCAAGCGATGCGCACGTTCGATCAGCCCGCATGGGCTGGCTGATCCGGGGTCCGCACGAGCGGACGGGGAATCGCGTTGGATCAGGCGATCGGAGGTCGAAGGAACTCGTCGATACGAGGCGCTACGAATTGCGCGCTCGAGAGCGATGGAATTGCAACGGATGTCGCTATATCAGCGAGCGGCGGCAGATCGAAAGCCGCCGGCGTATAGACGCATTGACACTGGCACGCACTCACGTGACAGCAATCATGGTTGCCCGCGGGCGCTTGTTTTCCCGGGTGCGCTTGTTTGTTGCTGTCGTTAACAGGGGTCGCGCCGTGCGCGGCATCGTGCATTGGGCAATCGGCATTGGCCGCCTGCATCGCCTCAGGCATATGCGCCGGCCTATCAAGCGCCGCCTGGGCCGTCTGCAACGGCAGACCCACAATCAGCTGAAATGCCAGGAGCACAAACAGTGCTGCCTTCGTGGACAGAATTTTCGTGGCGCGGCTTCTCACACGAGGCAGCTTACACCGAAAACGCCAAAGGGTGACACGGCGCAATATGCGCCGTGTACCCATGGGACATCGTTGTGTTCGTGCTCGCCGCCGCTACGTTTAGCGTCGTCCGGTCGAGCGTCCCCCGCCTGCCCGGTGTCTCTGGCCACCACCACCGCCACCGGAAGAGAATCGGCGCGAAGGTTGCCCGGGACGGCTTTGACCGCCGCCACCGTGATTGTGACGCTGAGGGTCCGATCGCCCGCGCGTGCCACCATCGCCGCGATGGGCGGAATGATCCGCGTGTTGAGCCGGCACGCCCTGGCCGTTGCCGCCGTGTTGCTGCGATACGCCGTTGCCATCGCCGCGGTTACCGACATGCTGAGGGCTTCCACCCTCGCTGCCGCCGTGTTGATGCGACACACCGCCGCTATTGCCACCGCCGCCACGTCCAGCATGGCCGGCATGGCCGGCATGGCCCTGCCCCGCGTGCGCGGGCCGCCCACGATCACCACCACCATTGCCGTGGCGCCCTGATCGCCCACCGCCACCGGCGTATCGGGCGGAGTGCCTTCCACCACCGCCACCACGTCGCTCGGAGGCCCGGTCTTCGGTACGCGGCGCACCCGCGGGGGCTGCGATAATCTGAAACTCAGGCAGCGCGGTCACCGGCAATGTCCGCTTGAGCATCCGCTCGATATCTTTGAGCAGCGGTGTCTCGTCGGGGGAGACGAGCGACACGGCCGAACCAGACCCACCGGCACGCGCCGTGCGCCCGATGCGATGCACGTAGTCCTCAGGGACGTTGGGCAGCTCGTAATTCACCACATGCGGCAACTCCTTGATGTCGAGTCCGCGCGCGGCGACTTCGGTGGCCACGAGCGCTGTGACCTTGTTTGCCTTGAAATCCGACAGCGCCCGTACGCGCGCACCCTGGCTCTTGTTGCCATGGATCGCGGCAGACCGGATACCGCTGGATTCGAGCTGCTGTGCCAGGCGGTTGGCACCGTGTTTGGTGCGGGTGAACACCAGTACCTGGTGCCAGTTCCCATCGTCGATCAGGTGCGCAAGCAGATGCCGCTTGTGATCCTTCGGCACCCGATATACCTGTTGATCGACCCGCTCGGCCGTTGCATTCCGGGCAGCCACTTCGATGCTGGCCGGATTGCGAAGGATGCGCCCCGCCAACTGGCGAATGTCATCGGAATAGGTAGCCGAGAACATCAGGTTCTGGCGCTGCGCCGGCAGAAGCTTCACCACACGCCGGATCGCGGGAATGAATCCCATGTCCAGCATCCGGTCGGCTTCATCGAGCACGAAGCACTCGACACTGCGCAGGTCGAGCGCCCCCTGCTCAGCCAGATCCAGCAGCCGTCCGGGAGTGGCGACCAGCAGGTCGCAGCCAGCGTACAGCGCGTCGATCTGCGGGTTGATACTGACACCACCAAAAACAACTACGGTGCGAATCCCGACATACCTGCCGTAGCTCCGCGCGCTCTCGGCTACCTGTGCCGCGAGCTCGCGAGTGGGCGTCAAAACGAGGGCACGCGGCGCGCGGCCGCCGGCTTGACCCAGTTTCTGCAGGATGGGCAGGACGAATGCCGCGGTCTTCCCGGTTCCCGTCTGGGCGCCGGCAAGCACATCGCCGCCCGCGAGTACCGCGGGAATGGCCTTCGCCTGGATGGGGGTGGGTACGCTATAGCCCTTTTCGTCTACAGCACGCAGCAGCTCGGGCTTCAGCCCGAGATCGGCAAATGACATGAAATAACCTCTCAATGAACTCGCACGCAGCGTCTGGCGCTGCAGCGGTCAGTTGCGAGGAATTTAGTGGGATGGGATGGGGGCCCTAATTGGATCGCCCTGGCCCGAAAAACGAGGCGCTGACCGCGCACCTTTCCGAAGGCCGCGAACTCTACAGGCTTTGCAAGCCCGCGTCCAATCAGGAGAATCGACAGCATGTCACTCATCACACTGCTCGATTCGTATCTCGCCTACGGCGACCGTCCGCTCCTCGATGGTGCACAGCTGGCGGTCCGCTCCGGAGAAAAGGTCGGCCTGATCGGCCGCAACGGCACCGGGAAATCCACGCTTCTGCGCGTCATCGCAGGACTGACGCAACTCGATGAAGGGGAAGTTCAGCGCCGTGATGGCCTGCGAATCACGTTCGTGGAGCAGGAGCCGGAGCTCCCGCCAAGCTCTACGCTTCGCGAAAGCCTGCTCGCACGCGCAGCTCTCGGCGCTCAGGCGGTGGATCTGCACGGCGACGAGCGCGAACGATGGCGGATGGAAGCGCGTCTGACGGAGTTCATGCAGCGGTTCAATCTAGATGCTGAACACGCGCCCGCTACGAGTTCGGGAGGCGAGCGCAAACGCGCTGCTCTCGCTCTCGCACTCACACTGCAGCCCGACCTGTTGCTGCTCGATGAGCCCACCAACCACCTCGACATCGAGGGCATCGAGCGGCTCGAGGAGCTGCTCCTCAAAGTCCCCGCGTGCATCGTGATCACCCATGACCGTGCCTTTCTCGATCGGATCACCACCCGTATCGTCGAGCTCGACCGCGGAATCCTGCGCTCCTACCCCGGAAATTTCGCTGCCTACGAAGAGCGCAAGGAACAGGAGATCGCGGCGGAGGATGTTGCGCGCCGCCGCTTCGAGAAGTTCTGGGCACAGGAGGAAGTCTGGATACGCAAGGGGGTGGAAGCCCGGCGCACCCGTAACGAAGGACGCGTGAAACGACTGGAACGCCTGCGCGCGGACCGCGCCGAACGGCTCGATCGCATCGGCAATGTCAAGTTGAGCCTGGATGCCGGCGAGCGCTCCGGTCAGTTGGTGGCCGAGCTGCAGGACGTGGACAAGAGCTTCGGAGGACGGAAGATCGTCGATCGGCTGTCCATGCGCCTCATGCGGGGAGATCGCGTGGGGCTCATCGGCCCCAATGGTGCCGGCAAGTCCACACTGCTCAGCATCTTGCTGGGTACGCTCGAGCCCGACAGCGGCCGCGTTCGCCTGGGCACCAACCTGCAGACAGCGTACTTCGACCAACTCCGGGCCCAGTTGGATCCGGAGAGCACCGTGGCGGAAACCATCAGTCCCGGATCTGACTGGGTGCAGATCGGCACCGAGCGCAAGCACATTACGAGCTATCTCACCGACTTCCTCTTTCCCGCACAGCGGGCGAAGTCACCTGTGAAGATGCTGTCCGGCGGTGAGCGCAACCGCCTGCTGCTCGCGCGGCTGTTTGCGCGGCCCGCAAATCTCGTGGTGCTCGACGAGCCGACCAACGATCTCGACATCGAGTCGCTGGAGCTGCTGGAGCAGAAACTGCAGGAATACTCCGGCACCCTGCTCCTCGTCAGTCATGACCGCCGCTTCCTCGACAATGTCGTGACTCAGACGCTCGCCGCCGAAGGCAACGGCATCTGGCACGAATACGTCGGTGGCTACAGCGACTGGTTGCAGCAGCGCCGACGACCAACAACGCAAGCGCGTTCGAGCGCGGCCGATTCACCCTCCGCTGCCAGATCTGACGAGGGGGTAGCGCAAGCACCGTCGAAGGACAAGCCGCGCGGCAAGCTCAGCTACAAGGACCAGCGCGAGCTGGCCTCGCTGCCCGACGAAATCGAAGCCCTGGAGCGCGAGCAGTCGCAGCTGAACTCGCTGATGAGCGGACCCGACTACCATCGCCGCGGTGCGCAGCAGATTCGCGATGATCGTCGCAGGAGCGATGAGATCGAGGCTTTGCTCGTGGCCAAGTTCGAGCGCTGGGAAATCCTCGAAGAAGCACGCAAATAGTCACAATTGGCGCGTAATTATTAGCCGGAATGGGCTCGATTCATTCCTGCGGGGCACCTAAGATAAGGGTTGGGCCCGAAAGCCAGGAATAACGGCGGGCAGTAGTGACGGACAGGACCCCATGCTGAACAAAAAGCGCTGGAACCCATGGATCGGTTGCCTGCTGATCGCGACTGGCGGCCTCGTGGCCTGCTCGTCCAAAACCAATGTGTCGGCGACTGGCAGTGTGCCAGCGCAGTATTCGCACACCTTCATTTCGGTCAAGGAGATCTGGTTCAATACGAGCGCCACCGCGGGACCTGATGACACCGCGTGGAACAAGTTTCCGCTGGGCACGCCGGTCACAATCGATCTCGCCAGCTCAGTGGGCGCGCTCCAATCCATCGCGAGCGGATTGACCGTCCCGGCCGGGACCTACGCCCAGATCAGACTCATACCGGTGGATGCGGGCTCCGCGCTCGTCTCCTCGGCCTCGAGCCTGCAAGCCGTGTACAACTCGGAAGTCGATTACGTGGACAGCGCCGGCGCCACGCACCAGGTGCCACTCGAATTGCAGAATCCTGACAAGGGAATCGGCATTGCGACCTCGATAACGGTGAAGGGCTCGGGGACTAACATCTTCTCGTCTTCCAGCAGCAGCTCGAGCAGCAGCAGCAGCTCCAGCTCCAGCTCGTCGAGCTCATCCGGCTTATTCAGCTCGTCGAGCTCATCCAGCTCGTCGAGCTCATCCAGCTCATCGAGCTCGTCCAGTTTATTCAGCTCATCCAGTTCATCCAGCTCATCGAGCACACCAACTTCAGCAAGCTCATCGAGCTCATCCAGCACGCCGTTCCCGCTGGCCATCAACGTGGACGGCGCCAAGGACGTCGTTCCGTTCACGTACAGCAATGTAAGCGGAATGCTTCTCAACCCGCATATGACTGCCTACGATGGCTCCCAGATTGGGGCAATTACAGGAACATTGAGTGTTGCGAACCTGAGTGGCATCAAGAGTACGAGTACGAGCACCTTCGTCAACATACAAGTCACGGCAGAATCTCTCAGCACTGACAACACGCGCCATGTGGCGGTTAACAGCGCCCCGGTACGCTCCGATGGCACGTTCACGCTCTACCCGCTCGCCACCAGCTCGTCTTCGCCGGCGAGTTACGACCTCGTGATACATGGTCCTGCCATAGCGACCATCATCGTCAAGGGGATCGCAGTAAATGCCGGGGATCCCGCCTCGACCACCCCGGTGAGCATCGGGACGATTACGCCCCGGGCGGCTGCGTCCTCCTTCAAAGTAAATCTGACCACGACCACGCCTCTTCCCGCCGGAGCGCTGCTCGGGTTCTACCAGACCCTGCCCGGCGCCGGTGAGGTCCCGTATCTCATCGAGCAACAGCCGATCGACCCGTTCAGCCGGGCATTTGCCTCCGACCAGGCCGTTCCTGCGGGGACCCTCGACTACGGTACCTTCTCTTCAGGGTCGGCTGTCTCATTGACCACCGCCGACCCTGCCGAAGGCGCCTCGACATACCGCGTGGCCGCCAGCGCGCCACTCTTTGCCGACGGCGTACTCACGACCACCGTGACGGGAAATGCGTCAACCACCACACTGGTGGCGGTACCGACTCTGTCCGCGGCTGCGGGGACGCTGATTGCAACGCCGGTGACGGTAAGCCAGACAACCCCGAAGCAATACGACAGGGGCGATCTCATCATCAGCCATGATGGTGCGATCGTTGCGACCGCGGTGCTGGACCCGATCCTGACGCAAAGCGCTCCCAGCACTGCGCCGAGCGCTGCCAGCACCTTGACGATACCGGGCGTGCCCGGGGGTGGTGGCACTACGGGGACCGTCAATTCCGCGCTGTACTACGTGTCCGTACGACTGTGGAACACGAGCGACCCGGCGAAGACGCTCAATCGGGTAACCTTTCCGAACGCCCTGGACCTACGCACGGGCAGCACTACCGCCTACTCGATCCAGATCCCCTGACCGGCACGCGCAGGACCGCGGATTTGTGCCCTCGGGGCTCGCGCCGAGGGCGTAACAAAATACAATCAGAGCGAACCGATCGGCGAAGAACGCCTCTAATCGACCGATTCCGGGCAATATGCGCCCCCAGCCTTGACTTACGAGGGAGACCTATTGATGACAGTTCCATCCGGTCGCGCCGGCTCCGGCGCGCGCTCGGTGCTGCGCGCCGTGTTCTGTGGTGTCTTCGCGATCGTCGGCCTCGTCGCCGGCGGGTGCGGCAGCGGCACTTTCTTCTATGGCACGGTCATTGTCACAGTGTCCGCCGACCCGGGCCCCTTCACAGCCTATATAGCCGACATCGAGAGCCTTTCGCTCATCCAGAGCAATGGCAACTCCGGATACGGCTTCAGCAACAGCAGCGGGTTCGGCAAGACCGTTGACTTCACCAAGCTGTCCGATACCACCGAGGTGTTCGGTGCACCAGCCGTCCTGGAAGGCACCTATACGTCGATCACCCTCACGGTCAATTACGCTGCTGGGGCGAACGCCATTGGGTCGCAGATCTATGTCGATGTTGGCGGACAGTCGCAGGCAGCTACCCTCGTCGATTCGACGGGAGCCACCCCGGGCACGGTCACCTACTCGGTCAAGTTCGATCCGGCACATCCGCTGGTCGTAAGCAGAGCCACGCCGACCACCTTCGACCTGCACTTCGACATGAGTGCAGCCACGGTCGTCGATCCAACAGTATCGCCCGTCAAAGTCACCGTACGGCCTTACCTGACCGCGAGCACCCAGCCAGTCGTCAACAAGACATTGCGCACCCGGGGTGAATTCGTCGCGGCCGATCCGGCGGGCAGCAACTTCACGGTCAATTCCGTGGCATTTTTCGACTCGCCGAGCTATAGCAACGCCCCACAAGGGGCGATAGAGCTCAAGACCACCGACCAAACGACTTATAACGTGAACGGGACGCTATATCGTGGATCGGCGGGTCTCACAGCGCTCAACACCCTGGCGATCAACACAATCATTGTGGCGTACGGCTCTTACGGCGATATTACCCAGCAAAAGCCTGTAATAAACGCTACGGAAGTCTATGCAGGCGTCGCCACCGAAGATGTCCTGGGGACCCGGCTGTTGGGAACAGTAGCCTCCCGTACAGGAAACACACTCCATATACGTAACGCCGACCTCGTCGCCGCCAGAAACATAAGCTTCCCTGCATACGGAATAAGCACCAACAGCGGGGTATTCGTGAAGTTCTTCAATGATGTGGCCGTGACAGTGAGCGACAAGACGCTCGTCAGCATCGACCGGCAGCCGGAGGTCGCCGGCAGCGCGCAATTGATTTCGGTCGGGCAGCAGGTGGAGATCGATGGAGCGCTCAGCGTGGACACCGCCGGAACCTCCAGCGTGGATGCCTCCGCAGGCCTCCTCCGCCTGAGTCCCACGACGGCCTGGGGTACTCTCAACAGCGCAACGGCCAACGTCGCCACGGTCACTCCGCTCAGCATCGGCGGTGTCAAACCTGCAGCCCTCACATTCACCGGCACGGACGCCGCCGGCACGGACCCGGATCCCGCAGTCTATGAAATCAACACCGGCACGGTGGATCTGACCGCCGCTGTCAACGCCGCGAGCCCGCCGCTGTTCCGGTTCGATGGCATCGTGACTCCGTTCGGTACGGCTCCGCCTGATTTTACGGCGACGGCAGTCACTCAGGTCACTCCGACCGCTCCGAACGATCAGGTGCTCGCGATAGATTGGGCGAGCACCGGAACGACTGCACCCTTCCTGAGCGCCGGCAGCTCGGGACTGGTCGTCAACATCGACAACACGAGCCTGGGCACGTCGCACGTGATAATGATTGGACCAACGAGCATCGACCTGAAGAACCCCGACGTGAGCCCGACCATCGTGGCCGACGCCTCGTTGACCGGGCAGTTTTCAATCGGCAATCCGTCCTCCACGACGGGCATCAGTGTGTTCCACACCTTTGCGGCCTACCTGACACAGCTCAACACCGTCCTCAACGGCACCAACACGGTGCAGAAACTGGTGGCCGTGGGACATTGGGACAACACCGGCAAGACATTCACCGCCTATCGGATCGACATCGTGCAACTTCCCTGACAGCACGCGCACATGCCCTGGCGCCGCCGGCCCTCCCGCAACTTCGAGGAAGCACTCAACATCTCGGATCTTCGCGAGGTCGCCCGGCGGCGCGTTCCAGGGTTCGTGTTCGAATACGTGGAAGGGGGAGCCGAGGACGAGGTCACACTGAGGAGTAATCGCGAGGCGCTCGAGTCTTTGCGCTTCGTACCGCAGACACTCGTCCACACGGCGGATCGGCACCATCGAGCCATGCTGTGTGGACGTGAGTCAGCGGCTCCACTTGTTGTCGCTCCCACGGGTGGCAATGGCATGCTGCATCCCCAGGGGGATCTGTGCCTCGCACGGGCGGCAGCCCGGCTGGGTGTGCCCTTCTGCCTGAGTACGGTTTCGTCGATGCGGCTGGAAGATATCGCTACACGTGCCGGTGGACGCTTGTGGATGCAGCTCTACGTGATGCAGAACCGCGCGATCGCCGAAGACATCATGCGGCGGGCCGATGGGGCCGGCTACGAGGCGCTCGTATTCACAACCGACGCGAATGTCTTTGGCAGCCGGGAGTGGGACCGCCGCAACTACCGTGCGCCCGGGAAGCCCAATTTGCGGGCCCTGCTCGATACGCTGCGCCATCCCCGCTGGCTATATCAGATCGTATACCGCGACGGCATACCGCGGTTTCGCAACCTGGAATCTTTCCTGCCACCGGCTGCGGCAACGGCCGTGGGTGGCAGCACCATCCTGCCGCAGATGTTCCGGGCGACAATCACCTGGGATGACGTCGCCTGGATACGGGATTTTTGGCCGCGTAAGCTGCTGATCAAGGGCGTGCTCAGCGTGTCTGACGCGCAGCGCGCAGCGGACCTCGGCTGCGATGGCATCTTTCTGAGCAATCATGGCGGCAGGCAACTCGATTCCTGTGTTGCCCCGATCGAGGTGCTTCCCGAGATCGCGGCTGCCGTCGGCAACCGCTTGTCAATCATCGTTGACAGCGGCTTCAGGCGGGGAACCGACATCGTGAAGGCGCTCGCCCTGGGAGCGCATGCAGTTGGGATAGGTCGTCCGACACTCTATGGACTCATCGCGGCCGGAGAACCAGGAGTCGACCGGGCGATGCAGATCCTCACATCGGAAACGGACCGCGTGCTGGGGCAACTCGGCTGCCGGTCCGTGGCGGAGCTCGGTCCGCAACTGCTGCACCGGCGCCTCAGCTAGGCTCAGCCAGGCCCGGATTCCCGCAGCAGCTCTTCCAGGTATTGCTTCCAAAGCACCGCGATGGTGTGCGATCCGTGCCCTCGGGTCTGATCGCTGTACGGAATCACGACGGCCTTGCCACGCGGGACTCGCTTGATTTCCCGCTCGAGAATACCGAGTTCCGGCGGGTTGATCAGGTCATCCGCGGAATTCACGGCGTACAGCGGAGCGCGAATCCGCTCGAGACCCGGACCCGGGTCGTAGTCGAACGAGGCTTCGACTTGATACAACACATCATTCGCATCATCGTGTGGCAGGTTCTTGCTGACATACGCATCAATGACGCTGTCGGCCTGCGCGCGTGTTGGAGCTTCCTGCTGGCGCAGCGCCGGGTTGCTCCCTGCCAGCCAGGTCATCTCGAGGGCGGTGCGCAGCGACGGGGGTTGCGTTGCGTACTCGCCACCCTGCCACGCCGGATCGTTCCGGATTGCATCACTGATCAGGCGCCGCCACACACGATTTCGGCCTGAAACCTGGGTCGGCAAGCATGCCAGCGGCATGAGTGCATCCATGAAGTCGGCATGTTGCTCACCCCAGAGCCAGCTATGCATGCAGCCCATGGAGGTCCCCATGATCAGGCGTGCGTGTTTGACTCCGAGCCCTTCGGTCAGCAGCCGGTATTCCGACTCCACCATGTCGTTGTAGCCATAGCGCGGGAACCGCGCGTGCAAACCGTCGCTGGGCTTGCTCGACTTGCCGTGACCGAGAGCATCGGGCAGCACTACGAAATAGCGAGTGACATCCAGGGGCTGTCCGGGACCGAACAACTCGCCTGCAAATTCCGGGCGGATGAGACTGCTGCCGCTTCCGCCCGTGCCGTGAACGATCAGCACTGCGTTGCGCACGACCCCATGCGAATCGCGCTTGGGCTGACCAAAGGCGTGGTAGTGGATGCGCAGCTCGGGCAGGGTTTCGCCCGTTTTGAACTTGAAGTCGCGCAGGACGACATCGCCTTCCCGGGACGCCGGATAGTCGGCGGCGATTGTCGCCTGACTGGCCGCTCCGCCGGCCCATTGGCTGACCCACTGAGTGGCCAACGCCAGCGCCACCGACCGCACGGCGGCCAACCTCCATCCACGCATCGACAGCTCCGATCAGCCCAGCACTCGGCGAACCGTGTCTATTAGAGCAGAGATGCGGAAAGGTTTGCGCAGAAACGCCGTGTAGCCGCTGAAGCGTTCCCGCACCAGTGATTCGCCGACCGCGCTCATCATGATGATGGGGATGTTGCGCAGGGCGGGGTCTTCTTTCATGGCGCGGCCCAACGCTGCGCCATCCATCAGCGGCATCATGAAGTCGATGACGGCGAGATCCACCTGCCCCTCTGCCAGTTTCTCGAGGCCGTGACGGCCGTTAGCCGCGGTCAACACGCGGTAGCCCTCATCCTCCAGAGCCGTTGCGACGACTTCGATGGCTCCCAGCTCATCATCGACAACGAGAATGGTTTGCACGGCTTGAGATCCGTCTGTGCTTCAGACGTCGGGTGTGGTGGGTGGTTGGGGACTGGCCGCCGCGCTTGCGGGCTCGCGTGCAACGCCGGTGGTAACACCCTCGACGCCGGAAAACATCTCTCCGACGTGCACACCGCGATCCGTGATGAAAAATTCCCGCAGGGACGGATCGTGGCCGCTGTCTCTGACCTTGTGAACGGACACGAGCCGGTGAAGGCTGGAGCCGCGTTCCACGAAGCGCAGAAAGATCAGATTCTCCAGCAGCGGTGACAAGCCCGTGGCAGGGACCCTGATGACCGGGCCGGTGATTTCGGGTACTTCCATGGTGAATATCGTGGTAACTCCCAGTGCCCGCAGCTCATTCGTCAGGCAGGAGAAAAACCGGCTGACCCGCTGAGGCGAGATCGCGGATTCGAGAAATCCTCCCAACCCATCGATGAACAGCCGTTTGACCTTGCGCCGGCGCACGGCCTCGAGCAGCCGGTGGGCCAGCTCGTCCAAAACGTTCTCGCGTTGGGGCTGCCACAGCATCTCGACGTCGCCACGCTCAACCGCAGCGGTCACGTGGAGATCCTGGTGCTTCGCCTTGACGCACAGACGCTCAGGTGTCTCGAAGAATCCAAACATGAGCCCCGGCTCAGCCGCGCTGGAGGCGGACAGAAAGTGCAGCCCGATAGTGGTCTTGCCAATGCCGCTCGCACCGATGAGACCGGTCGTCGTTGCGGCGGGCAAGCCGCCCAGCAGCATCTTGTCGATGCCGGGGATTCCTACAGCAATCTTTGCGTCGCTCAGGACCTGCGGCCGACTCGTCGAAGCAAACAGCGCCTCGACCCGCGGGAAAAATTTCACGCCGTCGTCGGTGATCCGAAAGGAGTGACGGCCGCGAAGAAAGCCGCTGCCGCGAAACTTCCGAATGAGCAGGCTGCGCTCGGTGCGGAATTCGAACAGCTGATCCTCGAGCTCCAGCACGCCATCCACCATGGTGTGCTCGGGGCTGATGGTGCGCAGTGCACCGCTGGTCAGAAGCAATACCGTGCAGCCGCTGGCCGAAGCATGCGCCTGCAGCTCATGAATGAATTTCTTGAAGTCACGGTCGCTGGGCGCGGATTCCTGGGCGGCCACGAGGCCATCCACGACCAGCAGGTTGGCGCGCTGACCTTTGATCTCGCGCCGCAGGACATCGATGAGGCCTTTCAGGCCATCGCCTTCCAGAGTGTGAAAAGCACTCACGTAGTAGAGCGAGTCGGGAATCACGCTTTCATCGAAAAATGCCATGGGACGCAGATGCTGCAGCAGGCGCGTATGCATCTCTGCCAGCAGCGTTACATACCCGGCGCGGCCCCCGGCGGCCGCGTGTCTGAAGCAGATCTCGTTGGCGAGCACGGTCTTTCCCGCGCCCGGTGCGCCTTGGATGATGTAGACGCCCCCTTCCAGAAAGCCGCCGCGCAGGATGTCATCCAGGCCCGCGATTCCGCTCGGCAGCCGTCCGAGCGCAGGCACTCCATCGTCAAGTTGGGTCATGGTGCACCTGTGTCTGTGAATCGGCGTCGAGGGGAAGAATAACTGTGAAGGTCGCGCCCTGCGCGGACGCGCTGTGAACTGCGATGCTGCCGCCATGTGACTCAACCAAGCCCCGCACAAGCCACAATCCCACTCCCGCGCCTGCCGGATGGTTTGACAGGCGCTCGAAGCGGCCAAAAATACGCTCCTGGTCGACATCCGCAATTCCGATGCCGCGGTCGCGAACTTCGAATTGCACGTTCGTATCCTGCGCGGCTGTCAAAGTCACGTCGATCGGCGCGCCGGCGCCGAATTTAATGGCGTTCGAGATCAGGTTGGACACGATCTGCTCGAGCGCGAGCCGGTCCCAGCGGCCGCACAATGTTGGAGGACTTTTGACGCTCAGGGACGAGCGGTTGAATACCGCCTCCGGGGCGTACGACTCGACCACTTCCCGTACTACCGCGGCGAAGTCAACCGGCTCGACATGCGGTCGCATCTGGGTGGCATTCATTCGTCCGACATCGAGCAGGAGAGAGGCGCGCTTCACATAACGATCCACGATCTGCTGGACACGCTCGAGACGGCGGACGAGCGGCTGAACCTGCTGTTGACGTGCGACCTGCACGGCCGCGGATACCTGCAACAGCAGGGAGTGCATGGGATTGCGCAGCTCGTGGGCCGCTATGGAGAGGAATTCGTCGCGGGCCCGAAGCTGTTGCTCCAATTCGGCAATCCGCGCGCGCAAGCGGGCTTCGTTGTCCGGGAGACTGCTCTGTAAGCGAGTGTCCCCGCTCAAATCCAACTACCCCCACAGATGATAAATGACTAGTGCGTCGGCGAGGCCGGCACACCGGAGGGGCGATCTTACACAATTTTCCGCGCGTGGAGGGCGCCCGCGGAACGAGTATGCCCGCGGGCGCCGTGTCAGGAGAGCTGGAGGCTGATCAGGCTGCCAGTACGCCCTTCGCCTTGGCCGTGTGCGTGGCAATCGCATCCATCAGCGCCGGGTTGAGGCAATCGTACGGCTCGAGCTTCAGCTCTTTCAGACGCGCACGGACCGCACCCATCTGATCCGGCTTGGTGCCCGACTCGATGATCGATGACACGAATGCTGCGAACTCCGGCGGCGCCCAGCCGCTTTCCTTCGACAGCTCGGTGTGCACGAAGTCGAAGCCATAGAACGGATGGTTCTTGTTCTCGATGCGGCCGTACAAGTGAACGCCGCAAACCGAGCAGGCGTGACGCTGGATGGCAGCAGAAGGATCGACAACCTTGAGCTTCTGCGCGTTCGCAGTGACGCTCACGTTGTCCTTGCCGGTGACCGCGATCTGCGCAAACGTAGCGCCCTCGGGCTTCCAGCACTTCGTGCAACCGCAGACGTGGTTGAACGACACATTCCCCTTAAGGCTCACCGTCACCGGCGATGAAGTGCACTTGCAGGTGAGCGTGCCGCCGGCGAAGTTGGCCGAGCCGGGCTTGACGCCGTTATCTACGGCGGGATGAATTTTGACAGCCATGATGTTGTTCCTTTAATCGGTTGATGATTCGAGGAGATTGTCCGTAACCGGTGCCCCTCAACGGTTTGGACCTCTCGCCCTTGAATTGGCCTTAGAACGTGACGACCGAGCGGATCGACTCGCCCTTGTGCATCAGATCGAACGCATCATTGATCTTCTCCAGAGGCATCACGTGCGTAATCAGATCATCGATGTTGATCTTCTTGTCCATGTACCAGTCGACGATACCCGGCACCTCGGTGCGGCCACGGACGCCACCGAATGCCGTGCCCCGCCAGTTGCGCCCGGTCACGAGCTGGAAGGGACGGGTCTTGATTTCCTGCCCGGCGCCCGCGACACCCACGACGACGGAGGTGCCCCAGCCGCGATGGCAGCACTCGAGCGCCTGGCGCATCAGGTCCACGTTGCCGACGCACTCGAAGCTGTAGTCGGCGCCGCCGTCGGTCAGCTCGACCAGGTGCGCGACCAGGTCACCCTTCACTTCCTTCGGGTTGACGAAGTGGGTCATGCCGAACTTCTCGGCCATCGCCTTGCGCTTCGGATTGACATCAACACCAATGATCTTGTTGGCGCCGACCATCCTGGCGCCCTGGATGACATTCAGGCCGATGCCGCCCAGCCCGAAGATGACGACGTTCGAGCCCGGCTCGACCTTTGCGGTCTTGATGACGGCGCCGATACCGGTAGTAACACCGCAGCCGATGTAACACACCTTCTCGAACGGCGCATCCTCGCGGATCTTCGCCAACGCGATCTCGGGCAGCACGGTGAACTCGGAGAAGGTCGAGCAGCCCATGTAGTGATGAACCTTGTCCTTGCCGATGGAGAACCGGCTGGTGCCATCAGGCATAACACCCTTGCCCTGCGTTGCCCGGATGGCGGTGCACAGGTTCGTCTTTCTGGATAGGCAGGACTTGCACTGCCGGCATTCCGGTGTGTAGAGCGGAATGACATGGTCACCCTTCTTGAGCGTGGTCACGCCAGGGCCCACGTCGACCACAACGCCGGCACCCTCGTGACCGAGAATGACCGGGAAGAGGCCCTCCGGATCCGCACCCGAACGCGTGAATTCGTCAGTGTGGCAGACCCCGCTGGCTTTGATCTGAATCAGCACTTCTCCAGCCTTCGGGCCGTCGAGATCCAGGGTGACGATTTCGAGCGGCTTGCCCGCGGCATACGCAATTGCGGCTTTGGTTTTCATGGCGGTGACTTCCAGATTCGATGCGGCCAGATTCCGTCAGGCTTGGGCGCCGGACGGTGCGCGCAGTCTGCGCGCATCGGTTCAGCGAGTCCAACGTGGGAAAGCCCTGGTGCAGCTGCAGTGCCAGCCGGGTGTTCCAAAACAGACCACTGCCCGGGCGCGGTGTATCGATTCCGATGCTCGTCGGGCGCGTTGTGCCGTACACGTGGCATACTGACATCGGGAGGTGAACGCAGCTGCGCTCACCAGGAGCTCCGCCAGACAGTGAGGGGGAGGCAATGCTCCAGCCGATCGGTAGTCATGCCCGTTACATTCAGTCCGTACTGAGAGGGACGTCGCGCGAAGACAGCGCGGCCACGCCGGACTACGTAAAGCGTTCGTGGGTCCGGTGCCTGAGTCAGTACCGTCTGGACCCGCAGTCGCAACGCGAGCCCTTCGTGTTGCCACGCGAAGAGCGCCTCGCCCGCAAGGAGCTCAATCTTGAGCTGGTCTCTTTTGCGGACGCCGAAATGGCGCACCTCTACCACCAGCTCGCAGGCTCCGGTTACTCGATCATTCTGACGGACCACGACGGCGTCCTCCTCGATTACTACGGGGACCTCAGCTTCCGCAATGCCGCATTTCGCACTGGATTGGTGCTGGGCGCCGTCTGGAGCGAAGAGCATGGCGGCACCAACGGCATGGGCACGTGCCTGTTCGAACGCGCGCCGCTCATCATTCACCGCGATCAGCACTTTTTCTCGCGCAACACCGGACTGACCTGTTGTGCGGCTCCTATCTTCGACTACCGCGGCGAGCTCGTAGCCGTCCTCGACGCCTCGGGTGAGTCGGATCGCGCGCAACAACACACGCTCGTACTCGTGAACATGTCGGCGCAGATGATCGAGAACCGGCTGTTCCTCAATCGGTTCCGCGACGCCTTCGTCGTCCGCTTCCACAGCCGGCCGGAGCTGGTAGGCACCTGGGGCGAAGGCATCATCGCGCTCGATCCCAACGGCGCCATCGCCGCTCTCGACCGCAACGCCCTCTTCCAGCTCGGTGCCAAGGGCTCGAGCGAGCTGATCGGGGCGCCGCTGGAGCGGGTTTTCAACATATCGCTGCCGGCGCTGCTCGGACGCAGCCAGAAGAAATCCTTCCATGCGCTGCCGATCTACGAGACCCGCCACGGCGGCCGGTTTTTTGCCGTGGCACAGGCGTCGCATTCCAAGCGCCAACAGGCGGGCAAACAACAACTGACACCGGACGAGGAGCGGGCCGTCCCCACGATCAGCCGCAGCGTGCTGGACGAGCTCGATCTGGGCGACCCGGCGATGGGGCGCAACATACAGGCGGCCAAGCGCCTCGAGTCGCGCGACATCCCGCTGTTGCTCGTGGGCGAGTCCGGGACCGGCAAGGAGTTTTTCGCGCGCGCACTGCATTCCGCCAGCGAGCGGGCGGACAAGTCGTTCGTGGCGATCAACTGTGGCGCGCTGCCGGAAATGCTCATGCAGAACGAGTTGTTCGGGCGCGCCGGCGCTGCTGGCGCAGGCGACGGCGATCGCGGACGGATCGTCCAGGCCAACGGCGGCATGCTGTTTCTCGACGACGTCGGTGACCTGCCGCTCGAGTTGCAATCGCAACTGTTGCACGTGATCGAAGACCGCGAAGTCATGCCGCAGGGCTGCGAATCACCCATCAAGGTCGATGTGCGGTTGGTATGTGCCATCCGCGGCAGCCTGCAGGAGAAGGTGCGGCGCGGAGAATTCCGTGAGGACCTGTTCTACCGGCTGCAGGGGTTGGTACTGCCCCTGCCCCCGCTGCGCGACAGGCAGGACAAGGCCGCCCTCATCCGTCACATTTTTGCCCAGGAAGTTGCGGCGACTCCTTCCGTCACCTTGAGTGAAGACCTCGTCGAGGCGTTGAGCGCGTATTCGTGGCCGGGCAACATCCGCCAGCTGCGCAACGTGCTGCGCGGAATGATCGCGATGCGCACGAGCGACCGGCTCGATATCGCCAACCTCCCGTCCGACTACGGCATAGGCCTGCCCGTTGCCGAGGCGCAGTCGCGTGAAGTCTCACCCGAGGCTCAGTCGCTCAATCCGCTGGAGAAGGCTGAGCGGGCGGCACTGCTGCGCGAGATCGATCTTCACCACGGCAACATCAGCCGCGTAGCCTCCAAGCTCGGGATCGGACGCAACACCCTGTACCGCAAGATGCGTCGGCTGGGCATAGCGTTCCCCTCACGGCAGTCCGCGCGCCGCTGAGGCTTGGCCCCACGACTAGAAGTCGTGGTGGGCCAGATAGAAGTAGACGTAGGCTGTGATGAACATCACGCAGATGCCGCACGCAATGAAGGTCGCGCAGGCGGCTGCCAGCAGAATGAAAATACCCGGCGGTCCCGGCGTGGCAGAGCCGCCGCCCAGGGAATCGAAATACGTGGTCAGCAGGACTGCGATACTGCAGCTGAACGCCCACCTCAACATACACGCCGGCAGATGGCCCCGCATCCTGCGGTTGTGCCGATACGCCGCCATGCGCTCCTCGAAGGAGCCGCGGCTCACGTCCTTCATCAGCCGGAACGGCGAGAAGAATCTGAACAAGACCTGTAACACGTCGGTACTCGCGAATTGAATACAGGATAGACGTGCGGGAATCGCACATGTTCCTCCAGACTGTGCCCGAGAATTTGACTATAAAACCAGACCGGCCGCGCAGTTTTGTCAAAGCCGCGCCGTTTTTTCCGCGCCGGCGCCCGCTCCTTTTTGCTCAGCACCGGTGCCTTTGGCCACTTGCCCTATTTCGGTGCCCGGTCACAATGGTGCAACCACGCTCGAGACCCCGGCGGAGACTCCCATGGCCGATACCATCTTCGGAAAAATCATCGCGGGCCAGATTCCCTGTCACAAGGTGTACGAGGACGAACGGGTGCTCGCCTTCCTCGACATCAATCCCCTGACCCGGGGGCACACGCTCGTCATTCCCAAAGAGCCGGCGGAAACGCTCGACAAGCTGTCCGATGACTCGGCGGCGGCACTTGGCCGGGTGCTCCCGCGGATCTGCCGGGCGGTCATTGCGGCGACCGGGTTAACCCAATACAACGTTCTCGAGAACAACGGGGCGGGGGCACACCAGGCAGTCCTGCACGTGCACTTCCACATAATTCCTAAACCGAACCCGAATGAAGGTCTGGGTCTTGCGTGGCCGGCGCACTCGCTGGACCCGAAAGACGCCAGTGTGCTGGTAAAGTTGATCACTGACGCGTTGCAAAAGGGTCCCTAGCGTGTGCATTTTACCTGCCAGGGGCAGGCTCTAACTCCGACTCGACTGTTGGCGGCCAAGGTCGCCTTCAGGTCTGCAAATTGCTGGGTCAAGCTTCCAGCAATGCAACATACGATCGCCAATGCCGCGCATGCGCGGGCCATTCCAAAGTCTCCAACAGGCGTCCAGGGACTCGACGAAATCACCAATGGCGGCCTGCCGAAGGGACGGGCAACGCTCGTCTGCGGCGGCGCGGGCTCAGGTAAGACCCTGCTTGCAACGAGCTTCCTGATCAACGGCGCCAGGTGCTTCGGCGAGCCCGGTGTGCTGGTGACGTTCGAGGAGAACGGCGATGAGCTCGCGAGCGATGTCGCCTCGCTCGGATTCGATCTGCCCGGGCTCATTGATGAGGGCAAGCTGTTTGTCGATTACGTGCGCGTCGAGCGCAGCGAGATCGAAGAGACCGGTGAATACGACCTGGAAGGACTGTTCGTACGGCTGGATCATGCCATCCGCTCCACGGATGCCAAGCGGATCGTGCTCGACACGATCGAGTCGCTGTTCGCGGGGCTGGCCAACGCGAGCATCCTGCGCGCGGAACTGCGGCGCCTGTTCCGATGGTTGAAGGACAAGGGGATTACGGCGGTCATCACGGCCGAGCGTGGCGAAGGGACTTTGACGCGGCAGGGGCTCGAAGAATACGTGTCCGATGCGGTGATTCTGCTCGACCACCGCGTCACCGAACAGGTGTCTACGCGGCGCCTGCGCGTCGTCAAGTATCGCGGCTCGCATCATGGGACCAACGAGTATCCGTTTCTCATCGACCGCCATGGGCTGAGCGTGCTACCTGTTACATCGCTCGGACTGACCCACCACGCTCCTGTCGAGCGCCTGTCCAGCGGTGTGCGGCAGTTGGACGAGATGCTCGGCGGTCAGGGTTATTACCGCGGCAGCACGGTGTTGGTATCCGGGACTGCCGGTACAGGTAAGACGAGCCTGACGGCTCATTTCACGGATGCGGCGTGCCGGCGCGGCGAACGGGTTCTGTATTTTTTATTCGAGGAATCACCACTGCAGCTCATGCGCAACATGCGGTCCATCGGGATCGATCTGCAACCCTGGGTTGACAAGGGCCTGCTGAATTTCCAGGCCTACCGTCCTTCGCGCGCCGGGCTCGAGGCACACCTCGCGCAGATGTACCAGAACGTGCGCGACTTCAAGCCTTCCGTGACGGTCGTCGATGCGCTCACCAACCTCTTGACGGCAGGTACAGCCAACGACGTGCGGGCAATGCTGATGCGCGTGATCGATTATCTGAAGGTCAACGAAGTCACCGGCTTCTTCACCAGCCTCACCCCCGGCAAGAACGAGTCCGAGGAGACCGAGGCGGGCGTGTCATCTCTCATGGACACCTGGATCGTCCTGACAATCCAGGAGATCGACAGGCAGCGGCACCGCGAGATCCGCGTTCTCAAGTCTCGCGGCATGGCACATTCGAATCGGGTCCATGAATTCGAATTAACGGACCGCGGATTGCGGTTGTTGGACGACACAGGTCCAGGTATCCGGGCAACCGGCGGAGGATGACCGTGCAACAGACATTCCCAGCCGAAGCGGCTCCCGACATGGCAAACTTCGTGCTACGCCTGTACGTCGCGGGACAGACGCCCAAGTGCATGCGGGCATTTTCCAACCTGAAGCGTATCTGCGAGCAATACCTGACGAACCGCTACCAGATCGAGATGATCGATCTGCTGGGCAATCCCGCACTCGCCCGTGGCGATCAGATTCTCGCGGTGCCCACCCTGGTGCGGCGCATGCCGGAACCTGTAAAGAAGATCATCGGCGATCTGTCCAACACGCAGCGCGTGTTGGCCGGTCTCGATCTGAGCGTCGACCTCGTCTAGGGGGCTGCATGACCACATCGGCTCCAGACGTGCCACCACCCCCGGCGCAATCGGCCCCGCCGGCGGGGGACAATGGGCCGCATGACGACTCGACTGAACGATACATATTGAGACTGTACGTCGCGGGAATGACGTCCCGATCGGCCCGCGCCGTGGAGAACGTCCGGACCTTTTGCGAAAAGCACCTCGAAGGCCGATACGACCTCCAGGTCATTGACGTGTACCAACAACCGGCGCTCGCCAAGTCGGAGCAGCTGATCGCAGCTCCCACACTCATCAAGAAACTGCCCCTCCCGCTGCGGCGGTTGATCGGCGACATGTCCAACGAGGACCGCGTACTCGTGGGCCTGGATCTTGTCCCCCGAACATAGTCAGCCAGCCGATGCGCGACGAGATCACAGCTGCGGAGCAGATCAGGTCCCTGACCGAGAGGTTGGCCGAGGCCGAGGAAACGCTGCGGGCCGTGCGCTCCGGCGAAATCGATGCGTTCATCGTGCAAGGCCCGCAGGGCGAGCAGGTTTATGCGCTGCGCAGCGCCGAGCAGCCCTATCGCAATCTCGTCGAGGATATGTTGGAGGGCGCCGCCATCCTGACGACGGATGGCGACATTGCCTATTGCAACAAGCGGTTTGCCGAACTGGTCGCCGTGCCGCTGGAGGAAGCGGTGGGCGGCTGCATGGAGCGCTTCGTCAACCAAACCGACCGGCCTGCCTATCGCACCCTGCTGGCCCTGGGGTCCGGTAAGCGCCGGGCACAGTTGATTACGGCGGACGGCCGGACCATTGATGTGTTCATGAGTTTCACCACGTCAGTATGCGACGAGGTGGAGCGGCGAAATCTCATCATTACCGATCTCAGCGAGCTGCTGGATGCGCAGAGTGGCCGCGATCGCGCCGAGCAGCAGAGCCAGGCCAAGGACGAGTTCATGGCGATGTTGGCACACGAGCTGCGCAATCCGCTCAGTGCCATCACCGCGGCGGTCCAGGTGCTGGAAGCGGCAAAAGCACACCCGGGCGCAGCTTCGCGTGCGCGGTTCATCATTGGGCGGCAGGTTCAGCACCTGTCGCGGCTGGTGGATGACCTGCTCGATGTCGGTCGCGTCGTGACCGGCAAAATCGCTCTCGAGCGGCGCGTGCTCGATTTTGGCGACCTCGTGCGGCGAACCGCCGCGGTCTTCACCGAGCGCGAGTCTCCACACCAGTTCGAAATTACGACGACACCCGTCTGGATCGAAGGCGATGCGGTACGCATCGAACAGATTGTTTCCAACATCATCGGCAACGCAGTGAAGTACACGGCTTCGGGCGGCAAAATCACCGTTGCACTGACCGTGGAGGCCGACCAAGCGGTGCTGCGCGTGCAGGACGACGGGTTCGGCATTGCACCCGAACTCCTGCCCCACATATTCGACCTGTTCGTCCAGGGAGAGCGCACGCTTGATCGCGCCCAGGGCGGCCTGGGCATAGGCCTCACCCTCGTCCAGCGGCTCGTCACCCTGCATCAAGGCACGGTTTCGGTGTCGAGCGACGGGCCCAACTGCGGCAGTGTCTTTACGGTGCGGCTGCCCAAGGTGGCCGCAACTGTGGGCGCGGCCCCGTTGAGCGATCAGCCGCAGACGCGCGGAGTGAAGCGGCGCGTACTGATTGTCGAGGACAATCGCGATGCGCGTGAGATGTTTCGGATGATGCTCGAACTCGATGGGCACGATGTTCTGGAGGCCGAAGAAGGTTGCGCCGGGCTTCAGCTACTGCGCAGCGAGTTGCCCGACGTCGCGTTCATCGACGTGGGGTTACCGGGGCTGGACGGATATGAGATCGCGCGTCGCTTCCGGTGTGAAAGCGACGGCGGGACGTCGTCGGCTGCGCCCGTGAGTTCAGATTCTGATCACAGGTGCAAGCGGGTTCTGCTCGTGGCGCTTACCGGTTACGGGACGCCCGATGCGCTCGAACGCTCGCGGCGAGCCGGGTTCGATCATCATTTGATCAAGCCGGTGAATCCCGAGGCACTGTATAAGTTGCTGAATGCGGAAATCGACGCTCGAGCGATCGCCACAGCGCCGTTAAAGGTTGCCGCTCCAGTGGGACGCTTGTATAATGAGCGGCTCTCCTGGTGCGGGGTGGAGCAGTCTGGCAGCTCGTCGGGCTCATAACCCGAAGGTCGCAGGTTCAAATCCTGCCCCCGCTACCATTTTTTCCTTGATCTTCAATAGCTTACGCGCACAAACGCAATTTGGGACCTCCGCTCGCCAATTGCTTTGGCGTAGGTCAAATTCCTTCGCCATAAGTTGGTTAGTGCGCTGGCTCTGCATGCGTCCGCAGAACACGTCGAGGCGGACGACATACCAACTTCAACACCGATCCAACATGGCTCGCGGAACACGCAGCATCGAAAGCGGGTTTCCGCGTTAGTCACCGGACGCGCGTGCCAGGCACTTTCCAAGTACGCCCCAAGGTTCCGTTCGCATGGCGCCGCTGTCGACTTCGGCGACACGCCTGTCGATCTCCTTCAGCTTTCGTGAACCCTGCAGCAGCTGGTTCACCGAGACGGATCATCTCAGGCCGACTTTCCGGGTCGGCGGTGATCGTCATAACGGGCGCCAAGCCGCTGGAACGCGGCAGGGTCATGCCCAACAATCACGGCATCCATGTGGTCCGCGAGAGCGGATTGCCACGCATCATTCTCACCCATTCGACGTGAGCTACGCTTCTGCCGAAGCGCCACCTTTTCGGCGTGCACACGATGAATGCCCTGCCACAGATACCGGGCGAGATAGGATTTGACAACTCTGGCGTCCGAGGCGCCCTCAAGCACTTCTGCCACGGTCACTGGACTGATCCACAATTGGGCCTTCTCGTTGCGCTCCAGCCATTCGAATGCCGGCCCTTTCGAATCGCCCGCAATCTCATTAAGCAGATCGATCACGAACGACGAATCGAGCAGGAACTTCTTCACGGTTTGCGCGACACACGCAAACGCACGTCCCCCATGCGTTTGGCCGCATCTGCGAGCACATCGGCACCGGTAGCCAAAGGTTCTTCCCGAATGAGCATACGAACGTAAGTGGCTCGCTTCATGCGAGCCTGCCGCGAACGCCGGGCAAGCACGCGCTCTTCATCTTCAGTCAAGCGGACAGTGAGAATTCCCATAATATTGCGTATGATAGCGTGTATGTCTTTTGTATGTCAACAGTATCAGAACATCCCCGAGTCTGTGATCAGTTGCCACGGCGACACCCGCGCCTTGAACGCTCGCAGATCTTCACCACCAATCAACCCGCTCAGCTCTCCGCAGTGAGCTGAGTACGAGTCCTAACCGGACCGGGAACTCGCGACCCGCACTCCGCTCGTTGGAGCACGATCGGCGCGTGCAGAGTGCCAGATGCGACCAAGCTCCCGGCGGGTTGCCACGTAACGATGATCACGCCGCAGCTACGTCCTTGATTGCGTAACGGACTTCCCCACAAACCGACGCGGTTTTCCTGCGGTACCAGATTCGTGCGTCCGCGAGTCCTTCCCCGCGGCCGCCGGACTGTGCAGGTGGGCACAGGCTCAGGCTGTTGTGCAACACGAAGTCGGCGGGCGGCACTGCCTGCAGCACGCCGGTCATCCCACCGATGGCGAAGGTCACCATGAAACCGATGGCCCAGCGGAACAGGCCGACATGGTGGCACTCGCAGTGCCGCCCGGGAGCGGCTTCCACCCTGAAAGCTACCGGCGATGCTCACAACCTGCATCACGAAATGCGGGGATTCTTCGCTACCACTTTCATCGGCATTCGCCGTGGCATCATCCATGTCTAGACAACGACCGCAGCAGGACTCAGTCCCTCTATAGTGGTATAGAGGGATACCTTGGGGGTGGGTCTCACGGCAGCCGCGCGCTCGGTACATTCCAGCCTTGGTGTTGGTGAATCAGCACGGAGCACTTCGTGCGAGCGCGAGGGCCTATCAATGGACACACACCCATCAGTGGAGGCTGCCATGAGGAAGCCGACCGACAACTCTTCCACGCCATCGGGCAATCAACTGACCACCAGCGCCAGGAATCCGCTTGCAGACAACCAGAATTCGCTCAGTGCCGGGCCTCGCGGCCCATTGCTGCTGCTGGACTGCCAATTGATCGAGACTGCCGTGTCCCTACCGGTAGAGAACTCAACGTTTCGGCCGGAAAGTCAGGCGGTGCACGAAGCGCCCGATGAGATTCAGTCCCTCGAACCCCAAAACGGAGGCAGCGCTGCGTTTTCCGTGTCTTCGCATCCCGCGGCGACTATGGCGATCGTGACTCTGCTGGAATCCGCCCACAAAGCCTTGTTGCGAGATGCGAAGGAAGCGTCTCGGTGTATCGCCGAGGCTACGTCGCTGCTACGGGCCGAGTGCGATCTGTACGAGGAACGAAGGATCGGTCGCGCGGCGGGGCCACTTGCGCCTTGGCAGATCAGCCGAGTATTGAAATATCTGGAAGCTAATCTCTCTAACAGCATCCGAATGGAGGATTTCGCAGCGGCGGCGCGGCTGAGTCTGAGCTATTTTTCCTACGCCTTTCGGTGCACTGTCGGCGAGTCGCCCTTCCGTTACCTTCGCCGACGCCGAATCGAGCGCGCCCAAGAAATGATGCTCCTGACCGACAAGTCGCTGGCGGAGATTGCCGTGGAGTGTGGGCTCGCGGACCAGGCGCACCTGACGAAAACGTTCGGCCGGATCGTGGGTATGAGCCCCGGGGCCTGGCGCCGAGCGCGGCGCTCGGTCCCCCGTCCGATTTCGCGCGAGCCGCGCCTCACGGCGCGAGGCATAGTACCGCTATAAAGATAACAAACACTACAAACATACCGATCGGAAACACGAGCAGGAAGTTAGTGACCCAAAAGTCATCGGTAGACTGGGAGTGCGAACCTGCGACTCCGGGGGCGTCTGGCGTATCAGCCGACTGGTCTGCGACAAGCGGGGCGACAGTGTGTCCAGGCAACGAACTGTCGGTCTTTGCGCACGGGTGAGTCGATGGCTCAGGTATAGGAGGCGCAGATTCCCGTGAGACCGGTGTACTCATAGCTATTCCCCGCTCGCCGCTGATTCCACACCCGCCACGACGGGCGTTCGACTTCCCGCGCGATCACATTGCATGTCTAGGTGAGAGACAAGATCCAGTGAACTACGGTTGCGACGTCTGCGTCCGAGGCGCCAACCGCTGGTGGCATGGGAACCGTTCCCCAGACGCCGCTACCGCCGCTCTTGACCTTCTTCTGAAGTCTCTCTTCCGCCGTCTTATCCCCCGCGTATTTCTTGGCGATATCCTTGAACGCCGGACCGACGAGCTTGGTGCTCGTCGCGTGACAAGCCTGGCAACCATACCGGCTGGTAATTTTCATCGCGTCTGCTTCGCTGACTGCAGCGTTTACCGTTCCAGCGCAGAGGAGTGAAGCAACCAAAAGCTTCGACGCGAGAGTCGACGATCCAACAGTCTTGACATTCATTTTCATGCTCCGTTGGTGGTCAACTCTCGAGGTCGGTTCGCCGACGATGGTGCGACCGCGGGACCTGGGCGTCTTGTCGCTAGGCACTGCCCGTTGAACAAGCGCATGCCGCCACTCAGTTGGCGCAAACCACCCGGAAGATCCGTCGTCAGATCAGGATGCCCGGTTACACCCTTGGCGGAGACAAACTCCAGAGGGCACACGCAAGCGATTGATGGGCGAACACCGCCACAATCCCTTCCAACGCAGTACGGACTAGCACTCGTTGAGAGCCAGGTCTGGGACTTAGAGGAGCTTCATCCATACGCCGAACCCCGATCCTTGTCGTGTCGATCGCGGCACTTGCAATCGCGGCGATGTCCTTCGCTGCTTCGAGCAGGCGCGAAGGTGTCGAGGCTGGTTGGGCTACGTACAACCGAGACTACGGTGGGCAGCGCTACTCGCCGCTAACGCAGATCGACACCCAAACAGCCGGCACGTTGAAGCGTCTCTGCACAGCCGGCTTGGGCGACGACGGAACCTTCGAGTCCGGTCCCGTTGTCGTGAACGACACGTTATACTAGTCCGAAGATAGGCCTCGACGCGATCGGGCAACCCACTCGCCAAATTCCCGATGATCGGCAGGCGATGTGCCCTCGCTGTGAAACTCCACCCCCCACCAGCGAGCGGCTTGCTCCGTAATCGACGTCCTGGGATCCGTGTCGCGCGCCATTTCAGTTCTCCAACGCCATGCGTAAACGCTCATAGCCGCGAGCGAGGTAGCGCTTGACCTGCCTGACGGTGATCTCGAGCTCCTGTGCAATTTCTTTGCAGGAACGCGCGTCTCGCAGTCTCAGGAGCAGCACAGCCCGCATGGTGGGGGAAATCGTTGCAAGCGTCTGCTCCAGGCGCTTCTGCGAAAGGCTCGCATCTAACACGAATTCCGGCAGACAGTTATCAACAAGCAGATCGTCGTCCAGTGTCACGATCGATTCCGCCCGAGGCTGATGGTCGCGCCATTCCATCACGACATGGCTCGCAACGCGCAACAGGTACGCCTGCGGATTGCGCACTTCGCCCAGGTCACGCGCTAAGCAGCCGCAAATAGGTTTCCTGCGCCAGATCTTCGATGTCGACGGCCGCGCGCACGCGGCGACTCAGGAATTGGAGAAGGCTCCGGTTCCAGCGCCGCCGCCAGCCTACGAGGAGAAACTTGTTCGACATTCTGTGCAGATTCGCCGCTTGACTGAAGAAAAATGGGTCTTCGGGCCCCTGGTCTTCGAAAAGAATTTCGTGCGTCGCCACCTCCAATCGCAACCCTTTGATTTCGCGGAACATCGGCGCAAAGCAGATTTCGCGCTCCGAGCCCTCGAGCCGTACCAGTGATGAACTCAATTACTGCTTCCCCGGCACCCCGAACGGCAAGGTTTGCCCTTCATTTGGCAGAACTTGTACTGTCCATCCGCCGCCCAACGCCCGAATCAGCGAAACCGCCGCCTGCATCTGGCGGGTCCGTATTTGGACCTCGGTGGTTTGGGCAGCGAGTGCCTGCACCTGCGCAACCGACACGCTCAGGTAGTTGTCGAGCCCGTCTTGGTACAGCATCGCCGAGATGGAGAGCGCCTGCGCAGCCTGATCGCTCGCCTCATGCTGCTGCGTTGCTTCGGTCGCAAGGTGTTGCGTCAAGCTCAGCCCGTCTTCCAGTTCCTGGAAGGCAGCTAGCACCGTCGCCCGGTAGTTGTCGCGCGTCTGCGCGTATTGTGACCAGGAGCGGCGCAGCTCAGCCCGGCGCAGGCCGCCTTCGAACAGCGGCAGCATGGCGCCCGCGCCGACCGACCAGAGGCTATTCGGCAGGCTCAGCAGGTTGAATGCGGTATCCTCGAATCCTCCGGTCGCACTGAATGTGATGTTGGGATAAAACGCAGCGCGCGATACCCCGATCGAGGCGTTCGCAGCAGCCATCTGTCGCTCGGCGCTCGCAATGTCTGGTCGGCGCTGCAGCAGCTCCGACGGCACGCCGGCAGGAAGCTGTGGGGGAATCAAACGGAACTCCTTGAGCGGTTCGATCGAGAAGGTACTCGGCATCGCACCGATCAGCACGGCCACGGCGTGCTGCATCAGATCGCGTTGCAGCGCGATCTCGCTCTCTTGCGCTTGCGCGGAATGGAGTTGGCTCAGCGCTCTGGCCAGATCGAGGCCGGAGGCGATCTCCCCCTGCGTTCGCAGCCGCGCCACCTCGACCGCCGCCTGATATGAGGCGATCGACTGGCGCAGTACCTCGAGTTCTGCGTCCAGTCCGCGGGCCGCGACATAGTCGTTCGCCAGTTCCGCCTGCAGACTCAGCCGCGCCGTTGCAAGATCCGCGGCACTGGCCTGCGCAAGCCGCTTCTGCGCGTGAGCGCTGTTGCGGATCGCGTCCCAGAAATCCGGCTCCCATGAGGCCGCCGCATCGATCTGACTCGAGGCCTGCTCTTTCGAACCGCCGCCGTTGCTGAACAGGCGATGCGCGGATTCCTTGTTATCCGAGATCAGGCCTCGCGTACTCACCTGCGGATAGAGCCGTGACTGCGCCTCCGCTGCCAGGGCGCGCGCCTGGGTGTAGGCTTCCGCCGCCGCCTGCAGGGTTGGGTTCGCACGCCCCAGTTGGTCCTCGAGCTGGTTCAGGTGCGTGTCGCCTAACAGCGTCCACCAGTCCCCGCGCGGCGACAAGACCTCATCCGGATGGGCCAAGCGGAACGGGACGCTGCCCTGATAGGATTCGGGCAAAAGGAAATGAGGCGGCTCATACACCGGTGCGAGATCACAGCTGCAGAGTAGCGCAACACCCAGCGAGGCGATCAGTGCTCTGACACCTCGTCTCATGGCGTCGTCGAGTGCCCAGCGCCGCTGGCGGAAGCCGGCGCGGGTGGGGGCTCGGGCTGACGATGCGTGCTCTGTATCGCCGTGGCATAGCCTGGCATCGGCGTGACCGGTTGTACCGGCTGTCCCTCCAACAGGCCCGCGGCTGGATTGTCTACAACTCGGTCGCCGACCGCTAGGCCACTCGTGACCTGCACCGTCTGTCCTAGATTTTGTCCGAGCGTCACATCGCGCAGATGGACGCGGTTGTGCGCATCGACGATCGCGACCTGCGCTCCGGCCGCCCGAAAGATCAGTGCTGCCTCCGGCATCGTCAGCACGGTTGGATCGGTTGGCACTTGGAACACCACATCTACGTACGTACCCGGCCACAGTCTGCGATCGGAATTCTCTACCGTCAGCTCCGTGACTGCCGTTCGCGTGTTCGCGTTGAATGCCCGCGCCGTCGTTAGGAACTTCGCCTCAACGGGTTTGCCCGGTTTCGATGGCAGATGGAGAGTCGCAGTCAGACCGACTCGCAACTCGCCCGCATAGTCCTGAGGCACCGCCACGAACACCCGCATCTCATGCACGTCCGCAACGGTGAAGAGTTCCGTTGCGTTACTGCCCGCCCCCGCATCGCCGCCCGCTGCGTTGACGTAGTTGCCCACATCGGTGAGACGCGCCGTGACCACGCCGTCGAATGGCGCTATCACACGCTTAAAGGACTCGAGCGCCGCATAGCGCGCGACATTCTGTGCAGCGGCTTCCATCTGAGCCTTGCGCGCCGCCGCCCCCGCCACCTGCACATCCACCTCCTGCTTGGAGACGGCCGGCGTTCCCGCCAGGGCCTGCCAGCGAGCCGCCGTGGAGACCGCGAGCCGATAGTTCGCGTTTGCAACATTGAGATCCGCCTTCGCGGCCGCGTACTGCGCATCCAGACCCGGCGCGTCGATCGTCGCCAGCAGTTGCCCGGCCTTCACGGGAGCTCCGTAGTCTTCGTTCCAGCTGTGCACGTAGCCTGCGACCTGCGCGAAGATCGGCGCCTCGGACCAGGCGCGCACCGTGCCCGGCAGCACGAGCGGTCGCGCGGAGGGCCCCAGCTGAGGTGTGATGATCTGCACGGGGATTGCGGACTGTTCAACTGAGACGTGCTGCAGGCGGCTCAGCGCCCACTCGCGCTTTGCAAAGCCATACAGCACTAGGACAACCGCCGCCACGCCCGGCAACCCAAACACCAACACCGGGCGTCGCTTCATCTGACTTCTCCCGTGATAGATCGGTTCTGGTGCAGTAGTGCGAAGACGCAGGGTACGAACATCAAGGTGGCGAAGGTCGCCACCAGCAGCCCTCCAATCACCGCCCGCCCGAGCGGCGCATTCTGGGTGTTGGACATCGACATCGGCAGCATGCCGATCACCATTGCGAGCGCCGTCATCAGCACCGGACGCAACCGCGCGTACCCGGCAGTCACGGCCGCGCGGATCGCATCGCCATGTGCGGCCAGCTCGTCGCGGGCAAAGGACACCACCAGGATCGAGTTAGCGGTCGCCGTGCCCATGCACATGATCGCGCCGGTCAGCGCCGGTACCGACAGCGTGGTGTCGGTCAGGAACAGCGCCAAGACGATCCCGGTCAACGCGCCTGGAAGTGCCGTGATGATGATGAAGGGATCGAGCCAGGACTGGAAGTTCACGACAATCACCAGGTACACGAGCAGGATCGAGAGGGCGAGCCCCGTCAGGAGTTGCACGTAGGCCGCCTTCATCGTCACCGCCTGGCCCTGCAGTCGCACAATGGCGCCGTGCGGCAGGTCGCCTTTCATCCGTTGCAGCACTTGCTCGACTGCGTCGCTCACTGCACCCAGATCGCGTCCGGCGTTGCTCGCGTAGATATCAACCACTGGCAGGATGTCGCGATGTGATACCTCGAGCGGCCGTCCGATCTGGGTGATCTCGCTCAGGCCGCCGAGGATTTGTGCACCCTGTCCGCTCGGATCGCCATCGCCCTGGTCGATCGGGATCGTTTCCAGATCGTTCATCGAGGTCAGCTGCGTCTGCGGTGTCTGCAGGTTCACCAGGTGCGAGACACCGGTCTCATGGTCGAGCCAGTAGGTGGGCGCGACTTGTCCAGAGCCGGACAGGGTCGCCAGTGTGTTGTTTGCAATGTTTGACTCCGTCAGCCCTGCGCCGAGGGCGAAGGCGCGATGCGAGGACACCAGTAACGTCGGCTGGGCGAGAGTCTGTTGGATTGCCGCATCCGCGATGCCCGGGATGCGGCGCATCTCGGCGACCAACCGCTGCGCGTAGGCCATGTTCGCTGCGATATTACGTCCGACGATTTGCACGTCGAGTGGCGCCGGCAGGCCAAAGTTCAGGATCTTTGCCGTGATATCGCCGGCGGGGAAAGTGAAGCTCGTGCCGGGGAACCGCCTCGGCAGCTGATCGCGCAGAATCGCGCGGTACTCGTCGACCGGGGAGGCTTGGTCGTTCAGGCCGATGGTGACGTCGCAGTCTTGCGGTCCGATCGTGGCGCTCGCGCTGTAGGCTTGGTTGATACCACTGGTCGGCAGGCCGCAATTGTCGATGATGTTTGTGATATGGCCCGGCAGCAAGGTACGTACGGAAGTGTCCACAAGGGATGCGACCTTGCTGGCCTCCTCGAGGCGTAGCCCCAGCGGCGCACGGAAATGCATGTCGATCTCGCCGGACTTGATACCGGGGAAGAAATCCCGCCCCAACCAGGGCAGCAGCAGGCTCGAGACGAGTGCTACCGCCAGGAACCCAACAATGAACCGGCTGCGCCGCGCAACCACCCGCGCCAGCAGATCTCGATAGCGGTCACGAAACCGTTCGAAGCTTTGCTCGAATGTAGCTTGGAAGCGGTCGAAGACACCTTGCGGTTTGCCGCCCGCATTGCGCGCCGCGACCTGCGCAGGCAGCAGATAGGCCGCCATTGTTGGCACCAGCGTGCGCGAGAGGATAAAGGAAGCGAGCATCGCGAAGATGATGGCTTCGGCCAGCGGCAGGAACAGGTAGCCGGCGATGCCCGATAACTGGAACAGCGGCAACCAGACGATGCAGATGCACAGTGTCGAGACGAAGGTTGGAATCACAATCTGGTTCGCCGCTTCGATGATCGCGGATTTCAGCTCCAGTCCGCTCCGCAAATGCGCATCGATGTTCTCGATCATCACCGTCGCGTCATCGACCAGAATACCGACCGCCAGCGCCAGGCCCCCCAGCGTCATGACGTTGATGGTCTGTCCGAGACAGGCGAGCGCCAGGATCGAGCACAGAATCGAGAGCGGGATCGAAGTCGCCACGATCAATGTCGAGCGACCGGAGCCGAGGAACAGCAGGACGACCAAGCCGGTCAACAGGGCCGCCGTCACCATCTCCTGCACGACCTCCTCGACCGACTGCCTGACGAAGGTCGAAGCGTCGTTAAGTGTTGTGATCTTCACGCCTGCAGGCAGGGTCCGCAGGATCTGGGGTATTTTGGCCTTCACGCCCGCCACGACCGCGAGCGTCGACGCATCGCCTGCCTTGAGGACCTCTAGCAGCACCGCCTGGTGTCCGCGCACCAGAACGGCGTTGGTTTGCGGCGGCCCGCCAAGGTATGCATGGGCGACGTCGCCAACGGTCACCACCGTGCCACCCACCTGTTTGATCGGCAGCGCGTTGAAGGTCGCCACATCCACCGGCGAAGCGTTGGTCTCGACCAGGAAATCGAGCGCCCCGATCTTCTGGTCACCCGCCGGCAGCACGATATTTTGCTGTGCCAGAGCATGCGATACGTCCTGCGCCGAAAGGCCGTATGCCAGCAGCTTGTGCTGATCGAGATCCACCTGGACGTTGGCGGGTGTCCCCCCATAGGGCGCGGGGACCGCCACGCCCGGTACCGACACCAGCAACGGTCGGATCAGATTGGAGGCCATATCATACAACTGCGACCCCGTCAGCTGGTCCGATGAGATCTGTAGGGCCAGCACCGGCACCGAGGAGGCGTTGTAGGACAGCACCAGCGGCGGAGTAATCCCGGCCGGTAGTTGCTTCAGCACGGTTTGTGAGACCGCAGTGACCTGTGCCTGTGCCGCCGCCACATCCGTACCCGGTTGGAAATAGATCTTGACGATGCCGCGACCGTAGAGCGACTCGCTCTCGATATGCTCAATGTTGCCTACTGTGGTGGTGAGCGAGCGTTCGTAGTAATAAATGACCCGTCCCGACATGTCTTCCGGCGTCAGACCGTTATACGTCCAGACGGCCGCGACCACAGGGATCCCGATGTTGGGGAAAATGTCCGTCGGGGTGTGCAGCGCGGCGCGTCCGCCGAAAATAAGGATCAGGATGGCTAGAACGACGAATGTATACGGCCGCTTCAGGGCCACGAGGACAATCGCATTCATTCGCGCGCGTGGTCGGGCTCTGCCGCGTCGGCACTGATATCGCAAGCGCCTCCCCGGCTATCGGGCTGACCCATAAACTCCCGTGCTATCACAGCGCGGCGGTCAAGATCCGGCCGTTTGATCGGCCTTCGAGCCCAGGGCTCGCGATGACGCCATTCGCGCTCTTCACCTAGAATTCCCCGACGCTGCGCGATCGCCACCGCCTCCGTTCGGCTCGCCGCATGCAACTTATTGAGAATGGATTTGACGTGCGCTTTCACCGTTCCAACCGCCAACGCGAGGTTTGAGGCGATTTGCTTGTTACACAGCCCGAACATCATCTCTCCCAGGATCTCGGCCTCTCGCCTGGTCAGCGCTTCCTGTTTCAACCACTCGGCCATGCGGGTTGTGACCAGGGGCCCCAACGCGATACCACCGACGTGCATCGACCGAAGACCCTCTGTCAAGTCCTTCAGACTGCAACCGAGCAATAGATAACCGCGCGCACCTTGTTCCAGTGCGTGGTAAATCTTCGCCTCGCCGTCCCGATGGGTCAGAATCATGACGCGATCCCTCCACCCGTCTTTGGATGCGATCAGCAGCAATGCCGACTCGTAGTCGGCGACTACGACGTCCCGGTGAGGAAACCGACTGTGCACCGCGTGAGCGAAGGCCGGCTCGCCGGTGCAACCCACCACTTCGAAATCTGGTCGCTTTCTCAATGTGGCAGCGAGCCCGGCCGATATCAGCGGGTCGGAATGCGCAATGAGCACCTTGATTCTGACGGGCTGCGGCATATTGATATCCTTAAGCGCCCACACGAGAAACTGCCTTGACCGGTGCGCTTACAACAGCCAAATCGAGGTGCTGCAGACAGGCTGAAAGCTATTTGCAGCGCCCACAATCCGCATCACGACATACGGGGAGTACCCTCTACCACTTTGGGGTAGGAGGAGCTGCGCTCCAACCCGGATTGGGTACTCGCCACCACCACCCTTACTCCATAGTGGTAGCAACGCATCCCTGCATGTCGTGACGCGGACAGCGGCTGTCGCCGTTTAAATTTTTGAGGCGGACCGGAGGGAAGCGGCACGGTCGCCATCACGAGGGCTCAAGATTGAACCACGACATCCCAGGTTTTGCTTCACGACGCAGCGTTCTGATCGCCGGCGCCAGCATTGCCGCCTTCGCAAGCCTGCCGGAGGCGCTGACCGCGGTGACCAGACAAACAGGCGCGTCCGCCTCCACCAATCCCCGTAAAGGACAGCACTCCATGAGCACGATTACAACCAAAGACGGTACACGGATCTACTACAAGGACTGGGGCACCGGGCAGCCAGTGGTCTTCAGCCACGGCTGGCCGCTCTCCGCCGATGCGTTCGAAGACCAGATGTTCTATCTCGCTTCACGCGGGTATCGATGCATCGCACATGACCGTCGCGGCCACGGACGTTCGAGCCAACCGTGGAATGGCAACAACATGGACACGTACGCCGACGACCTCGCAGACCTCGTAGAGAAGCTCGATCTCAGGAATGCCATCCATGTTGGCCATTCCACTGGCGGGGGCGAAGTCGCTCGCTATATCGGCCGGCACGGTACGAAGCGCGTCGCCAAGGCAGTTTTAATCGCCGCCGTCCCGCCCCTGATGCTGAAGACGCCAGCCAATCCAGGCGGCACATCGATCGAAGTGTTCGACAAGCTGCGCGCCGGTGTCCAGACCGACCGCTCCCAGCTCTGGAAGGACCTGAGCCTGCCGTTCTATGGCTACAACCGCCCGAACGCGAAGGTCTCCGAAGGCGTGCGCGAGTCGTTCTGGCTGCAAGGGATGATGGCGGGCTTTCCGGCCGCTTACTTTTGCATTAAGGCGTTCTCCGAGACGGATCAAACAGAGGACCTCAAGAAGATCGACGTACCGACGCTCATCATGCAGGGCGACGACGACCAGATCGTACCGTTCGCCGATTCCGGCGCACTCCAGGCCAAGCTCGTCAAGGGCGCGACCCTGAAGGTCTACAAGGGTGCCCCGCACGGTCTGTGCACGACACTCAAGGACCAGGTCAGCGAGGACTTGTTGGCGTTTTGCAAAGCCTGAGAGCCGCAGCTTCGCATCGGCGCCGGCGAAATGGCGCGGGGATGTTCATCGCCCACATCCCCGCGCCATGACGGCCATCCCCCTACCACACGATCTGCCCTTCCTCATCGTGGAAGTCGCGCGACCTCGTTACATCGCCGGCTTCTGCCGCCCGCTCCAGTGGCCTGAGGCCGCAACGGGCATCATTTCCCGTCCAACGCGTGGGTTGCGGCTTCTTCGATTAGCGCCGCAATCTCCTTGGGGTGGGACTCATAGACCGAATGGCTCGCGCCCTCCACTTCGATGGTATGGCTGTGGGCACGCTTGGCATACATCCGCTCGAGGTCAGGGTTGATGATGCGATCCGACTTGGCAACCGCGTACCAGCTCGGCTTGCCTTTCCAGGCGGGCTGGCCGGCCGGTGTAGTGAAAACAGCCGCCGCCGTGACCCCCTGCGCGTGGGCCTCGAATTCCGCCTTCTTTGCTGGTAGATCGGCAGCAAAGTCGGCGTGGTAGAAGGCAGGGTCCAGATAGGTAAAGCCATCGTCGGTTTTCTTGATGGCTTTGGTGGCATTGGGGAAGCGCTTGCCATTGCCGGCCTCGGTTTCCCCCTCGTCCAGTGCATGCGCTGCGATATACACGAGCCCTACCACGTGTGAGTCATTGCCGGCCTCTGTGATGATCGCGCCGCCATAACTGTGGCCAACGAGGATAGTCGGTCCGTCTTGCATCGCAAGCACCCTGTTGACCGCCGAAACATCCTCCCTGACGGAGGTGAGCGGATGCTGGGCAACTGACACGTGGTAACCGTCTTTTACGAGAATTTCGTAGACAGGTTCCCATCCCGCTCCCGTGACAAATGCACCATGCACGAGGACGATGTTGTGAACTGGCGCCGCCTGTGCCTGGCTGGTCGCGCCGAACGCTATCAAGAGCAACGATGCGGCCGCGGAAAAAGACCGCCCTGCCAGAAGCTTCATACAAAGATCTCCTCTCAAATGTGGATCGCGTGTGTTAGGTCAGTATTGCGTACAGAAAGCCTGGTAGAGCGACGGGTATCCATCGGGAAAGCTACCGCCTACGCCCACCATCCGCATCACGACATGCAGGCAGTCTTCGGTACCACTTTGGGGTAGTGGCTCAGCGCGGATTGGGAGCTAACCTCGCTGTCCATCCGTCGCGAGGTTTCAATGAAAACCCATCCACGTCGCAAGCCGCCAGCACATCAACTTGACCCGACACGGGTCGTCTCCAATCACGATACGCAGGTGGACGGCGGGCGGCGGGCGGATCCCGTCAATGATCGGGAGCGCAGGCTTCTAGCCGCGATTGCTGCCGGTGACGAAATGGCATTGACTGTGATTCATTCGCGCTATCGCCGGCGGATCGCAAGCTTTGCACGGAAAATTACCGGTCGCTGCGACATGGCGCAGGAGGTCGCCAACGACACACTATGTGTCATCTGGCAATCCGCAGCGGGCTTCAAAGGAGCTTCGAGAGTATCGACGTGGATCCCCGGCATTGCATACCGCCTCAGCATGAAGACGCTCCGAACAAACTGCCGGTGGCGGAGACCCGATCCGCTGGACGAGCGCGCCGAGCCGCATGACCCCTGGTCCGAAGGCGAGGTTCGCGAATGGCTTGCCGCGGCGCTCGCACAGTTGTCCGAGGAACAGCGAACGGTGCTCCGGCTCTCCTATCAGCTCGACCTTTCGTGCAAAGAGATAGCGGTCAAAGTGGAGTGTCCCGTGGGCACTGTGAAGACTCGGATGTACCACGGACGTCGCAAGCTGCGAACGCTGCTGCCGAGGCTGGCGGGATTCGGTAATACCTGACCGAATTTGCGCAAAAGTGTTAGCGGACTATATTTAGATGTCGCGATGCGCTTGATGTACATCGCTTAAACTCGACGTGGAGAAGCGCGGGCAGGCAGTTTTGCGTGCGCATCTTCTCGGCACCGGCACGGGCATCGTTGGCGACGGAGGTGGCCTTCCACGTTGCACGGAAGCTCGCGGCGCAGACGGCATCGATCCGATCCTTGTGCAAAGCCGTACTTCGTGAAACGGAACATCGCCGTCGGGTTTCTAATCTTCCGCAGCCCAGGCTGCGAGAGCATTCTCAACAGCCTGCGAAGCCGCGATTGAACCGGCGCTGCAATCACTTGTACGGGACATCGTTGATCGTAAAGGTCACCTCGATGTTTTTTCTCGTTGCGTTGGAATATGGGCAGGTTTCATGCGCATTCCCCACCAGAGCTTCCGCTGCCGCCTGGTCGAGTCCGGGCAGAGAGACGACCATCGCGACCTTCAGGCCGAATCCTCCGCCATCGCGCCGACCGATTCCGACAGTGGCTGTTACAGCCGCGTCGCCGGGAAATGACGCCTTGGCTCGAATGGCAGTGAACTTGAGGGCGTTCAGAAAGCAGGCCGCGTAGCCTGCCGCGAAAAGTTGTTCGGGATTATTCCCGACACCGCCCGCGCCTCCGAGCTCCTTTGGCGTGGTCAGTATCAGGTCCAAACCACCATCGAGCGTAGCGACGCGGCCGTCGCGCCCACCAGTCGCATGGGCGGAAGTTTCATAAAGTGCAGTGATTGTCATGACGAATCCTCTACTGTCGAGTCGTGCTGATATCGTCCGGCATGGTGCCTGCCAGCCACCACGATGCTGTCGGACACGTACCGTGTGCTTGCGTCGTCCTCAACGCATTGGACTACCTGCCAAGCAGTTCTTTCGCGATGGCAACTACGCGCTCGGGCTCGAAACCGAACTTCCTCTGCAACTCCTTGAGCGGCGCCGAGGCACCGAAGGTATGCATGCCGATCACCCGCCCGTTATGACCCACGTAGCGCTCCCAGCCAAGAGTGGATGCCTGCTCGATCGCGAGGCGGGTTCCGACCGTAGGCGGTAGCACACCGTCGCGGTAATCCGCGCCCTGTTGGTCGAATATGTCCCACGAGGGCATCGACACGACCCGTGAGCGAATCCCTTCGGCGATGAGCGTCTCGTGTGCCTGCACGGCGAGACTGAGCTCGCTGCCAGTCGCAATGAGAATGATCTCCGGCTTGGCATCGAGTCCAGCCGATATCAGCGGGTCGGAGTGTGCAATGAGCACCTTGATTTCGAAGGGTTGTGGCATACCGATATCCTCAGGCGCTCGACAATTGCAGTCTCGACGCGATCATTGATCCTTCGTTCATCGCGCCGGACCTTGGAAGCGGAAGTCGCGTAAATCATGTGCGTCCGGGCGGGGCCGCTGCCAAACATTGTTTATGCGACAAAACTTCTCTTAAAAACTCATCGATGGCGGCGTTGACCGTAGGCGGAGCTTCCAGGGCAGCAAGATGCCCGACCCTGGGTAACACTCTGAACAGACTGCCAGGGATGGCATCCGCCATGGCGCGGGTTTCGGCGACCGGAAATGTTCGGTCCTCGTCACCAGCGATCACCAGAACTGGTTTTCGAATGGCGCCCAAAAGGGCACGATGCTCGGTGCGGCGCGGAACGACGCTATCGATCGCCCAGCAGACGGAGTCCGCACGGGCTGCGGCCACCGTTGAGCGGATGTATTCCACCACTTCAGGCTTCATCATTTCGGTCGTCGCACCGGCAAAGGCATTGACTGCGCGGTTGACGACCAGTTTTGGGACCGTACGCCGCCGGCGCAGTATTGAAGTCATCAGTAAGAACTCCATCTTCTGGCGCCAACCACTCACCGAAGCCGTGCAGTTCATCAATACGGCGGCCCGTGTCCGGCTGGGATACAGGGCAGCGAATACGCCGCCCATCATTCCGCCCCAAGAGTTACCGAGCAGGACGCAGTCCTCGATCTCCAGTTGATCCAGGATCTGGCTTAGACATAGGGCACATTCCTCAAGTGTGAAATACCGGTTCAAGGGATCGCTTTCGCCGTGGCCCGGCGAGTCGATCAGAACCATCTTGTGGCTGCTTACGAAATGGTTGACTTGTCCCCGCCACATCAGCCCCGTCATCAAAAGGCTGGGCCAGCAAACCATGGCCGGACCGTTGCCGACGACGTGAACATTGATTTCCCCAAGCAGAGTGGCAATGCGCTGCTTGCGGAGGGTGGCAACGCGTTGGTGTTCAGTCGTCTGCATGACAAGCTCCGTTTTCAAGGAGGTAGACACAGTGGCTACGCAAGCCGATCGGCACGATGGATTTCATTTCAGATAGTCATGAACCGTCTTACCTGGCTGAGGGCGCTGTCGCTACACGTATGAACCATCGCCGGAAGTCGCAGTGGTCGGGAGCGACGGCGCTCCAGAGCCGCAGCGTGTTGACCGTCGTGCCTCCGTAGCCGACGACCCGCCGGTCGAAAGTTAGACCGATCAGGGTGGAGGGATGATTTGGGATGAGCTCGAGGTTTCCCTCGCGCAGCCCAAATGAGCAGCCGAACTTGAGTCAGCACACACCGCCAGCTTACCGGCGACGTCCGCTGTCCGCGTCACGACATACAGGTACGCTTTGCTACCACTTTGGGGTAAGGGCGGTGGCGTCGAGTACCCAATGTCCTTGGCACACTGCGTTATGATTCCCTGGCCATGGGACGAAGGGTTGTGGCATACCGATATCCTCCGACGCTCGAAAATTGCGCAACGCGATGATCCTCGCGCCCCACGTGGGCCTTGCTTGTTACAACACCGCCACAGACCGATCGTAGGCGAATGGATTGCCTCACCGTATCTCCCCGATGGGGGTTAGCAACCAAGGCCAGGTGCACTCTTCATGCGACGAGTAGCGCGTTCTCTTGGATCGTGTCGAAGTTGGCCTCGCCGCCCCATCCCCCCAATGAGGAAAGATTTAACTTTCTCGGGAGGAGGTATGGATGCGGAACCGGATCGCGCTCGTAGTGCACACGCTTTGCAGGCGAACTTCGCACTGCCAAGCGCCATGACGCACGACTAGGATCGGTCAATCGTTGGAGAGCCGCGCCCCATCCATCTCAGGCAGGCATCGACCGCTCCGAAACACCACCCTCGAGCGTCAGGCGCAGACTGTGTCCTTCGGGCAGAGTCCGCGCGATCCGTTTGCGTAGTGCGATGCTTGCTTGCGCGTGGATGCCTGCCTGCCGACGATCACCGATCGCGGTGTAGGCTGCGGCGGCCGTATCGTGCACTCGCCAGTCGGCCAGCGGCGTCTCGAACCCCTTCGAGGCCGCCTGCGCCTTCACGATATATTCGACCGCCTCAGCCGCTATGCCCTGAGCCAATGCAACCCGCGCGCGTGTTTCCCATGCCAACGACTGCCACATCCGTTCGTCGGTCGCTTCGGCGAACATCACATACCGTTCAGCGCGAATCTGAGCGCCTGCGTTATCTGCCGTCGCGATCAGAAGATTGACCATCCCCCATTCCAACGGGAACCGCCAGTACCAATCCAGATGCACTGGTTGAAGCTCCATGGCACGCTCGGTGGCGGCGAGATATTCGCGCGCGGCGACAAGATTTCCGAGCTCAACGTGCGCGAGCCCGCAAAAGATGAGTGACATTCTGCGTTCGAAGGGCAGGATTCTGGAGATCTCCGACCCCGTATATTCGCGCTTTCCTATCTCATGGGACGCCACGGGCTCGCAGGCTTCGAGCACACCTGAATAATCCATCGCAAAAAAGCGCAGCACGCCACGATAAATACCCAGCGCGTGCGCTGCGGGGTGGTCCTCATTTCGCTCAAACGCCGTGATGCCGGTCTCGTATTCCGCCAGCGCCTCGCCGAACTCTCCGAGAAATACCAGCGACCACGGGACCCCGACGTGATACATCCAAATGGTTCGCGCGATGTCGGATTCAGTGAGCTCATCAGGGCTATCGAGTAGCAGCCCGTAGTTCTCCTTGAAGCTGTCATGCGCCTCACGATAACGGGTCGATATCATACGGATCATGCTGTGATTGATCAGCGCCCGCGCTGCGGCCAGCCGATCTCCCCGCCCCTTCAGGGAATCAACCGCCTCATCACATGCTCGAGCATCGGACTCGTTCCACCCTGCAACCCAAATCCGCCGGACGTAAATCGAGATCCGCGCGACATCTCGAGACGTGGAGTCGAGTTGCCGGGCGGTCGCCTCGAGCGCTTGATCCAGCAACCTCGTGCTGAGTTTCAGATCGTAACAACTTGCAGCGTGTGAACAGCCCAGGAGCGCACTTACCTCGATATCGACATCACCATACTGAACGGCCCTTTCCGCAAGCCGCGTGAACGCCTCGAACGCGCGAACGTCATGTGTTGCCCTATAAATCGCAGCATGTCGTTCGAGGACCTCGATTTCCACCCGGATGCGCGCATCGGCAGGTAATTTGGCTGCGATCTCGGTCGCATGATCCATAATGGCGAGCGCGTCGCGATGCGCAAACCGCCGCTGTGTAGTGCGAAGCGCCAGGCGCAAATACGCAAGCGCTCGATTCCACTCCTGACCTGAAGCGAAATGTTGCGCGAGCTCGCTGGCAAGCTCACTTCGCTGATCGGGCGGGTAGATCTGCTCCAATCGTTCGCCGACGGCGAGGTGCAGCCGAGCACGGCGCACGGGCCCCTGTCGATCGTACAGAACCTGGCGGTAAAGGGCATGAGTGAACCGGTACGTGCGGACCAGCCCACAATCGGGGAGGATCGTCATCCCGCCGCGGTTGATAAAGCATGACCGCCTCGACAGATCCTCACACGCATCCTCAAACTCCTGCGGGTCCAACGTTGCGGGCCGCGCGGTCGTCGAGGCGCTGAACGACATTCCGGTGATGCTGGCCGATTCGAGTACACGCTGCTGGGTTGTGGAGAGCCGCTCGAACCTGGCTTCGATCAGGCCGACGAGCGTACTCGGCACTTCAAATGTAATCTGACTCGCGGTCCCGAGTAGCCGCCAGCCGCGTTCTGTCCGGGTGACGAGGCCTCTGTCAGCCAGATGATGGAGAGTCGCCCGTAGAAATAAGGGATTGCCACCCGAACGAGTCCCCATCAGATCAATGAAATCCGCTGCGCTGGATTGCCCATCGGCCCTCGGGCTCAAAAACTCGGCGACCGATTCGCGGGTCAGCGGCCCAAGTGAAATTTCCGTACACAGCTTACGCAGTGACAAATCATGAGCCAATTCGCTGAGTGGACGACGCGCGCTGCCCAGATCCGCCGGTCGATAGGTCGCGATCACGAGAAGCCTGGAACGAGCGCGGCGACGACACATGGCCGAGAGGAAGTCCAAAGTGGCGTAGTCGGCCCAGTGAAGATCCTCCAGCACTAACACCAGAGTTCGATCGGCAGCGAGCGATTCAATCAGCTCGCAACCCTCGCGCAACATGCGTTCGCGTGTCGTTCCCAAGAGTTGCTGTTGCAGTTGGATTCGCTGCTCGACAGTTACCAGTGCGGGCATTTGAATCGCCCACGTGGGGGCGGCGCTGATCAGTGCGCGCACGACGGTGGCGCCAAGGGGGCCTGCGCATAGCGAGCTCAATGCTTCGAGTACCGGATAGTAAGGTTCAGGCGCTCCTGCAAACCCTTCGACGCACCGACCGGTGGCTGCAAAAACATCCGGCTGAGTCAAGGCCGTCGTCAGGAACTGATGGGTTAAGGCCGTCTTCCCGATACCAGGTTCGCCGGTCACGAACGCCGCCTGAAATTCTCCCGACCCGGCGCCTGAGAGAAGCCTCGCCAACTCTTCGAGCGGCTCCTTCCGCCCAACGATACTGTCCTGTTCGCGCGGAAGTGTCGTCGCCCGGGAGGCGGCATAAAATGCAGCGACCGGCCCGATGAAACGATATCCGCGGCCCCGAACCGTCTCGATGAATCGCGGCTCATCGGCCTTGTCGCCCAGTGCAGTGCGGATCGCCAGGATGTGACTCTTCAGAATTTCCGGTTGGACATGAACCTTGCTCCAAACCGCCTTGAGGAATTCATCGTGTGTGATCAGGCGATTCGGATGATCGATCAGATAGTGCAATACCTCATACGCCTTAGGCGCAAGACTCAGGCGCTCCTCGCCGTCACCACCCCTACGCCATAAGCATTGGTGAACGGTATCGATCCTGAAGGTGGGTGATGCCTTCATGACATCTGCAGCCGCGATCCCCCGGTTTGGATTTGGCCCTGTGGTCCCGCTCGGGAAACCGCTTGCGCCCGGGTCTTGACCTCCAGCTTGAGGAAAATTCGTTTCACGTGCGACTTCACGGTCTCAGGGGTGATGGTCAAGGCTCGAGCGATCCGCTTGTTGGAAAATCCCTGGCCTACCAGAATCAGGATGTCGCGCTCCCTCACGCTCAAACCCTCGCCCGAGCGTATTGTAGCTCTTGCGGCGTGACGCCTGGCGCTGCGCGCCTTATCGAGCGCGACCAGGCTCCCGATATAGGGTAAAAGCTCGCGAAAAGCGGCACCAGGTCGATGGCTTTGGTCGTAAGCGCGCAGCAGAAGGGGGTCTATCTCACTGCCAGCATCGACGAAGGCTTGATAAAGGCCGGCGAAGCAGCCGAGGCTCAAGGCCCTTAGAAAAAGACTATCCGCCTCGCCCGGCTGACCGGCGAGGTCCAGCGATGCGGCCAATTGGACAGCCAATCGCAGCGCCGAGTACAGATCATGCCTGTTAACCGCGTCATGATGAAGTTGCCGCAAGATCGCCACGGTGTCCGCAGCGGCAGCAGACGCGAGCGCGAGTCGAGCGTACGCAATGCGACGATAGAATTGAACATCAGGGTCTGCCCAGCCCGCGCGTGTTGGATAGCGAGCGGCAAATTGATCCAGCCGCTCCGCGCCGAGTTGAGCTTCCTTGATGCGGCCCTGCCGCAGCAACAAATCGACCCGCTCGCCCATACTCATCGCAGTGAGTCGCGCCCACCCCCGTCGCTCTCCGAGTTCCTCGGCCTCCTGGAGAATTGACGCCGCGAAAACGTCCCGGCCTTGATGCATCGCTATGCGCGCAAGAACGAGGTAGGCACGCAACGCGCAATCCAGGACGCCGAAGGCGTTGATCACCCGAAGGCGACCCCGAATACATGCCTCGGCCTCATACAGTGATCCCTGCTCATAGAGGAC
>JAQGOF010000009.1 GCA_028293745.1 Gammaproteobacteria bacterium | reverse complement strand
TCCCACTGCTCAAACTGCTCGAGCGCACCGTGCACTTGGGCAATTCGTAACATCTCGGCGACATGCATGGCCGATTCCCGCAGCCAATCGACGTACTGCTCTCTTTGTGTCCGGGACACCTCGCCCTCCAGGACGACCCACCATTCGGCGGCCTCCGCAGCGACTCGCTTGCGCCGATCACTCGCGTCCATCGGTGACTCCCCTCAAAAGCTCGGGATTTAACTGGTGCCGAAGCTTTTCGTAACTCTTCATCAATATCCGCTTTACACTTCGCTCGGTCATCGTAAGCCGCTCGGCAATCTCGGTGCGGCTCAGTCCCTCGAAAAACTGCAGCTTGATGACTTCACGCTGCTGCGGGGTCAAGGTCAGGAGCGCCTGCGCGATGTCGTTTTGCAACTCGATGTGACTGGCTCGGTCCTCCGCCCGCTCTTCCTCTGGCGGCCCCGCCAACTGCAGTGGCTCCCGCACGCGCACATAGCGCCCGCGGATCGCCCACTCCGCGGCGACGTTGGCTGCCATCTTGTACAGATAAGCCTGGGGGTGCTCGATAAGCTCAGCGCGCTCATAGCGGATCAGCCGCAGAAATACCTCCTGCGCCACATCGTCGAGGTCTGAAGCGCGGACGGTACCCCTGCCGATCAGAAACTTGCGCAGCGGCACTCGCCACTGGCGAAACCAGTCAGCTAAGCGGCGCTTGGGATCGCGATCAGTCATCGGGTTCCTAGAGCAACGGTTCAGCGGACTTAAGACTGTCTGAGCGAGGTTTTTGGACCCCCTCCCGCCGCAATTTCTTGACTGGCTGCCATAAAGCACGGCCCGGATGGGCATCGTAGCCGGTGATACAAAGCAGGCACATCAGGAGCCGGCGGACGCGAGGGCTACGGTGGTGTTCGCCTCAGTCCACGGTGCGCCAAGGAAGGATCCGATGCGGCAGCGCAATATCACCACATGTGCCTGACCGCACACACACACGTCGGCAGCACTCTGCCGAGGCAACGCTTGCCGACGGATGTGCAATCAAGCCAACCAGGCCCTGCTGTTCGCGCAACGCCGCTATCCAACCGTTCCTGGTGTTGTACGTTGCGTCACTGAGTTGGGCTAAGCCATAGCGGCCGTTGCCGTGGCCAGTCAGCGTGGTTGCGTGCAGCTCCAGCCACTTGCCCCAGAGCGGCAGAATCAGACCGGCTCCGAAGCTTTGAGCCACCGTCGTGTGGCTGGTCTCGGTGGGCAAAAGAACCTATTGGATTTGAAAGCATGCACGTCGATACTCAAAGACTCGACGAGGACCGACGTCGCGGACCGATCGTAGGTGAGGGAATTGTTACGTTGTATCCCCTCGATGGGGGCGGCAACTGAGGCCAGGTGCACCCTCGTGCGACGCGTCGCACGGTCTTTTTGGGCGCTGGTATCCCCTGAAAGGGTGTGTGTGTCGAGCTCGGAAAAGCCGTCGGCGGTACGCCGTAGTTAAAATACTGACGATCCGAAATACCCCATCGGTTGCGTGTGGCTTCCGACGGGGTATCTGGTGATGCGCTAGATGGATCGCTTACGACTTGATGAATGCCAGCAGATCGGCGTTGATCGTGTCGGCTTCAGTGGTAGGCATGCCGTGCGGAAAACCTGGGTAGGTTTTCAATACCGCGCCGTTCACCAACTTTGCACTCAAAAGACCTGAGTCGGCATACGGCACGATTTGGTCATCATCGCCATGCATCACCAGCGTTGGTACGTTGATTTTCGTGAGGTCATCGGTGAAGTCGGTTTGGGAGAAGGCGACGATGCCGTCGTAATGAGCCTTGATACCGCCCATCATTCCTTGCCGCCACCAGTTCTGAATCACGCCTTGGGAAGCCTTGGCACCTGGCCGGTTATATCCGTAGAAGGGTCCTGTCGGCAGATCCAAAAAGAATTGCGCGCGGTTGGCGGCAAGTCGCGCTTGCAGCCCGTCGAATGCCTCTTTAGGCAGACCGCCCGGATTGGCGGACGTCTTGAGCATCAGTGGGGGCACTGCGCTGATGAGGACTGCCTTCGCTACACGATCTGCGCCATGGCGCGCGATGTATCGGGTGACCTCGCCGCCGCCGGTTGAATGCCCGACATGTACTGCATTCTTTAAGTTCAGATGCGCGGTAACCGCCGCGAGGTCATCGGCGTAGTGATCCATATCGTGACCGTGGGAGGTCTGGGTCGAGCGTCCGTGACCGCGGCGGTCGTGAGCGATCACCCGAAAACCGTGATTCAGGAAGAATATCATCTGTGCATCCCAATCATCGGCCGACAACGGCCAGCCATGGGAGAAGACTATAGGCTGACCGCTCCCCCAGTCTTTGTAGAAAATGTTGACGCCATCTTTAGTCGTAATCGTATTCATCTTCGTCTCTCCGCTAGAGTGTGGTCTATTCGCGCTCGGGTAGGTTGATTCGGGGGATGCTCGTAGGGGGATGGCGGTCGCGAGGAGAACGGTGGCGCTTCCTGACAGGACTTCGCGGCGCGTGACGCTCATTATTTCCCGTCCAACGCATGAGCGGCCGCCGCTTCGATCAGCGCGGCAACCTCCTTCGGATGCGACTCATACACCGAGTGGCTCGCACCCTCGACTTCGATGGTGTGGCTATGGGCCCGCGTGGCATACATCTGCTCGAGGTCAGGGTTGATGATGCGATCCGACTTTGCAACGGCATACCAACTCGGCTTTCTTTTCCACGCGGGCTGGGCGGCCGGCGTCGTGAAAACCGCTGCCGCCGTGAGCGCCTGCGCGTGAGCCTCAAACTCCGCTTGGCTCCCGGGTAGGTCCGCAGCAAAGTCCGCGTGGTAAAAAGCAGGGTCCAGATAGGTAAAACCGTCGTCGGTCTTCCTGATTGCCTTGGTGGCATTGGGGAAGCGCTTGCCATTCGATGCCTCAGTCTCCCCCTCGTCCAGCGCATGCGCCGCAATATAGACAAGTCCTACGACATGCGAGTCGTTGCCGGCTTCTGTGATGATCGCGCCCCCATAACTGTGACCCACTAGGATCGTCGGCCCGTCTTGCATCGCAAGCACCCTGTTGACTGCTGAGACGTCCTCGCTGAGGGAGGTAAGCGGATGCTGCGCGATTGACACGTGGTAACCGTCTTTTACAAGAATGTCATAGACAGGCTTCCATCCGGCCCCGGTGACAAATGCACCATGCACGAGCACGATGTTGTGAACTGGAGCCGCATTGGCCTGGCCAGTCGCGCCAAGTGTCATCAGGAGCAACGATGCGGTTGCGAAAAATGAGCGCACTATTAGAATCTTCACAAAGTTCTCCTCTCAAATGTGGATCGCGTGTTGTCAGGTCGCTTGCTGGCCCGGCTGCCGCCGGCAAGCGCAAGATCGTCCTTCTGTTGTTCAGCATAAGATAGCGGGCGCTGAGAGTTTCGGGTACGTCAGCCCGACGTCCGAAACATAACTGTTGGCGAGACCCGTCCGGCATCCCCTGAAAGGGGGCTAGGATCGGTTAATCGTTGGAGAGCCGCGGCCGATCCAGGTCAGGCAGATATCGACCGCTCCGAAAGACCCTCGAGCGTCAGGCGCAGATTGTGTCCTTCGGGCAGGGTCCGCGCGATCCGTTCGCGTAGTGCGATGCTTGTTTGCGCGTGGATTCTTGCCTGCCGACGATCACCGATGGCGGTGTAGGCTGTGGCAGCCGTATCGTGCACCCGCCAATCGGCCAGCGGCGTCTCGAACCCCTTTGAGACGGCCTGCGCCTTCACGATATAGTCGACTGCCTCAGCGGCAACGCCCTGAGCCAATGCAACCCGCGCCCGCGTTTCCCACGCCAGCGACTGCCACATCCGTTCGTCGGTCGCTTCGGCGAACGTCACATACCGTTCAGCGCGAATTTGAGCGCCTGCGTTATCTCCGGTCGCCATCAGAAGATTGACCATCCCCCATTCCAACGGGAATCGCCAATACCAATCCAGATGCACTGGTTGAAGGTCCATGGCACGTTCAGTGGCAGCGAGAAATTCGCGCGCGGCACTGAGATTTCCGAGCTCAACGTACGCGAGTCCGCAAAAGATCAGTGAAATTCTACGTTCAAAGGGCAGGATTCCGGAGGTCTCCGGCTCCGTATATTCGCGCTTTCCAATCTCACGGGAGGCCACGGGCTCGCAGGCTTCCAGCACACCTGAATAATCCATCGCAAAAAAGCGCAGCACGCCACGATAAATACCCAGCGCGTCCGCTGCGGAGTGGTCCTCATTTCGTTCAAATGCCGTAATGCCGGTCTCGTATTCCGCCAGCGCCTCGCCGAACTCTCCGAGAAATACCAGTGACCACGGGACGCCGACGTGATACATCCAAATGGTTCGCGCGACGTCCGATTCAGTGAGCTCATCAGGGCTATCGATTAGAAGCCCGTAGTTCTCCTTGAAGCTGTCATGCGCCTCACGATAGCGGGTCGATATCATACGGATCATGCTGTGATTGATGAGCGCCCGCGCGGCGGCCAGCCGATCTCCCCGTCCCTTCAAGGACTCAACCGCCTCATCACAGGCCCGAGCATCGGACTCGTTCCACCCTGCAACCCAGATCCGCCGGACGTAAATCGAGATCCGCGCGACATCGCGAGACGTGGAGTCGAGTTGACGAGCGGTCGCCTCGAGCGCTTGATCCAGCAACCTCGTACTGAGTTTCAGATCGTACCAACTTGCAGCGTGTGCACAGCCCAAAAGCGCACGAACCTCAATATCGACATCGCCATACTGAACGGCCCTTTCCGCAAGTCGCGTGAATGCCTCGAATGCACGAACGTCACGTGCTGCCCTGTAAATCGCAGCATGTCGTTCGAGGATCTCGATTTCCACCCGGATGCGCGCATCGGCAGGTAATTTGGCTGCGATCTCGATCGCACGATCAATGATGGCGAGCGCGTCACGATGGGAAAACCGCCGCTGCGAAGTGCGAAGCGCCAGGCGCAAATACGCCAGCGCTCGATTCCACTCCTGACCTGAAGCAAAATGTTGCGCGAGCTCGCTTGCAAGCTCACTTCGCAGATGGGGCGGGTAGATCTGCTCCAATCGTTCGCCAACGGCGACGTGCAGCCGGGCACTGCGCACAGGCCCCTGTCGATCGTAAAGAACCTGGCGGTAAACGGCATGATTGAATCTGTACGTGCGGACCGGCCCGCAACCGGGGAGGATCGTCATTCCGCCATGGTTGATAAAGCATGATCGCCTTGACAGATCCTCACACGCATCCTCAAATTCCTG
>JAQGOF010000004.1 GCA_028293745.1 Gammaproteobacteria bacterium | reverse complement strand
ACGCGAATCCCAGTTTCCATTCGTCTACTTCCTGATTTGCGTTGCGCTTGGTGAATACGACGTGACTTTTGTACTCCGCACGCACAAAGAAGCGGCGCGTGAGGTAATAGCGCACGCCACCGCCGACGTAGGCGGTCTGGTCGGTGCGGTCGGAAGGTACCACGAGTGTCGCTTTCGGCGTGACGTGCACGAGCCCGGTACCCAGCATCAGGAACGGCGAGAACCGCCACTCCGGTACCAGTACGTGTGTGAGTCCGAGATCGCCGACAACGCCATTCGAGTACTTACCGAAGAACTGTCCGACCGACAGCTCCAACGCGAGTTGCGAGTTGAACGAGTACGACGCGTAGGTGGAGACGAGCGTGGAGCCGCTGTACTCGCCGGCGAAGATGCCCATCTCGAAATTGTGCGACGTGAAGCCGGTGCGGTCGCCGAGATCGAACTTGAACGGCGTGCCATCGGCAAGGACTGTCCTGAGCATGTCGCGTTGCGCGGCCCAGCCCTCCACACCGCGCTCGGTGCGCACCTTGAACCAGTCGGTGCGGCGGAAAAGCACCTGCACGCCTTCGTCGCGCTCGGCGACATGAAACACGGGATAGCCCCGTCCCGGACCCGAACGCAGCTCGAGATACGGAGCGGTCACGAACACCTGCAGATGCTCGCGCGCGCTGCTCACGCCGGGAGCCGTGAGCAGCACGAGCGACAGCAGTAGTCCAAAGAATGGCAGACGTCGCAAGGTTGACCTAATTGACAGGAGCGGCCGGGTCGAACGGGTCATTGAAGAATTGCGCGCCAATGTCCAGCCACTCTGAGATCAAACGAAGCTCGGCCGCGCTCAGGTAGCCCGCGTGCGTGCTGCCTGAGCCCGGTGCAAAGCGATCCAGGAACGCTTTCGAGAGCGCGCCATTCGCGCTGCCAGCGTTCATGTAGGGTCCCACATTCACTATCGTCGGATTACCGTTTGCATCCGGCGGCCCCGCAACCGGCGTCAGTGCACCCATGATAACTTCCAGCTTCGGCTCCTGGAACAGAAGATACCGGTATGAGAGCGGCTGCGCTGGCACATCGTTCGACGCTGTGCTGGTCAGATCAAGCTGTCCGGCGGGTACCTGAACGGCGGCGGCTGCGCCAGGGGCGGGGGTTGTGGTATGACAGCCGCCCTGCGTGCAGGTGTGATCCGTGAGAACTTTGCCGGCCGTATCCGTAGTTTGCCGCTTATGGTCCCACAGCGCCTGGATGTGCGCCGGATAGTTGATCACGATGCGGCAGCTCGCAACCCACGCAGAAGGGCCGCCGAGCGAGTCGATGCATGAGGTCTTGACCGGCTTCGCGGTAAAAAATTGCGTCGCATCGTTGTAGCTGTAAGCGAAAGATGCGTCTGCCGGGCGCCCAGCCGCGGTGGGATCAGTCCAGGGATCCGAATAGTAGAGGTTCACGCTCGGATTCATCTGTTTGCACTTGGGTGTGTCCGAAGTGCAACTCGTGCGGGCGCGCGCCTGCGCCATGCTCTCACCCGAGTTCGGCACGACAAATGTGTTGAGTGTGTGCGGGAACGGCGTCCCCGAGGCCGCGGCGCCCGCATAGGCCGAAGCAAAGGTGCCCTGGCGGCCGTGGGACTTCGGATTCTGGGCGGTGGCAGGTGTATGGCATCCGTTGCACACCAGAATTTCGCCCGGACGGACCTGCAACCACGCGGCGTGGACAGGTGAAATACGGCGGCCGTTGACATCCAACACGCTCATCTGGAACGCGACATTCGCGGGCACTTTGATACGTACGGATCCGTCAGGCTCGACCGGTGCATAACCCAGTATTTCGCGCATGAAGCCACTGGCGCCGAATGCGTCGTTCGAGAGATTGAGTATGTCCTTGTTTGGAATCGATACGGGCTTCTCGAGCCGGATGAACCGCGCGGGGCGCTGACTCGCCGTCGTGGCAGCGGGATCAGCCAACGTCGCGATATTCGGCTTCGCCGTGTCGATGCCGTCAAAGTCGTAGATACTCTTGATGTCGAGCACGCCGACGGTCTGGTTGAAGAGTTGCTGATCGATGTCAACCCCTGCAACCTTGTCCAGGATGATGTTCTGCAGGTTGCGCGGCTGCGCGGCCACAATGTCGGTGACCATGACCCCCTCGACCGGGGGCATCACCGGCAGCAACGTGTTCTGCGAGGGGTTGAACATCCACACGCTGTACAGAGGAGGAGCGGTCTTGACGTTCGGGTCCTTCAGGCGCGCATCGGTGCACGGAACGATCGCAGCCGTAGTGGCATCTAGCAATCGGCACTGAGACCAGCTGACCAGGATCCGTCCCGTGTTGTCCCACAGCGGGAACGCTGAGTTGAAGCGGCCGCCCGGCGAAGGCCCCGGGACATCGATGACGTTGTTCTGGGTTGCGCGGGTCTGCGCAGGTCCAGGCAGGCCGGCATCGGCCAGCAGTGGCTGAGTGTTCTCGACGAACTGTGTCCCATTGATGATGACGAGGTCGCCACCGAAATCGATATCGGTATAGGGACGCACGACGCTCAGGATCCGGCCGTCCTGCATCTCCTTCGGCTTCACGAATTCGATGACCGCGTTGTTCAGCCCGTCCGCAGTCGTTCCGGTCATGTGACTGTTGGCGCCGTAGTACAGCTGCAGGTCCGTACCGTCCGGATTGGAGGTGTACAGATGCATTCCGTCCTTGCCCGGTGCGTTATCCCAGCGGCTCCAGAGAATGCGGCCGTTCGCCAGCACGGAGGCGTCGCGGTCGTGACTCTGGTTGAACGAGATCTGATGGAACTCTTTGCGCAGGGCATCGATCACGTGCAGGTTGAACGCGGGCTCGGTGCGTGCCTCGTCCTCTGCTTCGAATTGCGGTTTGCCCTCATCCAGGAGGATGGCTTTGGATTGCCGTTGGGCCGTGGAGGAAAACACGATGCGTCCGTCCGGCATGTAATGAGGCGCGACGTTGTTGCTCTCGTCAGGAACCAGCGTGGCAGGGATCACCTGGTGCAGGTCATCGGCTGCAACGACGTATTCCCAGAGATGCCAGGTCGGCATGTCCTTCTGCTTCATTTTCGCGGTGAGCGGGCCCCGCATCGCGAATACGACGGCCTTACCATCGAGTGAAGCATCCGCGTCCTTGATGTCGTAGGTGCCAGTTCCGGTCACGCGTGTCGTGATGTTGACTTCATTCGCGCTTGGGGAAGCGCTCAGGCGCATGTACAGGTCAGCCTTCGGAACCGTCGTCTGGTTCTGAGTCGGCAGTACCGCGTCGCGCAGCATGCGCAGATCGTCCGTATTGGGAGGGATCGTGCGCTTGACATAGAAAATTGGAAAATCGATGGTCGCGGGATCGGCCGACTGGCTGTTCGCCACGTCGATATGGGCATTGCCGCTGCAGCCGGCAAGGGCGGCGGCACACGCGGCCAGGGCCGGCATACCGAGGCGGCGCAACAAGCCGTGCGCACGCAGCATCTGCGTGAGGCTGTTCACGATTCCGCGCTCCATCTTCATGCAATCACTCCAGATCCGCCTCCCCGCGATGCCGCGACGGGCGAATGTAACGTAATTCGGTCCCCGGTTTGAATGCTTCCGTAAGGCTTTTCTTTTTTTGTGCCGAGTCCGTCACGACACCCGCAAGCGGTTCGCTGTTTTCTCATCGGCCAGCGAGTCAGCGTGTACGCCGGACGATAGGTAGTCCTTCAGCCGCGTGCATGGCGTGACGAGTCTCGCACTTTGCCGCGTGAGGGACCCCACGCGCCAGGTATTAACGGAAGTGTCTGCCCTTGGCGACGTCATTTGACTGAGACATTCAGGATGGGTTCAGCGCGACCGTATAGTCCGATCCGCGCGCATCGCAATCATGTTGGGAGTAGACGAGCGCTATGGATATCAAAACATCAATCAATCTCGAATCGCGGCTGGGACGCGCCTCGGCAGCGGGCGCGCTGTGCGCACTCGCAGTTATTTCATCTCTTCTAGCACCGCGGCAGGCGCACGCGGCTACATCCGACCCTGCCACTTCCATTCTGCTGTACACACGGATTACTGGCGTGCCGCCGAGTAAGGCGACTCTTGATGCCATGGTAGCTGCTCCCACTCCGCAGGATGCGGCAGCGATCGCGACTGCGGCACCCCAGTTCTACAACGTCACGTTGCGCAACATATTTGCTGCGGAGAGCAATCGCGACCAATCGGTGTTCGTTCCGCTCAACGACTACACGGTCACCGCCATCGGCATGGTCCATGACAACATGCCGTACAACACCGCGCTGTCTACCGACATTCTCTACACGCTGAAGGGCAGCCTGCCCGCAGTGAAGCCGACCGACAACGCTCATTACCAGGCGGCCGACACCAGTGCTGTTGACATCAGCGCCAACCTGGTGCCGACCACACAGACGGCGGCCTACGGATATCCGGCCGCAGCAGTCGCCGGGCTCATGACCACGCGGGCGGGCGCCATACAGCATTTCGACGCCGGCACCAACCGCAGAGGTTACAGCATTATCATCGCCAACCAGACGTGCCACGCCATGGAGCAGATCACGGATACGTCGCTGCCCAGCGATCGCGTCCGCCAGGATGTGGCCGCTTCACCGGGCGGTGACAGTCGCGTGCGCCTGCAGAGCTGCCTGGGATGCCATTCGCACATGGATCCGATGGCGGGGGCATTCGCGTACTACGACTTCGACGCGACGAAAATGCAGTTGGTATATACGGCCGGGACGGTGCAGCCGAAGTATTTCATCAACGCGAGCAACAACCCCTCCGGCTACGTGACTGTGGATGACAGTTGGGAGAGCCGCATGCGCCTGGGCGGTGCGGACAAGAACATATTCCTGTTCGATCCCGCTAAGGCGGGCAAAGGCAACGGCGCAGCGAGCTTTGGCCAGGAGATCGCCGGCAGTGACGCATTCGCCAGCTGCCAGGTGCAGAAGGCCTTCAAGGCGGTGTGCCTGCGCGCGCCCGCCAGTGACAAGGATGGCACCGAGATCGCGGCTCTGACGAGCTCGTTCAAGAGCAACAATTACAAGTTCAAACAGGTGTTTGCCGACGCCGCGCTCTATTGCACCAACGGCCCGGGGGTGACGCCATGAGCAGCAGGGAGTATTTCATGATTCGCTCTCCGAGCCTCAATGGGGCTGTGCGCGTACTGCAGCGTGCTGCGGCACTTGCACTGCTGACGATCGTCGCCGCGTGTACCGCCGGTGGGCCTGCAACCACTCCCACCCAGGCAACGACGCCCGGCACCACGGCGAGCACCTACACGGGCCCGGCGGCAGCCAACGCCGACGTGCAATCGTTCAAGATCAACTTGTGGGAAAACATCCGTACGCCGGACAAGTGCGGTGGTTGTCACCATGAGGGCGGTCAGTCGCCGATGTTCGCGCGTTCTGATGACGTGAACCTCGCCTACCAGGCAGCCAACCCGCTCGTCAACTTCACGCAGCCTGACCAGTCGACCCTGGTCCTCAAGGTTTCCGGCGGTCACAACTGCTGGGTTGCTGACCCGAAGGCCTGCGGCGACACCATGCTGACCTGGATCAAGGCGTGGATCGGCACGTCTGCCACCTCCACCACAGGTGTCACGCTGACCCCACCTGCCTCCAGCACAGTAGCCGGCGGCAAGCAGTTCCCGCCTACCGCCCAGGCAGGCGGCGACGGGGCGTCGGCCACCAGCTTTCAGCTCACAGTCTATCCGCTCTTGACCCAGTTCTGCGCGGGCTGCCACTCTCCCCTGGCGTCGTCACCACAGACACCGTTTTTTGCGCAGCCGGATGTCAACGCCGCCTACATCGCGGCACAAGACAAGATCAACTTGAACTCGCCCGATCAGTCGCGCTTCGTGGTGCGTCTGGGTGACGAGCACCACAACTGCTGGACGACGCCGACCGGCGGTGCCGCCGACTGTGCCGGCAGCGCTGCAGCGATGCTGGCCCAGATCAATATCTTTGCCAACGCCATCAAAGTGACTCCGGTGGATCCCGGGCTGCTGCTGTCAATGGGGTTGCATCTGAAGGACGGGACGGTGGCCTCGGGCGGCAACCGTTCGGAGGCCAACCTCGTTGCCAAATACGACTTCAAGACCGGCACCGGTACCACCGCTTACGATACGAGCGGCGTGAGCCCGGCGGCGGATCTCCTGCTCAGCGGTGATGTGACCTGGGTGGGCGGCTGGGGTATCAACATCAACAAAGGAGGCAAGGCACAGGCGTCCACCGCCTCGAGCACCAAGCTCGCCTCCATGATCACCGGAACGGGCGAGTACACGATCGAAACGTGGGTGGCACCGGCAAACGTCGCACAGGCGAATGCCTGGATTGTCAGCTATTCCGGCAGTGATACGACGCGCAATGCAACGCTCGGCCAGAATGCGATGGCGTATCAGTCAGCTACGCGCAGCGACAAGACCACTCCGAATGGCGACAAAACGCCGGTGCTGACCGATGCAACCAAATTCCCGGTACAGGCGGCGTTGACGCACCTCGTGTTGACCTACGATCCGACGAATGGCGAGCAGATCTATGTGAATGGCGTGTTAGCCAACAAGGCCAAGGACCCCGCTACCGGCGGGTCGCTCGCGAGCTGGGATAACACGTTCGCACTGGTCCTCGGCGCGGAAACGAACGGCAAGGATCAGTGGCTGGGCATCATCAAGTTCGTAGCCATCCACAGCCGTGCGCTGACGCTCGCCCAGGTCACGCAGAACTACAACGCCGGCGTCGGCGAGAAGTACTTCATGCTCTTCGACGTCGCGAGCCTGTCAGGTGTGCCGCAGTCATACATCCAAGTGACTGCCAGTGTGCTCGACAGCTACGCCTACCAGTTCACGTCTCCGACCTTCATCAGCCTCAATCCGAACGCTGCCCCGGCCAACGTGGCGGTCAAGGGCATACGCTACGGTGTCAACGGCGTGTTGCAGACGTCCGGGCAGTCCTGGGCGATGGTCGATGCAACCGTCGGTGGCTCGGCGTACACGCCGGCCAGTGGCCAGCTCCTGGCCAAAGTCGGTGGCATCGTTGCATCCGACAAGGGACCTGACAGCGACTTGATGTTCCTCAGCTTCGACCAGCTCGGGTCGAACAGCCATCCGTACACCATCCCTGCAGCGGCGGCGCCGGTTGCGAGTTATATGGGGGTGGGACCAGCGGTCAATGGCGTGAAGAACTACGCGCAGATCAACGCTGCCATGGCGCAGATCACGGGCGTGCAGGTGCAGACCGCTGCGGTCTACGCTCTGTACAACACATTGCAGCAGTCGCTGCCGCCGACGAATGACATCACAGCATTCGTGCCGTCTGGCCAGACAGCGATCTCACAGTTGGCCGATCTCTACTGCAGCACGGCAGTGAATACGGTATCGATCAGGAATGCGACCTTCCCGGTTCTCGACGTGACGCAGCCGGCAACGAACTACTTCGGCACGACCAAGACGGCGGCTCTAACCCCCGGTCAGGTGACGAACCGTAACCTGGTCATCAATCCGTTGATCAACAGGGCGATCGGCGGCCAGAGCGTCAATTCCGCGGCGGCCAACCTGGTCACGACCGAGCTGAACAGCTTGATGGATACTCTCGTTGCGGCGAGTGGTACGACCACAGCCCAGGTCGCCCAGGGCGCGTGCAGCGCGGTTCTCGGCAGTGCCGTCGTATCCCTGCAGTGATCGGTATCAGGAGAGAACAGACATGATTATCCGCAAGAAACCCGCTCGCCAGCACGGACTCCACGAGCCGTTCCGGCACGAGAACCATCCGCGTCCGATCACGCGCCGCCAGCTCATGGGAGCCGGCTTCCTGTCCGCCCCGGCCGTCGTGCTGGCGCCGGCGTGGCTGGGGGCTCTGCTCAAGGCGCAGCGTGCCGATGCCCTTGCGCTGGACACCGACATGGCCAAGATTCAGCCGGAATGCAAGCTCCAGACGCCTCCGAACGGCGGCGGGGCGACGGGTACCACCGGACCGGTACCTTTCATCACAATCGATCTGGTCGGTGGCGCCAACCTGATGGGCTCGGAGGCCCTCGCGGGCATGGCCGGCAGCCCGACCAACTTCATCTCAACGGCCGGCTACAACAAGCTGGGTCTGCCGGGCGCCATGGTGCCGACGTCCAGTACCTTCATTGACACGTCGCTCGGCCTGCCCTTTCACTCGGACTCGGCGATACTCAGAGGCATCAAGTCGAAGGCCTCCGCAACGGCTCTCGGCAAGGTCAATGGCGTGGTCATTCCGGCGATATCGCAGAACGATTCGAACATGAATCCGCTGAATGCGATGTACCTCATCGCCAAGGCAATAGGGGGGTTCCCGCCGCAGGCCAATACTCTGCCCGTTCCTTACGGCCAATACGTCACCCTGGTCGGGACGAATTCTACGGTTTCGGGCGGCAATTCGGCGGCTCCGGCCCTCTACGTGGACACGAATCTGCAGCCGACCAGGATTGCCAGCTCCGCGGACAACACCGCCCTGGTAGGCTCGAGCGCGGGTGCGGCGAGCCAGAATACCGTGTCGGTATTGCAGTCCCAGGCTCGAATCAGCGCAGGGAACAACTTCGTACCCCTGAACACAGCGCCGACTTCGAGCAGCTTCAACCTCGGTCCGCCAGCTGCTAACGTGATGAGTCAAGTAGGCTCGCAGACCTTGGTGCACGCGGTGGGGTTGAACGGTAATCCACCCACCCCGCAAGACATAGCTACGGCTGCCGCCCAGGATCTGGCTGTGAAGGAACAGGTGCGCTGTGCCTACGTGAAGACAGCCTTTACGGCTGCGACGTCCCAAGGGCCGGACTCGGTCAACCCCGATAAGGACATGACTATCATCGGGGCAGCCAACTCCATCTTCACAGCGGTGGAGTATACGGACAAGGATGTTCAAAAGACCGCTGCTGTCATGAAGCTCGTGATGAACGGCTATGCGGGAGCAGGAACGATCGCATTGGGCGGGTATGACTATCACAGCGGCAACCGTGCGGATGGTGAGACAAGGAACACGCACGCCGGTGTCATCATCGGCGCTATTATCGCGTACGCTGACGCCGTGAATACGCCGGTCATGATCAACATCATCAGTGACGGCTCGCTGACGTCAACGGGTAATGCCGACATGACTACGGCCGGGCGCGGCAAACTGGGTTGGCAGGGCGATTCGCAGCAGGTCGCCGCATCACTCATTCTGGTCTACAACCCGAAGGGCAGGCCGGCAGCAGCCATCAATCAGATCGGATCCCTCAATGCCGATGGCACGGTCAACGCCACCTCGAGTCCGGGTGCAAATGCACCCAACCTGGTGACGCAACTCGTGGCACTGAACTGGATGGCACTGAACGGTATTGACGCGAGCTTCGGCAACGTTTTCCCGAAGCAGGGATTGGGGGCGGCGGCCGCGTGGACCGCGTTGACGGCTTTCACCAAGATCACCTGAGTTCCTGGCTCTCGACCTTGCGCCGGAGATCGGCATTACGCGCATGTCGCGCAATGCCGACGCTCCGGCGTATTCTTTTACGAACCGGCGGGTCGTTCGTTGACAGTGTGAAGTTTGCTATGCGAGGGTTCACGGCGCCCGGGCTGAGCCGCGGTCGTATCGTTTGCAGAAGGATATTTCTTGAGCTTGCAACGGCCGAAAGGCGCAATGCAGCGTCGTTTGTGGCGCACTCGTCAATTGGAAAAACGGCCTGAGGCCGTTTTTCGGACAATGGCTTCGCTTCCGGCCGCACAAGGCGCGACTTTTGCGGCCTTCGGATGGCGGCTGTGGCTGGCCGCAATCGCGTTCTGTGCGCCTTGCTTCGCGGATACTCCGTATGCGCTTCTCGCGCATGCAGCTCCGGACTTTGCGTTGCATGCGATAGCGGGCGGCAACGTGCGCCTTTCAGAGCACCGGGGTGACGTTGTTATCCTCAGCTTCTGGGGCAGCAGGTGCACGCCCTGCCGGGCGCAGCTTGCGGCGCTCAACCAGAGCCTGGGTACGTATCGGTCGGCAGGCTTGCAGGTGTATGGGATCAACGTTGATGACGATCAGAGCCGGGCGCTTGCGTTCGCGCGCGGCGAGGCAGTTACGTTTCCATTGCTTCTGGATCCGGAGAAAGCGGTGAGCCGTAACTACCAGGTCGACAATCTCCCGATGACCTTGTTGATCGACCGGAACGGCGTCGTTCGCAACGTGTTCCGGGACTACAACGCAAAAAGCGAAAGTCTCTATTTGCAGCAGCTGCGAGCGTTGCTGAACGAATGATCGGAATAACTATGCTTTACGTCGTTTTGCATCGACTGACCTCTGTTGTCAAGGCGTGGCCGCGCCTGGCCAGCCTCGCGCTGCTGCTGACCTGTTCGTGGGCGGCTACGCCGGCTGCCATAGCTCAGGGAGGCGCGCCGCCGGCGGCACCGGCCAAAGGCGCTGCAGTGGCGCCACCGGCATCTGCCGCAGACGCCGGAGCCGACGCTACCTCGCCTGTTCCGGGCGGCGACACTGCCGGCGGCGAGGGCGCAACTCCACCCGACACGCGCGGCCTCGATCAGGAAGTGCAAGGGCTCAAGAAGGATGTGGTCGATCTGAACCGCGAGCTGTTCGTTCTCGAGGAAGAGCTCCTGTTCCCGGCCAATACCCAGGTAGCGGTGTTCATTTCCATGGATGTGGGCGACTTCTTTGCTCTCGACACGGTCACGCTGAAAATCGATCAGAAGGAAGTCATCAACTACCTGTACACGCCGCGCGAAGTCGAAGCGCTCCTCAAGGGTGGCGTGCACCGCCTGTATCTCGGTAACCTGAAGGTCGGTAAGCACGAGCTGGTCGCGTTCTTCAGCGGCAAGGGTCCCAACGACCGCGACTACAAGCGCGGCGCGACGCTCAAGTTCGAGAAGGGCATCGGGGCCAAGTACCTCGAGCTCAAGGTCACCGACCGGCAGCGCCGTCAGCAGCCGGAATTCGAGATCAAGGACTGGGAATAGGCCCTTTGCCCATGCGTCCCGCTTCGCTGCTCGTTGCCTCGCTTGCTCTGGCCATCACGGTGCTGAGCGGGCCCGCCGCTGCCCGGCGTCATGATCCGGAAAAGCTGCCGGTCACCCGTATCCGCGACCTGCACTATGGCGATGTCCTCTTTTATCTCTACCAGGGTGATGACTTCGAGGCGATCACGCGCCTCACTGCCTATCAGCATTGGAACCTGATTCCGCATCATGAGGATGAAGGGCAGCTTCTGCTCGGCGGACTGTATCTGTCCCTCGGCATGCACAATGAGGCCGGCGAGCGGTTTCAGACGCTGTTGACCCAGGATGTACCCACGGGCGTGCGCAATCGCGCCTGGTTCTACCTGGCCGAGGTCTGGTACGCGCGCGGATATCTCGACAAGGCGGAAGATGCCTTGCGCCGGATTCAGGGAAAGCTGTCGCCGGAGCTCGAGGCCCAGAAAGATCATCTGTATGCCAACGTCCTGATGTACCAGGGCAAGTTCGATGAGGCGATCCGGCTGCTGGTGATGTGGAAAGGCTCGCCCAGCTGGTCTGCCTACGCACGCTTCAACCTCGGGGTCGCTCTCGTTCGCCAGAAACGGCTCGCGGATGCCGACCCGTTCCTGACTGCCGTCGGCACCATGTACCCAGAGACGCCAGAGATGCTCGCCCTCAAGGACCGCGCGAATCTCGCGTTGGGCTTTGCCGAGCTGCAGGCCGATCAACCGGCAAAGGCGAAGGCAGCCCTCGAGCGTGTTCGGCTCAATGGCCCCTATTCGAACAAGGCGCTGCTCGGTACGGGCTGGGCCGATGCGGCGTTGGGCGACTACAAAGCTGCCCTGAATCCGTGGATGGAGCTGCGCGGGCGCAATCTGTTGGATGCAGCGGTACAGGAGTCAATGCTCGCCGTGCCGTATGCCTTCGGCAAGCTCAGCGCCGCCGCGCAATCGGCCGAGTATTACGAAACAGCCGTGCAGTCGTACGATGCGGAGACCGTGCGGCTCGACGATGCGATTACGCGAATTCGCAGCGGCAGCCTGCTCGAGCAAGTCATCTCGAGCGAGAAGGACTCGCACTACGGCTGGTTCTGGCAGCTGAAGAACATTCCCGAGGCGCCCGAGTCACGCTATCTGTACACGGTGCTGGCGGGTCACGACTTCCAGGAAGGACTGAAGAATTATCGCGACCTCGTCTACATGGCCCACACGCTCGACAAGTGGGGCGACAGCATGGAAGCGTTCGGTGACATGATCGACACGCGCGAGCGCGCCTACGCGCAGCGGCTCCCCCGGGTTGATTCGCTGCTTGCTTCCGGCGCCGTGGAAAAACTCGCGCAGCGCAAGACCGATCTCGAGAGCCGCGTGAATGGCATTGATGGCGACAAGGACGTGGCCGCGCTGGGCTCCCCTGAAGAACGGGATCAATGGGCCCGATTGCAACGTGTGGAAGCCGCGCTGGCCGCAGCTCCTGACGATCCGGAGCGCGCTGAGCTCAAAGACAGGTTGCGCCTGGTGAAGGGAGTGCTGTACTTCCGCCTGAATGACTCCTTCAGGGCCCGTATGTGGCAGCAGCGCCGTACGATAAAGGATCTGGATCTGGCCCTGCACGAGGCCGAGAACCGTTGGATCAGAGTGGAGCGCGCGCGCCAGAGCGTACCGACGAACAATGGTGAGTTTGCTGCTCGCGTTGCGGCCCTGAAAGGGCGCATCGATGGCTTGCAGACTCACCTGGCTGCGGCGGAACAGAAGCAGAGCGACTACCTGGGGCAGGTCGCCGTGGCCGAGCTCGAGCAGCAGAAGGACCGCCTTTCCACCTACCAGGTCCAGGCTCGCTTCGCGCTCGCAACGATGTATGACCGCGCCGCCAACCCTGAGACGGAAAAGAAGGATCAGCCCGCGCCCGGGCAGCCGGGTGATGACACACCCGCTCCGCAGCAGGGCGTACCCACGGGTGCGCCAGGTGCTGGTGATGCGCCAGCGCCGCAACCGCAATCGGGCGGCGATACGCCACCTCCCGGGCCGAAGCCGTGAAGCGCGCACTCATCATGCCCTGCGCGCAACTCCTCAGCCGGTTGCGGAAGACCGCAACCGGCGAAATGGGGAGGCGCCGGGCAGATCACGTTATTGTTGGTCTCGCCGTGGGTGCATGCGTGCTGGGGGTGGCCGCGGCTGCCGATCCCAACAACAACGAAAAGACGATCAAGGACCTTTCCTCGCATCCGGTTGCGGTCAAGAAAGACAGCAAGTTGGATTCCAGCACCTCCTCCAGCGCCTCCAAGGCGATGGAAAACTACCGGCGCTTCCTGGAATTGCAGAAAACCGATCCGCAGCTGCGCGCGGAAGCGCTCCGGCGCCTCGGTGACCTCAATCTCGACGCCGGCGAAGTCGAGCGGATGGAGAAGGAGGTCACGGCCATCGACCTGCAGGGTGGCGAAGCCATCAAGCTGTATTCAACCCTGTTGAAGGCTTATCCGGACTACGCGCGCAACGACCAGGTGTTGTACCAGCTCGCGCGCGCATACGAGACGACCGGCCAGCCCGAGCAGGCGCTGGCCACCCTGGACCGCATCGTCCAGAAGTATCCGCGCGCTCCGCAGATGGACGAAGTTCAGTTCCGCCGCGGCGAATTGTTGTTCTCGGCGAAGCGCTACCACGATGCGGAGAAGGCTTACGCCATCGTGGTTCAGCAGGGCAAGGCGTCGCACTTCTACGAGCAGAGCCTCTACAAGCACGGCTGGTCGCTGTTCAAGCAGTCGCTGACCGAAGAGAGCCTGCCATCGTTCGGCGGCGTGCTCGATGCAAAATTGACCGGTGCGGGCAACAAGCCCATACGCGTCGAGGATCTCAAACGGGCTGACCGCGAGCTGGTGGAAGACGCGTTGCGGGTGATGAGCATCACCTTCTCGTACTCGGAAGGCTCCCAATCGCTCGATCAATACATGGCCAGGCATGGCGACCGCCCGCATTCCTACCTGCTCTACTCGCGGCTGGGCGATCTGTATGTTGACAAACAGCGTTACCAGGATGCCGCGACCACTTACAGGGCCTATGTTCAGCGCGATCCTTACACCGACCATGCCCCCAATCTCGCCATGCAGGCCATCGAGGCCTATCGCAAGGGCGGTTTCAGCCAGCTCGTGCTCGATGGCAAGCACGAGTATGTCGAGCATTACAACTTCAGCTCACCGTTCTGGCAGGGCCGCGACCGCGCGCAATACGCCACAGTGGTGCAGGAGCTGAAGACGAACATGAAAGACGTGGCGACTTATTTTCACGCCACGGCGCAGAAGTCCAAGAAGGTCGAGGACTACCAGGAAGCGGCCAAGTGGTATCGCGACTACCTGAAGTCCTTCCCGGACGATCCGGATTCTGCCGGTACCAACTACCTGTTGGCCGAGACGTTGTTCGAGAGCCATCAGTACGTCGATGCGGCGACGGAGTACGAGCGGACGGCGTACAACTACCCGAAGAACGACAAGTCGGCTACGGCCGCCTATGCGTCGCTGATCTCATATCAGAAGAGCGAGGACTCGCTCACGGGTACGGCGAAAGCCGACTGGCACAAACGTGCTACCGATGCAGGTGTCAAATTCGCGCAGACCTTCCCGGAGCACCCGGATAGCGCCGGTGTGCTGACTCGCGCCGCGGAGGAGATCTTCGCGGCCAAGGACCTGCCGCGGGCGCTCACGATTTCCGAATCCATCCTGGCCCGCCAGCCGCCGGTAGACGTGCCGAAGCAGCGGATCGCGTGGACGATCATCGCGCAGTCGCACTTTGACCAGGGCGAGTTCGACAAGGCGGAGCCGGCGTTCATCAAGGCTCGGGAGCTCGTTGGCGCCGATGAGAAGATGAAAGCCGACCTGACGGAACGGCTCGCCGCGACCGTGTACAAGCAGGGCGAGGCGAAGCAGAAGGCCGGCGACAGCGCGGGCGCGGTGGATGACTACCTGCGCGTGGCGCGGGTTGCCCCGGACTCAAAGATCCGTTCGACGGCGCAATACGATGCGGCCGCGCAATTGATCAATCTGAAGCAATGGGATCGGGCGATCGGCGTACTCGAGGAATTCCGCAAGGAATATCCGAAGAGCGAGCTGTCGGCCGATGTCACCCGCAAGCTGGCCGTGGCGTATTCGGAAGCGCACCGGCCGGGTGAGGCGGCCGCGCAGTTCGAGCTGATCGCCGCAAATCCGGCCGAGGATCGCAAGGTGCAGCGCGAAGCGCTCATGCAGTCCGCTGATCTGTACGCGAAGGCAAACAACACGCCCAAAGCCGTGTCGATGCTGGAGAAGTTCATCAGCACCAATCCAACGCCGATAGCGGATGCCGAAGAAGCTCGCCAGCGGCTTGCCGACTATGCCGGTAAGAGCGGTGATGTTACGAAGCAGGATTACTGGTATCGCGAAATCATCAAGGCTGATTCGCAAGCAGGGGCGCAGCGCACTGACCGCACGCACTATCTCGCGGCGAAAGCGCAACTGGCAATGGCGCAGCCGGCCCGCGATGCATTCCGCGGTGTTCGCCTGGCGGCGCCGCTGAAGAAGAGCCTGGTCGCGAAGCGCAAGGCGCTCGAAGACGCGATGAATGGTTACAAGCGGGCGGCCGAGTACCAGGTCGCCGAAGTCACTACAGCCGCGACCTACGAAATGGCTGAGTTGTACAGGACGCTCGCTCACGATGTCATGACCTCGGAGCGGCCGAAGAACCTCAAGGGCGAGGAGCTCGAAGAGTACAACTCGCTGCTGGAGGAGCAGGTTTTCCCATTCGAAGAGCAGGCCATCAAGGCGCACGAGATCAACACCGTGCGGGCGAAGGATGGTGTGTACGATGAATGGGTGCAGAAGAGTTTCAAAGTGCTGGCGGAGTTGAAGCCGGCGCGCTACGGCAAGACGGAAATCACGCAGGATGTGGATACGACACTCAATTAATGCGTGTGTTCTCGCGGTGCTGTTGAGCGCTTGTGCGTCAGCACCGAAGGAGAAACCGGACGCGGACGCGGCTTCGGCTGCGGGAACGGCTGGATCTTCCGCGCAGGCGAACACGGGCAGCACATCCGGCGCGGGAGCGAAGTCGCCGTCTGGCGGCGCTGGTGGGAACGCCTCCGGTGGGGCGGGGGCAAGCCCTGCCGGGCCGCCATCCGCCCGTGCAACCGCGGATTTCAATCGCGCGGTGGGTTTCATGCGCAGCGGAAATACGACGGAAGCCGAGCTGGAATTCAAACAGATGACGCTGACCTATCCGCGTCTGGCGGCGCCGTTTGTGAACCTGGGAATTTTGTATCGCAAGAACGGCCACCTCGAGCAGTCAGAGGAGGCGCTGAAGAGCGCGGTGGAGCGCAATGGCGCCAGCGCTGTGGCGTGGAACGAACTCGGTGCCACGCAGCGCCTGCGCGGGGAATTTCCAGACGCGGCCGCCTCTTATGAAAAAGCCATTGCCGCGGATTCCAACTTTGCGCCGGCGTATCGGAACCTCGGTGTGGTATCGGACCTCTATCTGGGTGATCCTGAGCGTGCGCTGACGGCGCTGGAGCGGTACAAGGAGTTGACCGGTGAGGACAGGCCCGTGACGAGCTGGATCGCCGAGTTGCGACAGCGCACGGGCAAGCCACCGGTGAAGCCAGCGGGAGCCGCCCCTGGGGCGCCTCCTGCCGCGGGTGCGAACGGTGGGCCCGCCGACGGTGCAGGGAGCGCACCTGCGCCCGGAGCGGCAGCTGCCACGGGTGCAGCGCCCACGGGAGCTGCAGGAGGCGCAGCACCGGGAGCCAAACCTGCCGGAGCTGAATCCGCAGGCGCCACGGGAGCCGCTCCTTCAACAGCGCCGGCGCCCGCAACCAAGCCAGCCCCAAAGGCGGGAGGTTGACGATGATCACGGTACGGCAACTCGAGGCACGGTGGCTGGCGCGAGGAATTCTCGTCGCCGCGATCGCGGCTTTCAGTGCGGTGGCTGGTGCACAGACCGGCGACCAGAGCAATGCGGCCCCAACTCGGGCTGCCCGCCCGGCAGTTGCGCCGCCGCCCAGCGACCTGGAACCGGGTGTCAACACGTCTGCAACACAAACGTCATCTCCGGAGCCGACTACTGCTCCACCCGTGCAAACACCGACGAAGCCCGCTACGGCTGCGGGTGGAGCAGCACGCTCCTCGAGCGCAGGTGCAACGAGCACGCCATCTCCCGCGCCGGGCGCGCTCGCAGGCCCCTCGGGAAATGCGCCCGCGGCCGCGCCAGCAGGCGGAGCTGCAGGAACGGCGCGCGCAGCCGCGGTGCCCAAAGGCGGTGCACCCGGTGCGCCTGCCGGGAAAGCTCACGATAGTCTCCAACTCGATACAACGCAGATCACAGGCAACCGGGAACTGCCGAAGGTGCTATACATCGTGCCTTGGAAACGTTCGGACCTGGGCGATCTCGTTGGTAAACCCGTGAACAGCCTCCTGGACGAGGTGCTCACACCGGTTGATCGTGACGTATTCAAACGCCAGAACCGCTACTACGATGCCCTGAAGCCAGACGCCGCCAAGGATGCAGCGGGCGCGGCAGCAGGGGCGGATGTGAAGCACTAGCGTTAATGCTGCAGGCGGCCTTATTGCTTGGGCCGAGCTGCTGCGGATGAGAGCTGGATCGCAGCTTTTTTGGCTTATGTCATTCAGTTTGGCGGGACCCCGAGGCCCCGCTGACGGGACATAGCTTGGTCGTGTGTGGCCTGAACTGACCTGGAGACTTCGATGGATCTGTGGAGCGTGATCGTTCGGTTCTTTCAAGGTGGCGGGGACTTCATGTACCCCATTGCCATCGTGTTCGTGGTGGGCCTCTCGATCGCGATCGAGCGGTACATCTACCTGACGCACACGGCCGTGCGTAACCGCAGTCTCTGGAACGAAGTCGTCCCCATGCTTGCGCAGGGCAACTTCCGCCAGGTCGTGCAGGTGACGTCGAAGTCGGATTCGGCGATCGGGCACATTCTCAACTACGGCCTGGCGCGAATTCAGTCCGCGCGGCGCCGCGACGACATCGAGAAGGCGATGGAGGAAAGCCTGATGGAGGTCGTGCCGCGCCTGGAGAAGCGCACGCACTACCTGGCCACCTTCGCCAACCTCGCAACCCTGCTCGGCCTGCTGGGCACCGTGATGGGCCTGATCCGCGCTTTTGCCGCGGTCGCCACCATCAACCCGGCCGAGAAGGCGAACCTGCTGTCGGCGAGCATCTCGGTGGCGATGAACTGTACGGCATTTGGTCTGATGACCGCCGTGCCGCTGCTGTTCGTACATGCGTTCCTGCAGACGAAGACCACCGAGCTGATCGACAGCCTCGAGATGGCCTCCGTCAAGTTCCTGAACGCCATTACCGAGCGGCAACCGGCGCAGGCGGCGTAAGCCGCTCGCCCGCGCTCTTTCCACGGGTGAACGTTTCGCATGCGTAGGTCCTACGCCAACAAGAAGCTCGCGCGTCACGCGCGACGGCCGGCAGAGCTGCTGCTCGTGCCGATGATCGACATCTTTACGGTGCTCGTGACATTTCTGCTCATGACCGCGGTGTTCTCGCGCACCGTGATCCTGCAGTTGAATCTTCCGGCCTCGCAGACGGAGTTCCGCGAACCGCCGCCGGGATTGCAGATCGAGGTGATGGTGCGCAAGAACCTGCTGCAGGTCGCCGATCGCAACACGGGGCCGCTGGCCACGCTGCCCAACACCGCGGCCGGCTACAACTATGACGGCCTCACGGACTACCTGAAGCGTGTCAAGGCGAAGTTTCCCGAGAAGACCGATGCGTCGATTCTTCTGGAGCCTGACACGACCTATGACACGGTCGTGCAGGTGATGGACAGGGTCCGTGTATTTGAGGTCAAGCAAGGCCTCAACACCGTGCAGGCGGAGCTGTTTCCCGACATTTCGATGGGTGACGCGCCCGCAATCGACAGCACTACGACCGGCGCCACGGCAGCTCCCGCTGCGGCGCCGGCTGCAGGAGTTCCGCACTCATGAGTACATCCAGTCGGGCGCGGCGCATGGCGCAGCACCACCTGCGCCACAAGGCTGATGCCGAGCTGAACCTGATTCCGCTGATCGACATCCTGTCGGTGATGGTTGCCTTCCTGCTCGTCTACTCGACCGAAGTCGAGGTCATTCAGAACAGCAAAGGCATCGAGATTCCGCAGTCCATTGCCGAGGTGTCTCCCAAACAGTCGGTGGTGGTGATGATCACCAAGACCGACCTGTTCGTGCAGGGCGAGCACATTGCGACCGTACAGGACGTACGGGACAGCAAAGAAACGGTCGTCACTGCCTTGCGTGATGCTCTCAAGCGGCCGCTGCTGGTCGGGAAGGACATGACCGAGAAAGACCTGGCGCAGCGGGAGATCACCATCATGGCCGACAAGGCGCTGCCTTACGAAGTGCTGAAGAAGGTGATGAGCACCTGCACGGACGCGGACTACGGAAAGCTGTCCCTGGCCGTGATCCAGAAGGAAAAACCCGTGGTGGCCGGCCAGTTCCGGCCCGGTTGATAGCGAAGCAACATGGCCAGCGTCATTACCCCTTTTTACCGCGAATACGAGCTGCCTTGGGAAGGCGATGCCGAGTCGAGCTCGCGTTTCCGCAAAATCCTGCGCGTACTGCTGATCCTGTTCCTGATATTGGGCATCCTGTTTCCGCTGCTGCCCAGCCCGAAGCCGACTGCGGCCGAAACCGAAGTGCCGCAGCGCCTGGCGCGCGTCATGATCGAGGAGAAGCCGAAGCCGCCACCGCCGCCGCCGCCGGTGGTCAAGGAGAAGCCGAAGCCGCTGGAGGTGGAGAAGAAGCCCATTCCGATTCCACCTCCGGTGGATCGTAAGCAGCTCGCGCACGAGAAGGCGCAGAAGTCGCTCAACCGTGTGAAGGACGAGCTCGCTGACCTGCGCGAGCAGATGGATCTGACTCCGCTGACACAGACGAAGAACCTGTCGGGCGCCGTGGGTGCGGATTCGCATGCCGAGCGCTCCATGATCACTTCCAAGGTCGGCGCGGGAAGCGGAGGGATCACCTCCTCGAACAGCAGCCGCGGATTCGGTACGGGCGCAGGCTCGCTGACCGGACACGACACGACCGCCGTCACCTCGACGATTGCGCGCAGCGGTCTCGACAGCCGCGGCCCGACCCGGACCGGCACGAGTGGCAAGGCCGCCCGCTCGCGTGAGGAGATCGAGCTGGTATTCGATCGCAACAAGGGCGCCATCTATGGCCTCTATAACCGCGCCTTGCGCGATAGAGCGGAGTTGCAGGGCAAGCTCGTACTGGAATTCACCATCGCGCCTACCGGCGAGATCACGATGTGCCGTGTGGTCTCCAGCGAATTGAATGACCCGGATCTGGAAGGCAAGATCGTAGCCCGCGTACGTCTGTTCCATTTCGACCCCAAGGACGTCGAGAGCATCACGACGACCAAGCCGATCGACTTCTTCCCGTCATGAACCTGAAGTCCGAAATCGAGTACTTTACGGAGATGCGGCTGCTCGACAAGGCGCGGCTGCTGAACATGTTTCTTCACGAGCTCTCCCAGGAAGCCCGCGGCACCTACGGACCGACCGTCGAAGACGTACACGATACGGCTCACCTGCGCTTCGTAAACGAACTGACTCACCGGCTGACACGCGTGATCGAACAGCTCCTGGCAGAGGATGCAACGCGGCCTGCGGATGATGTCGTGTTGCGCATGCTTCTCTCGCCTCGCGCCGACAAGGTCGCGGAGCGTCTGGTCTACAATGCGTATGGACGCGCCATCAACGGCTTCGAGAGTTACGACACCACCGTCCTGATGGGTGGCTGACAGTCATCGTCCCACCTGGTAGCTGACAGGCTGCCAGAATTCCGTGAAACTGGCCGCGATGACCGAGCCGCTTTCACAAGTACTCATTCTCCTTGCCGCCGCGGTATTCGCGGTGACCGTCGTGCGGCGGATGGGACTGCCTGCGACGTTGGCGTATCTCGCTGTCGGTCTCACATTGGGTCCGCACGCGTTCGGGGTTGTGTCCGAATCCCAGACCACGGCGTTGCTGGGCGAGTTAGGCGTTGCCTTTCTGCTCTTCACGCTGGGTCTCGAGTTTTCGCTGCCGCGCATGGTCGCCATGCGGCGGGAGGTCTTCGGTCTGGGCGCGGCGCAAGTCGTGGCCACCACGGCCGTTTTCGCGCTCATTGCCTGGCTGCTCGGCCTGGAATGGCTGACGGCGATCGTGGTGGGTGGCGCGATTGCGATGAGCTCGACCGCAATTCTCCTGCAACAGCTCACTGAGCGGGCCGAGCTCAATCGTACTCACGGGCGTCTCGCCTTCAGCATGCTGCTCTTCCAGGACCTGGCATTCGTGCCACTCCTGGCGCTCGTCGCCGCACTTGCAAGCGGCAAAGGCCACTTCGACCTGCGCGAAAGCGGCCTGGCTGTGATCGGCGGTGCACTCTCCGTCGTCGTGGTGCTCGCGGCCGGCCGCTGGCTGATGCGGCCGCTGTTTCATGAGATTGCACATAGCCGGCTGCGCGAACTGTTCACGCTCACCGTGCTCCTCGTCGTGCTGGCCTCCGCCTGGATATCCAGCGTCTCCGGCCTGTCCCTGGCCCTGGGCGCCTTCCTATCGGGAATGATGCTGGCGGAGACGGAATACCGCCATCAGATCGAAGCGGCCATCCGCCCGTTCCGCGACATCCTGCTCGGTATGTTCTTCATCTCGGTGGGAATGCTGCTGGATGTGCACTTGCTGATTGCAGGGATCGGCCTGGTATCCACCATTCTGGTGGGCATGTACATGTTGAAGGCGGCCATCGCCGCACTCGTGGCACGGCCGTTTACGACGACGAGATTCAAGGCGTTGCGCACAGGTATCGTGATCTCGATCGGTGGCGAATTTGGCATCGCTCTGTGCACCATCGGTCTGCAGTCCCGCGTGATACCGGCCACGCTCGGCGAGCCGTTGCTGGTGGCGCTGGTCCTGTCGATGGTCTTGAGTCCGTTCGTCCTCAATAACAACAAGCGGATCGCACGCTTTCTGCTGGGAGAGAAGGGGCCGCCCGGAACTGCAATCGAGCGCGAGGACGCGGCGACGAGCGAGATCGCGCACCGCGAGCACGTCATCCTGTGCGGGTTTGGCCGTGTCGGGCAGAACATCGGGCGGGTGCTCGAGTCACAGGGCTTCGAGTACATCGCAGTCGATCTCGACCCCGCTCGAATCCGCGCGGCCCGCCAGGCCGGCGACCCGGTGTTGTACGGCGATTCATCCGATGAGGAGATGCTCGCGAAAGCGGGTCTCGAACACGCGAGCGCCGTCGTCATCAGCTTCTCGGATCCACGCACATCGATAGGAATTCTTCATAGCATCCGCCGCCTCCGCCCGAAGGTACCCGTGCTGGTGCGCACTCAGGATGACGGCCGCCTCAAGGAGCTACAGGATGCAGGCGCCACGGATGTCGTACCTGAGACGTTCGAGGCGAGCCTGATGCTGGTTTCGCACGTGTTGATGTTGTTGCATGTCCCGGTGACACGCGTCGTGCGCGCCATCGGAGAAATCCGTAACAACCGATACTCTGTCCTGCGGAACATCGTGCCGCGCGGTGATCCACGTCCCTTTGACGAGTCTCTCGATCACCGGGAAGAGCTGAGGTCGGTCGTGATTCCGCCCGGGGCATGGGCGGTCGGCCGCACCCTGCACGATGTGCGCAGCCGGGGCATGGAAGTCACCTTCACGGGCGTGAGGCGCCAGGGAATCATGGGCCGTGAGCCGGCCGGCGATACCATACTGCGCGATGGCGACATCGTCGTGATTTACGGCCAACCCGAAGATCTCGCACGGGCGGAATCGGTCCTGCTGGCGGGCTGAGCCTGCCCGGTCCGCTAGAATGGCGTCCCCGGGTACAACGGAGAAATATTGTGCACAAGAGCCGACTCGCAGGATTCATCATCGACTGCCGCACCGACGACGTCGATCAGGCCGCGCGCTTCTGGAGCCAGGCGCTGGGCTACTCGCTGAAGAAATCCGCCAGTGCCGAGGACACCGGTTACCGGCTGTTCGACACGCCATCCGACGATCTGCACATAGAAGTGCAGAAGGTCGAGCACCCCAGCCGCGTGCACCTGGACATTGAGGCCGATGACATTGAGGCTGAAGTGAAACGCCTGGAAAAGCTGGGCGCGAAGCGCGTCGGGCAGGTTCGCACGTGGTGGGTCATGGAGGCGCCTACGGGCCAGCGCTTTTGCGTCGTGCGAGTGCAGCGGTCAGATTTTGCTGAGAACGCCAATAAGTGGCATGAATAGGTCAGAGATACATTTTCCGCCGAAGCATGAGGCGCTGCGTGACGATGTGCATGCGCTCGGTGCGCTCGTGGGCGACATCCTCCTGGAGCAGGGCGGACCTGAGCTGTTCGAGCTGGTCGAGCACGACCGCGTAGCCGCCATCCAACGTCGCGATGGAGACGAGAAGGCCGCGCTCGAGCTGGCGGCCCGCGTACGGGGTCGTCCGCCTGCATTGGCACGAGATCTGGTCCGCGCTTTCCTGACGTGGTTCCAGGCGGTCAATCTGGCGGAGAAGGTCCATCGCATCCGGCGGCGGCGCCAATACTTCCTCAAGGACAGTCAGCGGCCGCAGCCCGGCGGAGTGGAGGACGCCATCGCGGCGCTCAAGGCTCGTGGGCTCACGCTCAAGCAAGTGATGGATCTGCTGGGCACGCTGCGCATCGAGCCGGTGTTCATGGCGCATCCCACCGAATCGACCCGGCAGACCATCCTGACGAAACAGCAGCGTATTGCCGAGCACCTGCTGGACCGGCTCGATCCAACCCTGACACCGAACGAGGTGCGGCGGTTGTGGAACAGCATTCGTATCGAGCTGACCGCAGGGTGGCAGACGGAGGACCATCCACGGGAAAAGCTGACGGTCGCAGATGAGCGGGAGCACGTACTTTTCTATCTCGTTGAGATTCTCTACCGTGTGGTCCCGGCGTTCTATGAGGAGATTGCGCAGGCGCTGGAGAAGGTCTATGGGGCGCCAGTGGATTCGCTCGAATTTCCCGCGCTGTTGCATTTCGGATCGTGGGTCGGGGGTGACATGGATGGTAATCCCGACGTTCACGCGAAGACGATTCGCGAGACGCTCGCCCGCCAGCAGCGCGTCATAGTCAACGCCTACTTCAAGGATTGCCAGACGCTGGCGCAACGCCTCTCACAGAGTGCAAGCCGCACGAGCGTTTCCCCCGAGCTGTCGAAGCGAATTGAGGAATACATGGTGTTGCTGCCCGGTGCCCGGGCTACTACACCGGCTCGCCACGACCGCATGCCGTATCGAGTGTTCTTCGCTCAGATCGGCGAGCGGCTGCGTCACACCTATGACGGCAGGCCCAACGGCTATCAGCACCTGAGGCAGTTTCGTGCGGATGTGCGACTCGTAGCTACGAGTCTGCAGGCCAACAAAGGAACGAGCGCGGGGCTGTTCTACGTTCAGCGCCTGCTGCGCCGGATTGATACTTTCGGCTTTCACCTGGCGACGCTGGATATCCGTCAACATGCCTCCGTGCTGCACGAGGTGGTCGCCCGTGGTCTGGATGACCCGGATTGGCTTCGGCGCTCGAGCGCGGAACGTCGGCAATTGTTGGCCAATGCCCTGGAAAAGGATCTGGGCCCCAGGGTCGAGCTCGATGCGCTGGGTAAACGCAATCTCGCGGTGTTCGACGCGATCATGCAAGGCAGGCATCGCTATGGGCCGGCCGCCGTGGGGTATTTCGTAGTCAGTGGCGCGACGGCGGCGGACGATGTGCTTGCTGCACTTCTGCTCGCACGGTGGGCGGAGGCGTATGACAAGCATACAGGTGAGGTTGCGCTCGATATTGCTCCGCAGTTTGAGTCGCTTAGTGCTCTCGAACGGTGTGGCGAGACGATGCAGGAGCTGTTGGCGGATCCCTTGTATCGGCGACACCTGGAAGCGCATGGGCGCACTCAGTGCGTGCTGATCGGATACTCCGACGGCAACAAGGAAGGTGGCCTGTTTGCGTCCCGGTTCGCGACGCACCAGGCGCAGCGGGCACTTGCCCAGACACTCGCTGCTGCCGATGAGCGTCACGTCGTGTTTCATGCTCGGGGTGGAAGCATTGCACGCGGCGGAGGCCGCATAGATGCGCTTGTGAAAGCGGCGCCTGCGGGTGCCATCAACGGCGTGTTGCGGCTGACGGAGCAGGGGGAGGCGGTTCAACAGAGTTATGGGTTGCGGCCCATTGCGATGAGGACTTTGGAGCGCGCTTTCAGCGCCCTTGCTCTGGCCACTTCGTCTGCTCAGCGTGGAATGCTGGCTCTCGATGCCCCGGCGCACCTGAAGTGTGCCGGAACTGTCGCCGCTGCAAGCCGTGAGGCATATCGGGCGCTGGTGTACGCCGAGAGTGACTTCTACGACTACTTCCGTGCCGTGACACCCATCGATGTCATTGAGCGTATGCAGATCGGCTCGCGTCCGGTCCATCGCACCGAGGCGGAGGGCCTGGAAGGACTGATGCCAGTGCCCTGGGTGTTCGCGTGGACACAAACGCGGCATATGATTCCAGGCTGGTACGGTGCCGGCACAGGTCTCGCCGCGGCGATTGCCGAGTGGGGCATAGGGCAGCTTCGCGATGCCTACGCAAACTGGTTCTTTCTGCGCAATCTCATCGACGATATCGAGACCATGCTGGCCCGCACCGATCTGGAGATTGCGCTGGTCTACGAAATACTGGCTCCCGCATCGCTGCGCCGCTTCTTCCCGCGGATCCGCAGCGAATACGCGGCGGCGTGCGAGCACGTGCTGGCCATCAAGACATCGGGCGCATTGTTGGATTCGGAACCGACCCTGCAGCGCTCCATCCGGCTGCGAAATCCTTATGTGGATCCCATGAACCTGATGCAGGTTGACCTGTTGCAGCGCTGGCGCGCGGATGGGCGGCGCGACCGTGATCTGTTCGAAGCATTGCTCGCCAGTATCAGTGGTATCGCGCAGGGCCTGCAGAGCACGGGTTGAGGCTGAATAACGAGAGCGCAATGAGCGAAGCGATCACAATCCGTCCCGCGGATGAAGGCGACGTCGGCGTCATCCTGCAGTTCATCCGCGACCTTGCGAAGTACGAGCATCTGGAGCATGAGGTTGTCGCTACCGAGGGAATGCTGCGCGAGGCTCTATTCGGTGGCCGTCCCTACGCCGAGGTCGTACTCGCGTGTTTGAACGGCGAACCGGTTGGGTTCGCGCTGTTCTTCCACAACTTCTCGACTTTCCTGGGCCGGGCTGGAATCTATCTCGAGGATCTGTACGTCCGTCCCGAAGCGCGTGGCCATGGAGTAGGGCGCTGCCTGCTCACCTGGCTCGCCGCGACGGCCGTCAGCAGGGGGTGTGGGCGGCTGGAGTGGGCGGTGTTGGATTGGAATGAGCCCTCCATCCGCTTCTATCGCAACCTCGGTGCGGTGCCGCTGGATGACTGGACGACGTACCGCGTCACCGGCCCGGCGCTGTCCCAGCTCGCCGGAGCGAGCTGAGATCAACGCCGGACTCGCGGCCGCTACCTCACGGCCGCTACGATACTGCCGCGGCGGCGATTCTCACGGGAGCCCGCACGCCCATCCGTGGCGCGGGAGCGCGCTGAGGTGTACCCCGTGTCGCAACCGGCGTTAGAACTGAGATCTCTTCCTCCACCTCACTGGCTGGGATCGGCAGCGTGCCATCCAGCATTTGCAACAAGGTCTCGCGAGCGCGCGCCACACGGCTCTTGATGGTCCCGACCGCGCAGCCGCAAATGGCTGCCGCTTCCTCGTACGAGAAGCCACTGACACTGACCAGTATCAGCGCGGTTCGCTGCCCTGGGGAAAGTGAGGCCAGGGCCCGGTTGAGATCGCGCAATTCCAGCTTACCGTCGTGGTCGGGCGGGACACTGGGTTCCGGCAGAAGATCCGTATCCACTCCATGCGCCTCGAACTTCCGGCGGCGCAGCTGCGAGTAGTGCTCGTTGCGTACGATCGTGAACAGCCAGGCCTTCAGATTCGTACCTGGCCTGAAGCGGTCAATGTTGTTGAAGGCGCGCATCAGCGCCTCCTGTACCAGGTCGTCTGCGCGTACGCCGTCGCGGGTGAGAGAGCGTGCGAAGGTATGCAGTTGGGGCACGAGGGCCACCATGTCGTCAGTCACCATTTGCTTGCTACCCTTTTTACCCGGGCTACCCCGGACAATGCCGTTGATTGGTAGGCAAGGTACTTGCTGCGCCTGCTCGCCAAAGTCGGAAGGGGACGACTGAAGGGGGCCGGAAGCTTCTCTAGGTGCTGTCAGAGCAGTCCTACAGACCCTCAAAGCCACCCAGAGAGTCCCAGGGCCGGCCAGGGCTTGCCGGGCCGTTAACGCAGGTTAACCACGGCAGGTGGACTCACGGAACGGGGGAGAATCGTCGATCAATCTCGCATTCACGAGCGATTGCAGACCCGGTATCGGCCGGGTGCGCCGCGGACGCAACTTCATCTATTTCCATCCTGATGGCACAAAAGTGTCGGATCCTGCGCAGCTGGCGCGCATCCGTAGTCTGGCAATACCGCCCGCGTACCAGGACGTTTGGATCTGCTGCAATCCTCGCGGCCACCTGCAGGCCACTGGGCGCGACGCGCGCGGGCGCAAGCAGTATCGCTATCACGCCAGTTGGCGTACCCACCGCGACGCGGCGAAGTTTGACCGCATGCTGGAGTTCGGGCGCATTCTTCCGCGCATCCGCCGGCGAGTTGCCCAGGACCTGCGCAAGTCGGGGTTGCCCCGCGCGCGAGTGCTGGCGACCGTAGTCAGGCTGCTGGAATTTACGCTGGTTCGAGTTGGTAACGAGGAGTACGCGCGCTCCAACGGCTCGTTCGGCCTCACCACGCTGCGTGACCGACACGTGAGTGTCCGCGGAGACGAGCTGACTTTTGAGTTTCGAGGCAAGAGTGGCATTGCCCACTGTGTGCGTGTCAGTGATCCGGCACTGGCCCGGATCGTGCGGCGCTGCGCCGATATCCCGGGCCAGGAGCTGTTTCAATGGATAGACCGCGAGGGCAAGCGGCACCGGATCGACTCGGCCGACGTCAATGACTACCTGCGGGACGCCAGTGGGGGGCCGTTTACCGCCAAGGACTTTCGTACCTGGTTTGCAACAGTCGAAGCCCTGCAGTCGTTGCGTAAAAGACCCGCTCGCAATCAAAGCGAGGTAAAGCGCGAGTTGGCCACTACGATAGCCGCTGTCGCCAGGCGGCTTGGCAATACGCCAACCATCTGCCGCAAGTGTTATATCCATCCGGAGATACTGACTGCCTACGCTGACGGGCGGCTGGCGCGCTTGAACGGCGCGCAGCCTGCCGTTGCCCTCCGCGGGTTGTTGCGGCGCCAGAGTCTCGCGGCGGGCCTGAAGGCGTCCCTGAAGTCGGTTCGCGCGCGGCCGCTGCACAATCAGACAGGTCGGAAGAGTCCTACGGCGCGATGAGCCGATCGGCACTGTGAAGCCGTTCCCGGCCGACAGTGAGCTTGTCGCGTTCGCGCAATGATAAGAACCTGAGTTGTGTATCCAAATCGTTACGCACATCGCTAGGGGGACCCATGCTATTACGACCGGGATTGATCACGGCAGCCGTATTTCTATCCGGATTTGCCGGTGGTTGCGCCACACAAGGGCCTCAGCCGACGGAAGAGATGACTCGTGCGCGCACGCTGATCGAGCAGGCTGACAGGGCGGGTGGGCAGCGCTATGCGGCCGCCGATCTGCAGCGCGCGCATGACGAGCTGAGTAACGCTGACAAGGCTAACGCTGAGAAGAAGTATGACGACGCTCGTCGTTATGCTGAGTCCGCAGCTGCGGATGCCGACGTGGCAGCTGCGCGTTCCGCGGCTGGCGATGCACAGCATGCTGCACAGGAAGTTGCGCAGAGCAACGAAACCCTCCGTCAGGAATCCGCTCGCGGCGCGCCTACGGGCACCCCCAACCCGAACTGACACCTGGGAGAAGGAGAACGAGATGAGAAAGTTGATAATTGCTGGAGCGGTGGCGGCTGCGATAGCGGCTTGCGCTTCTGCTCCGCAGCGTAGTGAACAAGTCGAACAGGCACGTACGGAAGTTCAGACGCTGTCCCAGGACCCACTGGCACAAGAGGCCGCCGGTAAGGACCTCGATGCGGCACGCAAGGCGCTTCAGGACGCGGAAGAGGCGCTTCGGCAGAAGAAACCGCCGGGAGTCGTGGATCACTACGCATATCTGGCACGGCGTCATGCAGAGGCGGGCGAGGCGCGGGTGTCGGAAGCTCATTCGCGGCAGGAAGTTGCGCGTGCGCAGGAGGATCGGAACAAGATTCTCATGGAGAGCCGCTCCCGCGAGGCCCAGAATGCGCAGGCCCAGACGGCGGCGACTCAGGCTCAGCTCGCCCACGCTCAGCAACAGCTCGCCGACCTGCAGGCCAAGCAGACGGATCGCGGTGTCGTCGTGACACTGGGTGATGTGTTGTTTGATACCGGCCAAGCCACGCTGAAACCGGGGGCTGACCTTGCGCTCAATCGCCTGGCGACGTACCTGAGCTCCAATCCGCACACAAAGGTTTTGATCGAGGGGCACACCGACAGTCGTGGCTCGGATCAGTACAACGAGGCGCTCTCGGACCGACGTGCACACGCGGTTGCGGTTGCGTTGGAGTCGCGGGGCATCCCGGCTGATCAGGTGCAGACAGTGGGCCGCGGTAAGGGCTACCCGGTTGCGAGCAACGACACGCCGGAAGGTCGGCAGCAGAACCGTCGCGTGGAGATTGTGTTCAGCGACGACTCAGGTCGGTTTGCGCAGGGTGCGCGGCCACTGCAGCGTTGAAGACGCTGTGTTGAAGAGACTGTGTTGAAGAGGCGGTGTTGAACAAGGCGGTGCCTTCGCAGGCAGCTGTGGTCAGCCACGGCTGCCTGCTGCGTGATGGGTACATCGGTTGCTGTTTGTGGCGGGCGGGGCGGATGGCTGTTGCCCGCGATATCGAGGGGTGCGGATAACGAGGGGTGCTGATCATGAATCGACGCGACAACTCACCGGGGGAGTTTCATCCCGGAAACCCGGGCTTCCAGGAATCGAATCCGGATCAATACGGTCAGGAGCATGACGGGCGCGGGCAATATAGCTCGCCTCAGTCCCAGCCCGAGCATAGCCAACACGAGCAGGAGCGACACGAGGAGCAGCGGTACCGGCAGGGTCAGTCCGGCCAAGGGGCGTATGGACAGGGCCAACATATGCGAGACCAATACGGTCAGGGGCAGTATGGCCAGGGCCAGAGATACGGCCAGGATCCGCGTGGCCAGGGGCAGTATGCTCAACGCCCGGAGGGTTACGGCTCGCGGGGTTATAGTCAATTCAGCCAATCGCCATTTGCGCAGCAGCCTTCCGGGCACGGGCCATTCGGTCACGCTGCGTTCGGAGAGACCAACGAGCCTCGCTACTTCGGAACGGGCTCTCAGGGCTACGGCGGGGGTCCGTCCTTTACCGGCGGGACGTACGGATATGCGGACGAGCGATCAGATTCGCCGTACTTCCAAGAGGCTGGTTTCAACCGCGGTTACTACGAGGATCCACTCGGACGCGAGTTTCCTCCACAGGACGCATACCGGCGCGAATCGTACCCCCGTCAGTCTTATCCGTACGCGCGAGCGGTGGGTACACCAGCTGCAAGACCGCAGCGACGCCGATATCCAATGGGACCTAAAGGCTACCAACGATCGGACGAGCGGCTGCGTGAGGAAATCTCCGAGCGTCTCATGGAGGCATACCATATTGATTCCAGCGACGTAACCGTACAGGTGTTGGGTGCCAGGGTGGTGCTCGACGGGACAGTGCCTGATCGCCGTATGAAGCACGCCATAGAGGACTTGGCAGACGCGGCGCCCGGTGTTCAGGATGTCGACAATCGCATTCGGGTCGTTGTCGGCCGCGACCGTGTTGGTTGGGATACGAGGGACACGGCGCAACCGTTGGGAAGCCGGTCCGCCGGTGCGGACGCGGGGTCTCTAGGGAGCGCCGGCAGTGGGTCCCTGGGAAGCGGGAGTACGGGCTCATCGGCGAATGCGAGCACGGGATCGTCAGGTGGCGCGAGCACCGAATCCCCGGGGAGCGGGTCCGCGGCGAGCGGGACTACGGGGTCGGGATCTGCTGGGGGCGGGGCGTCGGGGTCCGCGGGCAGCGGGAGCACGGGGTCCACGGGCAACGCAAGCAGCGGCTCCAAGCGACGAGACTCTTAGCGGCTGGAGACCGAGTCGTGGTTGACCGGTCGGAATCAGGTGCCCGCTGGTGACGCGCGCCGCTGACCATGCAAGCGGCGGGTCCGGCACGGACGCACGCGCCGGGACCCCGCTCGCTTGCATGATCAACGTCGCGCCTTGCGACTTCCGCCGCTCGGAGGCTATCGACGAGGCCATCGGCGCAGGAAGCGGATTTAGGGAGACGGAAGCCGCGGCCGAGCGGAGGGGGCGGACAGGAAGCGCCGAGGGCGGACGGAGAGGCTGCCGAGGGCGCAACGGGAATCCGCCGCGCCTTCAGGCGCGGCGGAAATCCACGGCTGGCAACAGCATCGACCGCCGGTACTTCGTTACAGTCCGGCGGGCCACCTTGACTCCCCGATCGGCGAGCAGCTCAGTCAACTGGACATCCGACAGCGGATTGCGGCGATCTTCCGCTGCGATGAACTCGCGCAGCAGTGCTCGTATTGCGGTGGCTGAACACGAGCCACCACTGGTTGTCGCCAGCTGTCGCGAGAAGAAGCGCTTGAATGCAACCACACCCCGCGGTGTGGCCATATATTTGTGGCTCGTCGCACGCGATACGGTCGACTCGTGCAAACCGAGCTCATCTGCGATCTCCCGAAGCGTCAACGGACGCATCGCGAGATCACCGTACTCGAAGAAATTACGCTGGCGTGCGACGACCGCCTCGGCCACGCGCTGTATGGTGAGAAAACGCTGTTCGAGATTGCGGACCAACCAACGTGCTTCCTGCAGATGCTGCGCGAGCAACGCAGTCTCACCGTCGCGTGCCTGGCGGAAGTAGTCCGCGTACTGTTGGTTTACACGAATGCGCGGATAGATTGCCGCATTGATGCTGACGACCCAGCGCTTCTTTTCCTTCCGTACGACGACATCCGGAACGATTGCGCGCGGTTCGAACGTTCCGACCTTGGAGCCCGGACGCGGGTCCAGGCTGCGAATCAACTCCATCGCAACGCGCAGCTCGTCCTCAGAACAGCCCAGCGTTTCCACCAGGCGCGTGTTGTCGCGTGCAGCCATCAGGCTCAAGGCGTTTTGAACGAGGTCGAGCGCGACGTCCCGCCCCGGCGTGCCTTGATCAAGCCCGTGTAATTGAAGCGCGAGGCATTCGCCCAGGTTGCGTGCCGCAATTCCGCTCGGCTCGAGCGTCTGTACGATCCGTAGGGCCGTCTCGATTTCCCCAGGTTCGGCACCAGGCGCAAACGCTTGAATCTCCTCGAGCGGCTGGCGGAGGAAGCCGTCTTCGTCGAGCGCGTCGACGACGAGATTCGCAAGCGCGTAGTCGCGCTCGCTCAGGCCGAGAAGTAACAGCTGCTCGTGGAGCGAGTCATGCAATGTGGCCGGCGAGGCGGTCCACTCTGTCCAATCCGGGGTGTCATCACCGCCGCTGCTGCTCGATCCGTTGCCGGAAAAATCGAGGTCGCTGCGCGACGTGTCTTCGGACGAGCCATCTTCGGCCTCGGAGCGTGTCTCCGCGTTCTCCGTGGCTTCTTCGAGGAATGGGTTCTGGGCGATTGCCTGGTGCAGTTCTTGCACACACTCCAGGGCCGATAACTGCAAAAGCTTCACGGACTGCTGCAGTCTCGGTGTGAGGGTGAGCTGCTGCTTCAGGCGCAGTCCCATTACGGCATTGGACATTCCGGGAATCCTCGAAAGCGATCGACTGGAACTACAGCAACAGCCATGCCAAAGCTACTGGACGCGCCGCTTGGGCCTAAGGGCTCCTACTACCGGCCGTTCCCGCGCCTTCGGGCGCTTCCTCGGGCGGAGAACTTGCAACGGTGTGTAAGAACCGCCGCTTCAGCTGTCGCAGCTGATCTAGTGCGAACGACATGACTTCAATTCATGAACCGGGGCTGAGTTCCCTCATACCCGACCTGTCGGGCGAGCTCGAACGCGCGCAGGCGCAGTGCGCCGCCCTCGCACGCCGCAACGACGAGCTGGAAGCCGTCGTCGCAGCTTCGCACCTGGGTTTCTGCGTGCTCGACAGTGAGACCCGCGAGCTGCGCGCGAATTCACAATTCAAGGCGGAATTTGGCTGGGCCCCGGATGCGCAGCTCGATTGGCCGAGCCTGCTGGAACGCGTGGCTGCGGAGAGTCGACTCACGCTTGCCGATGCGGCGCGCGCAGCTATCGCAAGCAGCGTGGATTTCGACTTGGTGGTGCAGGCAACATGGCCCGACCGGAGCGCACAATGGATAGCGTTGCATGGCCGAGCCACCAATGACGGCAACAATCATCGCACTCTGATCCTGACGTCGCGGAACGTCAGCGCCGAGAAAAAAGCGACGGCCAGTCAGGCGGTCGAGCGCGCAGCGGTTCTGGACACCGAGCGGCGCCTGCGCTCGGAAGCGCAAGCCGCGAATCGCGGCAAGGACCAATTCCTGTCCGTGTTCTCGCACGAGTTGCGCTCGCCCTTGAACGCGATCCTCGGCTGGAACCGCATCCTGGCGCTCAAGCGCCCGGATGATCCCGAAGTTGCCTCGATTACGACTCGAATCGAGCACAGCGCCCGCGCGCAACTGAAGATGGTCAACGATCTCCTGGATCTCGGGCGTATCGAGACGGGCAAGCTGCGTATCGAAGCCCGTCCCATGCAGCTCGCGAAAGTTGTTTCCGCGGCGTTGGACCTGGCGCGGCCGACGGCCGCCGCGAAGGCAATAGCATTGCAAGCGGATTTCGAGCCGGGTGCCGGCCAGTTACGCGGCGATCCGGACCGATTGCAGCAGGTGGTGACCAACTTGCTGTCGAACGCGCTGAAGTTCACCAGCTCCGGCGGTCGGATCTGCGTCACCCTGCGTAACGCGGAAGGGTTCGCGGAGCTCGGTGTCGAAGACACGGGGCTGGGCATTGCGCCCGAGTCGCTTCCCCACGTGTTTGACCGGTTTCGGCAGGCAGACAGTTCGATCACCCGTCACTCCGGCGGGCTGGGTTTGGGACTGGCACTCGTGCGCGAGATCGTGACGCTGCATGGCGGCACCATCTCGGCCAGCAGTGCCGGTGTTGGCCGTGGCGCAAAGTTCGTTGCCAGCTTTCCAGTCCGCCAGCCTTGGAGATCGGCCGAGGCGCACGGTACCGGCGACTCGGACTCCGGGGCGGGTCACGCCAGTCTCGGCGGCCTGTCCATCCTCGTGGTAGACGACGAGCCCGACGCCCGCACCATTGTTGCGGAAACGTTGAAGCTCGAGGGGGCCAACGTCACCGTCACGGATTCCGCCATGTCGGCATTCGAGAAGCTCCAGGAAGCGGGCGCCCATTTCGACATCATCGTGACAGACATTGGAATGCCGGAGGTGGATGGCTACTCCCTGGTCCGGCGGCTGCGCGCCTTGCAGTCGGGGCGGCAGATGTTGGCCATAGCGGTGACCGGCTATGCCTCGACCCGCGATGTGGAAGCGGCTATGGATGCGGGGTTCGATCTACACGTGCCGAAGCCAGTTGACTTCAATACGTTCGTGCCGCTGGTGCGCCGTTTGGCCGACCACGGACGATAGGCAAAAAAGGAGCGGGCTGTTCGCACCACAGCCCGCCAAACGGGGGGTCTTCGGCAAGTGCTGCCGCCTCGACAAAGGCGGTAGCTCAAAACTGGTTTACGCAGGAGGGTCGCAACCCGCGTGCCCATCCAACATGCAACCGTTATGCCAAGCAACGGGCCGCGGGAACACTTCCTGCTCGCTGTTGCGAGCTGGCGAGGGAGAGTGTCGGCAGGTAGGGCCTGGATGTCTACGATAGACCTTTTACGACGCCGATTGGGCGCCAGCGATGCCAACAAATTTCGACGCGAAGGGACCCGCTCGTTGGAATGGGAGTGCATTCCGCGGCTCCCTTGATGTAATTCGTACCCGCGCGCTCAGCAATGGCGTGAAAAAAATTCCTGCGTGCGCGGGCCGTATCTCCTGCAAGCGGTTTTTCATGTTCGATGCACCTCCCAAGGGCGTCGAAGGTGCCTTGCCGGGTACGGTGCATGCTGTAACGCAGGCCCGCGGCCTCCGAGGGGGAAGTATGAATTATCGTTACACCATCCCAACCCTGAGCGAGCTGTTGGCGGTTGCTAAGAGCGGTGAACATGGTTTCATGGCGTGCGCGGAGCACGCCCACGCCGATGGACTGAAGAAGTTGTTTGTGAGCCGTGCCAGCCGGCACACCGCCGCTGCCGGGGAGCTGTGCGAATTGCTCGCACAGCTCGGGGCAGATCCGGCCGCCTGCGGCAAGATCCGCGGCGCGGCCCGCCGGGGTTGGGTCAATCTGCAAACCGCCCTGACCCAGAATACCGACCAGGCGCTCATCGACGAGTGCGAGCATGGCGAAGACCACGCTCTTGAGGTATACCGGAATGCATTGGATGATCATCTGCCGGAGTTCGTGCGGCAGGTGATCCTGCGCCAGTTCGAGGGCATGATGAGCGATCACGATCAGATTCGCTTCCTTCACACCGATCAACGTCAGGGCGGCCTGATGGCCGCGAGCACCGGTGGCGACGCCCGGCCATAGAATTGATTTCGCATTGACGCGGCGTCCCGCTCACGCGGCCGTCGTCGCACTCGGAGTTGGCGTTCTGCTGGGACCCCTGGGACTGCGGCTTCTGCGGCCTCAACTAATGGAAGACGGCGCGCTGATCGAAACGGTCAGCGAGATCGCCTTGCTGACATGCCTGTTCTGTCTCGGGCTGCGGCTGCGAATGCCGATCGAGTGGCGTACGTGGCGGATACCTCTGCGGCTGTCCACTCTCGCCACTCTTGCGACCATAGCGCTGGCCGCCGCGGCCGCCCATCTAATGTTCGACCTGAGTCTGGCGGAGTCCCTGCTTCTCGGGGCCATCATCGCCCCGACCGATTCTGTGCTGGCCTCGGACGTGCCTTCGCAGTCCGACGCCGAGCAGGACGCGCCGTCGTTCATCCTCTGCGCGGAAAGCGGTATCAACAACGGACTGGCCGCAGCTCTCGTACTGTTGGTACTCGGGATGATGGGCTTGAGCGATTCGGATTCCGCCGCGCTGGGCTCGATCGCGCCCGTGGCGCTGTGGGCTGTCGCCGGCGGCTTCGTGGTGGGCTCTGTGATCGGCGCAGGCATGGCGCGCTGGATAAAGCTCCTGGATCCGGAGCGCCAGGCGGACTTCCTGGAAGAGGCGATGGTGTTTGCGACTGCCGCCTTGGCCTATGGCGCGGCCCTGGCTATTCACACAGACGGCTTCCTCGCCGTTTTCACTGCCGGGGTCGCGCTGTCACATGGCGGCCGATTGCGTCGGCCGTTGCGCAATCGGCCACTCATGCCGCGGGTGTTGAAAATCGCAGGCCGGATAGAGCGCTATTGCTGGCTCGTGATCGTCGTGCTCGTGGGAGCATTGGTCGCCAGCATCGAATACAAGTGGTGGATGCTGGTGTTCGCGGGGATTCTGATACTCATCATCAGGCCGCTCGCGGTCCGCCTTGCGCTGGGTGGGATGGCCATGCCCGAGGCGCAATGGCGCAGTGTCGCGGGCTTCACGGCCCGGGGCATCGCTTCACTGTACTGCCTGGCTTTCTCGATCAACCACGGGCTTGGCGCTCCATACGCCCGGCTGTTGGCGGGGGTCACGCTCGTCGTCGTGGTGACCTCGATCATTGCCAGTACGATTTCGGGCCTGCCCCTGAGCCGCCCGTCACCCGGAACGGTCGATCTTTAATCCTTAGTGTGTTGTCGTCTCGGCGGCGGGCTTGCCATCCGGCGACTCCGCCGGGCCCTCTGAAACGGCGCCGCCTTCCTCTTCCCAGCGGTGGATCTCGGGCCGTGCTACCCTTGAACGCTCCCGCTGGCGCCGTCGATCATACCCGGCACCCAGGGCGACTACGCCGATAGCTAGAAAGCCGATAAACCAAGCCATCCGGCTAACCTCCCCGCCAGCATTTCGTTACCAGGAGATACGCATCTATTGTTCCCACAGATGCCGCAGGTTACGCGCCCCGGACCCCCGCACCTACGGGACCGCCCGACCCGCTTTTGCAATCATAGAATCGCGCCCCACATTGCAATACCGATGAACAAGAGGTCTTACGAGGGATAAATGGCACATGCTCTGATCGTCGACGATGACCCGGATGTCGTGGACTGGCTGCAGGAAGTCGCCCGAATGGAAGGGTTTACTGTTGCCAGGGCGCACAGCATCCGCGACGCGCGGATTGAGCTCGGGCGGCAGCGCCCGGATGTGCTGCTTACCGACCTTCGCCTGCCCGATGGCGAAGGCATCGAGCTCATGCGCGAGCTCGAGAAGCCTGAGGCCACAGAAGTCATTATCGTCACAGGTCATGCCACCGTAGACAGTGCCGTTGCTGCCCTGCGCGCAGGGGCGAGCGACTATCTCGTCAAACCGGCGGATCTCGACCGCGTTCAAGCGGTGCTGAGGCACGCGAAGAAGACCTCCGCGCTGCAACACGAGATCGGGGAGCTGCGCGAGGAGCTGCGTAAGCTGGGCCGTTTCGGCCGGATTCTGGGCAGCTCGCCTCGCATGCAGGTCCTGTACGACCAGCTCAGCCGCGTGGCGCCGACCTCGGCTACCGTCATGCTCATAGGTGAGAGCGGTACAGGCAAAGAGCTTGCCGCGGCCACGGTACACGAGCTGTCGCGGCGCAGAGATTCGGCCTTTCTGCCGCTGAACTGCGGCGCGGTAGCACCGCAGCTGATCGAAAGCGAGCTGTTCGGCCACGAGCGGGGCAGCTTTACCGGGGCCGATCGGCAGCACAAGGGATTTTTCGAGCGTTCCAATGGCGGAACCATCTTCCTCGATGAAATCACCGAGATGCCCATGGAGCTGCAGGTAAAGCTTCTGCGCGTCCTGGAGACCGGCACCGTAATGCGAGTTGGCGGCACTCAGACGGTCGCTAGCGACATCCGCGTCATCTGTGCCACGAACCGCGAGCCCGAGAAGGCGGTTGCAGATGGCAAGCTACGTGAAGACCTGTACCACCGCCTGAACGTGTTTCCGATCCGGTTGCCGCCCCTGCGCGAGCGGGGTACGGACATCGAGCAACTGGCACAGTTCTTCCTCGACGACCTCAACCGCGCCGAAAGTACGAACAAAACCTTCTCGCGCGATGCGCTGGTCCGGTTGTATCAACATCCCTGGCCCGGCAACGTGCGCGAGTTGAAGAACTATGTGCAGCGCACATACATCATGGCCGACGACGTTATCGAGTTCGACGTTGCTGTAACCGACACGGCTCCCAAGCCGGACGACGGCACGACGATTACCATCCGGGTAGGTACTCCGCTGGAGGAAGTGGAGCGGCGCGTGACTATGGCCACGCTTGCGTACTGCGGTCACGTGAAACGCAAGGCCGCCGAGATCCTGGGCGTCAGTCTCAAGACACTGTACAACCGTCTCGAGACATACACCGGCAAGGAATCGCCCCCCGGCCCGGAAGGCAAGGATGAGGCAGTGCGAGCGCAGGACTCGGCGCGATAGTATTCTGTCGGACGAGTCCTACGAGACATTGGGCCGGGTTGCCGAGGGGGTCTCTCCAGCTCCCACAGGCGACAGCTAGTCCGGAGCGCGCACGGTGGCGTACTCTGGTCCTCAGAAGTGCAGAAACGGTTGCCATGCCCGCTACACGAGTCGCAGTCGTAGACGATCATCAGCTCGTGCGAATCGGGCTGAAGCAGATCATCGAGAGCCAGTCGGACTTCGCTTGGGCCGGAGAGGCCAAGTCGGGCCGGGAGGCCCTTGCGCTCCTGCGCAACGCAGAATGCGACGTGCTGTTGCTGGATTTGTCCCTCCCCGACATGTCCGGCCTGGACGTCCTGCGCCAGATCAAGGCTCATCACGACTCGGTTGCCACCCTCGTACTCAGCTCCTACCCCGAGAACCAGTACGGCCTCAACGTGCTGCGCGCCGGAGCGAGTGGCTTCGTCAGTAAAGCCGCTGACGATGGCGAGCTCTGCAGGGCGATACGAGCTGCGGTGCGCGGCGGGCGCTATGTGAGTCCGGAGTTGGCGGAGATGCTCGTCAGCGGCATGCAGGGTGCGCCCGGCGAGCCGCGGCACAGCGTGTTGTCGGAACGCGAGTTTCAGATCTTCTGCAAGCTCGCCGAAGGTAAGAGTGTTTCGGAAATCGCAGCCAAGCTGTTTCTGAGCGTGAAGACCGTCAGCACTTACCGCACCCGGATACTGGAGAAGATGAGCATGAAAACCAACGCGGACATCACGTATTACGCCATCAAGAACAACCTCCTGCAGTAGGGCGATGAGCACTGCGGAAGTGCAGCACTCGGATATGCGCAGCAGCCCGGGCACGCAGCGAAGAGTTCTCCTCATCGAGGATTCCGCCGTCCTCACTCGCAGGCTGATAGATCTGCTGTCAGAACCTGGACGGGTCGAGGTAGCTGCGCAGGCGTCAACTCAGTCAGAAGCCGTGATGCGCCTCCAGGAAGGGGCATTTGACGTGCTCGTTGTCGACATCGAGCTTGCGGAAGGCAACGGCGTCGCTGTGATCCGCCATGCCCGTCAGCTTTACCCACCCGATGCGCAGCCGCTCGTCGTGGTACTCACCAACTACGCTTCGGACTTCGTCCGGGACCATTGTTTCGCGGCCGGGGCCGATTATTTTTTGGACAAGATGCGCGACATCGCGTTGCTCAAGGCCGTGGTGGTGGACGGACACTCCAAGTGGACGCCGCCACACTCGAGTCACTGACGCGAGACGGGAATCTCGACGGGAATCTCCACACGCACGCGCGTGCCGGCGCCGACCCGCGACTCGACTTCGAGTCGCCCGCCGAGGGCTTCCGCGCGCTGGCGCATTCCCATCAGCCCGTGCGACCAGCGGAATTGCGGGCTGCGAGCATCGAAGCCGTGCCCGTCGTCGGTCAGTGTCACGATGCAGTGGCCGTCGTCGCCGATCAATTCCAACTTCACCGTCTTCGCCTGTGCATGGCGGATGATGTTGGACAGGCCTTCCTGCACTACACGAAACAGCGCGATGGTGGTGTCTTTCGACATTGACTCGCACGCATGCTCGATCACGATCTGCGAGGCCAGACCCGCCTTGGCACAGGTGGACTCGACGTAGGCACGCAGGGCCGTGGGCAGGCCGAAATGATCGAGCAGCGAGGGACGCAGCGCCTCGACCACACTACGTTTCAAATCCATGGCTTCGTCAAGAACGCTACCCAGCTGCGCCAGGCGCTCCTGGATGGCCGCACCCTCAAGGCGCGACTGCAGCCATGACAGGTCCATCTTGGCCGCGGTCAACAGGCCGCCGAGCTCATCGTGCAGCTTGCGCGCAAGCTCCGACTTCTCCCGTTCTGACAAAGCCTGCAGATGGTTGGAAAGCGCGGACAGCTCCCGCGTCCGATCTTCCACGACCTTACTCACTGCCGCCTTCAGAGGCGAGCCAGGCGCCCAGAAGCAATCCGAATGCCGCGCCGATACCTACCGCCGTCCAGGGGTTTTCCCGCACGTACACGTCCATGGCCGCTCCGGCGGTGTCCTTGAAGCGCCGGGCTTGCTCTTCGAAGTCCGCCAGGCGCTTCTTGGCTTCGGCGACCGCAACAGTGACGTGCTGACGAAGCTCCACCAGGGCCTCTTCACGGTCTTCGCCGAGCGCAATGAGGAGCTTCTCTGCCTGCCGTACGACATTGCGGAGTTCCTCGGCCAGGGCTGCGCTCTGCGCAGCTGTGCGCTCCAGCATATCCGCCTCCTACGGTCTAACGTGCCCGCTCAGCCGCCCGGTCAGGCTGCGAGTACCAGCAGCATGCCCAGAACCAGGGCCAGCAGGGATGACAGGTCGCGAATCGTCATGTTCGTATCGACGGTCACGGATGGAGTGTCAGCGTGAACCGGGTAGGCTGCGTCGGCCAGCCGCCGCAGCGCTACCCGGTTCGAGCAAAGGTCCGAAAAGCTTGTCGGAATCCTCCTACAACGTTGCCTGAAGTTTACTTGGGAGCCGTCGACTCTGCACCGTAGTTCGCGGCACGCGCGCTCGCGGCGCTGCCGGCGGCGTTGTCCTTGCTCTCGCCGAAAGTGTTTGTGTCGCTCGCGGCCGGGGCGGGACGTTCCACCACCGGAGCGGTGCTCGCATGCTGGGAACAGCCCAGCATGCCGACTGTGAGCAGAGCAAAGGGGACAGCCACAATCATCTTCATGGTCAACTCCATACTCGGACATTTGGAAAAGAGGAGCTTGGACGCAAGGTACCGTAGCAGAAAGTCCGCTGACGTCAGTTGAAACCCCTGCATGTGTTGCAGGGTCGCGGCCTTCGGATGTAGGAGAGGGCCGACAAAGAGACCCGCCGGGAGGCGGGCCTCTTCAACATAAGTTTTCGCTGTTACGAAATGCTAGTGTTGTCTTGCTCGAACGGTCTTACTTGGGCGCGGCCGCATCAGTGCCGGTAGCGGCTTTGTGGTGCTTCTTGGCGTGGTGCTTCTTTGTGCTCTTGCCTGCCGGCGCAGAAGCTGACGTGTCCGCCGGGGGCGTGGTGTCAGCAGCGAACACCGGGCCTGCGAGCAGGATCAGACTAAGAACGGGGACGACTTGCTTGAACATCGAAGGTCTCCGAAAGAGGATAAGAGGTTCGCAAAAGGCGTGCGCATTATGACGGAAAAACTACTGACCATCGAAGGAGACGAGAGTTCTGACCGGCACGCCGAGTGCCTCGAGTCTCGCCGCCCCACCCAGCTCCGGCAGGTTGATGACGAAGCAGGCTCCTAGAATTTCGGCGCCCAGTTTGCGCAGTAACTTGACGGCGGCTTCGGCCGTGCCACCCGTGGCTACGAGGTCATCCACCAGGATGATGCGCTCGCCGCGGGAGACAGCATCTTCGTGCATCTCCATCTCGTCCAGGCCGTACTCAAGCGAGTAGGCGACCCGCACGGTGGTATGAGGAAGCTTGCCCTTCTTGCGGATCGGCACGAAACCGGCTGCGAGCTGGTGCGCCACGGCGCCGCCCAGAATGAAACCGCGCGCTTCGATACCCGCGACGCGGTTGACCTTGGCGACGGTCCAAGGCTCGACCAGCTCGTCCACTACGCGGCGGAAGGTGCGCGCGTTCCCGAGCAAGGTCGTGATATCGCGAAACTGCACGCCGGGCCTTGGATAGTCCGCGATCGTGCGAATCGATTCTCTGATTTCCCGCAATGTACCTGAGTCCACGCGGGCACTTTACTCCGGCTGCACCTGGGCTGTCCCGTTAAACGTCTCGGGCGAGCCGCAGGCCGGTGAACTGCCACCGGGCGGCGGGGCTGAAGAAGTTCCGGTAGCTGGCGCGGATGTGACTGGCCGGTGTCGCGCAGGAGCCGCCCCGCAGCACGAGCTGATTCACCATGAACTTGCCGTTGTACTCGCCAAGAGCGCCCTTGGCCGGCTTGAAGCCGGGATAAGGCGCGTAGGCTGATTGAGTCCATTCCCACACGTCCCCGAACATCTGGAGCAAGGAATTGTCTGAAGACGCCGGTTCCGGGTGCCAGCGGCGATTTTCGACGAAATTGCCGCGTACTGGCGCCTCATTCGCGGCCAGTTCCCACTCGGCTTCCGAGGGGAGTCGCGCACCGGCCCAGTGGGCGAAGGCATCGGCTTCGTAGTAGCTCAGGTGGCAAACAGGCGAGTGCGGGTTCAATCCTCGAAGGCCAGTCAGCGTGAACTCCGCGTCCAGGGACGCGGACCAATAGATCGGACGCTTCCAGCCTTCGCGTTGTACGGTTGCCCACCCATCAGAGAGCCAGTGCACGGGATTCTCGTAGCCTCCGGCGCGCACGAATTCGAGGTATTCGCCGTTCGTGATCGCGCGATTCGCGAGATGAAATGCAGTGGTGTACGTGCGATGCCGGGGCCGCTCGTTATCGAAGCTGAATTCATCTCCCTCGTGGCCGATCTCAATGAGCCCGCCGTCGAAAGACTTGAAGGACAAAGCGGGCGAGCTGCGCAAAGGCGTCGCGCTCTCACGCACATACGCCGGCAACAGCGGATTGCACGAGAAAAGATGCTTCAGGTCCGTGAGCAGCAGCTCCTGATGCTGTTGCTCGTGATTCAGCCCGAGAGTGATGACGTCCAGGATCTCAGGTGAAAGATCCTCGCGTTGTAGCAGCACCTTCATGCGCTCATCGATGCGAGCGCGGTAGGCCAGCACCTGTTCGACTGTCGGTCGCGACAGGAGCCCGCGATGAGGGCGGCTGTGCATCGGCCCTACGGTGTTGTAATACGAATTGAACAGGTACCGAAACTGATCGTCGTGGAATTTGTAGCCCGGCACCGCGTGCTGCAGGACGAACTCCTCGAAAAACCAGGTCGTATGCGCCAGGTGCCATTTCGTGGGGCTCGCATCGGGCATTGACTGCACGACGTAGTCTTCTGGAGACAGGGGCTCGGACAGTGCCAGTGTGGCGGCACGCACGAGGCGGAAGCGGTTGTCTTGAATCATGGAAATCCGGTCCGCAAGCTGCATGCCATCAACTGGGAGCAAGGCATGATTCTGCGCGACAATACCCCGCACTTCCCTCTCCCAAAAGAAGGTACTGATCTTCATGCAAGCGATCGAAGCCCTGCTGCGGCGTTATTCCGCGCGAGCATTGAAGGAGCCTGCGCCGGACGATGCCGCGCTGGAGCTCATACTGAAGAGCGCTACCCGCGCTCCCGACCATGGAAGACTGCGGCCGTGGCGGTTCGTAGTGATCAAGAGCGAAGATCGTGCGCAGTTCGGCGAGCTGCTGGCGGATCATCTGCGCCGGACAAAAGGTTCGGTCTCCGATGAAGCCCTGGAACGTGAGCGGCTCAAGGCATTCCGTGCTCCGCTCATCGTCGCAGTCGCGGCCATCGTCACGCCCGATGGAAAAATCCCTGCGATCGAGCAGATTCTGTCCGCAGGGGCTGCGGCACAAAACATGTTGCATGCTGCCCTGGCGCTTGGCTTCAACGGTGTCTGGAAGACTGGCGGTGCTGCATACGACGAGCACGTGAAGACGGCGCTGGGCCTCGAATCGAAAGATGCCATCGTCGGCTTCCTGTACATGGGAACGGAGGAGGACGGACCAGGCTCGCTGCCCCGGCCCGACTGGCGCAAGTTCGTCCAATACTGGCGCCCCACTCGATGAACAGATGTGTGCCCACGACGGAACGAACCCGGTACCCGGACAGACAAACGTCTGATTCAGCTTCCCGCCTACGAACATTTTGGAGGGTTTTTTCTATCATGAGGGTCAGTTCGACGACTATCGTCGGGATTGCAGCGGTGCTTCTGGCAGCCGCCTGCACATCCAAGCCAGTCCAGGAGAAGCCGTTGGCCGCCGTTGCTCCGCCGTCCACTCCCGTTCCCGCTCCCCCGCCGGGGCCCAAGGCCTCCATCGGTGATTTCGGCCTGGACCTTGGCGCGGGGAAGCCGCAGGTCAGGCCCGGGGACGATTTCTTCGCCTATGCCAGCGGCACCTGGTACGACAAATTCGAGATTCCGCCGGACCGGTCGCGTTTCGATGTGTTCAACCAGTTGGATGAGCTGTCGAAGACGCGCGTGCGCGAGATCATCGAGTCCGCGGCCGGTCCGACGCATGCGTCGGACCAGCCCGCTCCCGGCAGCCCGGCGCAGAAGATCGGCGATTATTACGCAGCCTTCATGGACGAGGCGGCCATCGAGTCGAACGGGCTTGCGCCGGTGCAGGATGACCTGAAGCGCATTTCGGCTGCGAACTCGAAGCAGGACATTGCAACTCTGTTCGGCTCAGCGGGGTTCACCTCGCTGTTTGATCTGGACCTGCCGCCGGATCTGAAGAACCCGGACCAGTATTCGGTGGTGATCACGCAGTCGCACCTCGGGCTGCCGGACCGCGACTACTACCTGAAGGATGACCCGAAGCTCAAGGAGTTCCGCGCCAAGTACACGCAGTACATCGAGCAGATGTTGACACTGGGCGGAGTGCCGGACGTACCCGCCAAGGCGCGCGACATCATGGCATTCGAGACGGAGGCTGCAAAGTTGCAGTGGCCGATCGAGAAGCGCCGCGACGTGGATGCAACCTACAATCCGCGCACCAAGGCGCAGCTCGTGGCCTACGCTCCGGGCTTTGCCTGGCAGGCGTTTCTGGATGCTTCCGAGATCGGCTCCCGGCAGGATCTGATCCTGGGCGAGCTCACGGCCATCAAGGACCTCGCGGCGCTGTTGAACCGCACGCCGCTGCCCACACTGAAGGCGTACCTGACTTTCCACTACCTGAGCGACCATGCGCCGTACCTGCCGAAGCGCTTCGATGATGCGCGTTTCGACTTCTACGGACGCACGCTTCGCGGCCAGCCGCAGCAGCGCGAACGCTGGAAGCGCGCGGTTGGCGAAGTGAACGATTCGCTCGGCGAGCAGGTTGGCCAGCTGTACGTTGCGAAGTACTTTCCGGCCGACTCCAAGGCGAAAATGCAGGAGTTGGTTGGCAACCTGCGCGCCGCGCTGAGCGAGCGCATCGACGAGTTGGATTGGATGACTGCGGATACGAAGTCACGCGCACACGAGAAGCTCGCGACCTTCACTCCGAAGATCGGCTACCCGGACCGGTGGAAGGATTACTCCGGGCTCGAGGTGCGGCGTACCGATCCCGTGGGCAACGCCCGGCGCGCCGCCTTGTGGCACTGGCGTTACCAGGTTGCGCGGCTCGACAAGCCGGTCGATCGCGACGAGTGGCAGATGACGCCGCAGGAAATCAATGCCTACTACAACCCGCTCAACAACGAGATCGTGTTCCCCGCCGCCATCCTGCAGCCGCCGTTCTTCGATCCCAATGCCGATCCAGCCGTGAACTACGGGGCGATTGGGGCCGTGATCGGCCACGAGATCGGCCACGGCTTCGATGACCAGGGGCGCAAGTTCGGACCCGACGGCAGTCTCAAGGATTGGTGGACGCAGAAGGATGCCGACGTGTTCAAGGGCCGGGTCACGCGGCTCGTGGATCAGTTCTCGGCATTCGAGGCACTACCGGGGTTGAAGGTCAACGGGGCCAACACGATCGGTGAGAACATCGGCGATCTGGGCGGCCTCAACATGGCCTATCACGCCTACCAGCTCTCGTTGCAGGGCCAGCCTGCGCCGCTCATCGGTGGGTTGACCGGGGATCAGCGCTTCTTTCTGTCATGGGCCCAGGTGTGGCGCGCCAAGTACCGCGAGGGAGCGCTGCGGGAGCTCGTCATGTCTGACGTGCACAGCCCCGCATACTTCCGTGTAAACGGGCCGTTACCCAACATGGACGCCTGGTACAAGGCGTTCAACGTCCAGCCCGGCGACAAGCTGTATATCAACCCCGCTGATCGGGTCTCGATCTGGTGACCAGGCGCGGTAGGGCGCGCGCGGATACGGCACGGGCGAACAGGAAACCCTGGGCCTCGTCGCATTGATAGGCGCGCAGGGCGCGCGCCTGTTGAGCGGTCTCGACTCCCTCGGCCACGACCTTGAGTCCCAGGTTGTGGCCGAGGGCGATGATCGCCCGCACGATGGTTGCGTCGTCCGCTTCGGTGGTCATGTGCTCGACGAAGGAGCGGTCGACCTTCAGGCGGTCCACGGGGAAGCGCTTGAGATAGGACAGGCTCGAGTAGCCGGTGCCGAAATCGTCCACCGCGATTTTCACGCCCAGCTCCTTCAACTCATCGAGCATGGCCACGAGTTGCGGCGCATCGTGCATCACCATGCTTTCGGTCAGCTCCAACTCGAGATACCGCGCCTCGAGCCTGGTTGACCGCAGTGCCTCGCCCACTGTCTGGACCAGGCTCTCGTGCCTGAACTGGCGCGGCGAAACATTCACCGACACGACGATCGGAGCGAGCCCCGCGTCCTGCCACGCCTTGTTCTGTGCGCAGGCCGTCTGCAGCACCCATTTGCCGATCGGCACGATGAGCCCGGTTTCCTCCGCCAGAGTTATGAAGCGCAGCGGGGGAACCGTCCCGCGCTGCGGAATCCTCCAGCGCAGCAGCGCTTCCGCGCCCACGATCTGGCCGGTGACGAGGCTTACGCGCGGCTGGTAGCGAAGCACGAACTGATTGCGCTCGAGTGCGCGGCGCAGGTGCGTTTCCAACTCGAGCTGCTCCGTCATCAGGGCATTCAGCTCGCGCGTGAAGAACTGAAAATTGTTCCGGCCGCTGTCCTTTGCCCGGTACATCGCCGAGTCGGCGTGTTTCAGCAGGGTCAGCGCCTCCTCGCCATCATCCGGATGAAGCGCAACACCGATGCTGCAACTGACCAGGAAATCGCCCTGCTCGATGATCCACGGTTGCGCCACCGAGGCGAGCATCTTGTCCATCAACTGCCGCACGTACTCCGGGCCCGTGTGACCGTTGATGAGCAACACGAATTCATCGCCGCCGAGACGCGCGACGGTGTCGCAGTCACGCACGCACGCCTTCAACCGGGCCGCGACCGCTTTCAACAATTCGTCGCCGACATGGTGGCCGAGACTGTCGTTGATGAACTTGAAGCGGTCGAGGTCGACGAACGCCACCGCGATCCGCCGGCCGGAGCTTGCGGCGGTGAGCAGGGCCTGTTGCAGTCTGTCCTGCAGCAACGAGCGGTTGGCAAGTCCCGTGAGGGTGTCGTAGTTGGCCTGGTGCTCGATCCTGACCTGGTAGAGACGCCGTTCGGTGATGTCTTCTACGGTTCCCTCATAGGCGACCGGGCTGCCGTCTTCTGCGAAAATGGCACGCGCATTCTCCGAGATCCAGATGATGTCGCCGCTCTTGCGATACACCTGTGATTCGAAGCCCGTGACCGAGCCGCGCGCCTTCATGATGTGCATGAATTCGTCGCGCCGCTGCTTGTCGACATAGAGCTGGGCGCCGATGTTGCGCAGTGACTTCATCAACTCTTCCGGCGAGTCAAAACCGTAGATGTGCGCCAGCGCCGGATTCGCATCGAGATAGTGTCCGTCCACCGTCGTGCGGAAGATGCCTTCAATCGCGTTGTCGAACAAACCGTGATAACGCCGCTCGGCCTCACGGAGGGCTTGCTCGGCGCTCTTGCGCTTTGTGATGTCCTGCACCAGGCCTTCGAGTGCTATGGGTTTGCCGTGATCGTCGATAACACCGGTACCCCGTTCCCAGACCCAGCGGGTGCTGCCATCGGCATGCACGATCCGGTATTCGAGATCGAAGGACCGAGCCTCTTCCACGGCACAGGTGATCGCCTCGCGCACCCACAGCCGGTCCTCGCAGATGACGAGATCGCCATAGGCGATGCGGTTGTTGAAGAGGAGGTCGCCGGGGTGATGGCCCGTAACTCGCAGACAGCCGCTGCTGACGAACTCCATCGTCCAGTCGGGATCGAGCCGCCGCCTGTAGACCATGCCGTCCACGGTAGCGAGCAAAGTCTTGAGCATCCTTGCGTTGTCCTGGGAACTGTCAGTCCCGGACACCGCAGGGAGCGGCATCACTGAGAGAGCTGTAGTCATGGGCACCGCGATCGGAAGAATGCGAACCGTAGCAATTCGCGCAGTTGCTGCGGTCAGCGGCTCGTCACAGAATATGGCGAAAGGGCCTGTTGCCCCTGAATGGTGCGCTCGAGCGGTCCCACGCTGTCCGCGCGGCGGTCGGTCCTATCCAGGTTCTGCTTCGGTCCCGGTGGCCAGGGACACGGACCCCGACGGCAGATGAGGATCGGTGGTGGCGGTTCGCTCGCCAACAGGCTCATCGGTTCGCCGCTCGATCAGGTGGCGGACATGAGGCGGTTCATCTGCCTGGTGGAGGTCGAGCACCTTGCGCTCTATCTCGCGGTCCGAAACCGTGAACCGGTGATGGCGCCTCAGGTGCTCAATCCAGTTGGGACTGTGATACCGCTCGATCCAGATTTCGGGGGTGGCCATATCCTGCATGAGTGACCAGCGCTTCGCGCCGTCACGCCGCCGGATGCGCCGCAACTCGCGCATGGCCAGTCTGAACGCTTCCGCATCTTCGGCCGCGATCCGATATTCCACGGTGACGACCACCGGCCCGGTATCGATGAGCCGGTCCAGTTGCGCCCGGTTCTCGCTCGACCACGTGCGGGAAGGATCGAGGTTGAGTCCTTCTGGCTGGCGCAAGGGCAGCTTGCGTCCGAGCAGCGCCGAGATCGCCATCAGCGTGCCGGATGAGACCAGGCAGATCACGAGGCCAAGATGGCTTGCGACGATACCCGAGAGCCAACTACCGATCGAGAGCCCGCCGAAGGTCACCATCTGGTAGATCGCGACCGTGCGGCCGACAACCCAGCGCGGCGAGGACACTTGCACAGTGACATTGAACGTCGAGAGCGCCAGCACCCAGGAGGCACCTCCCATCATCAGCGCCACCATGCTCAATGCATGCCAGGAGCTGACGGCTGTCAGGACGGTCCCGATCCCAAAAGCCGCCGTCGAGGCCCGGACGATGACCTCGTTGGTGTACCGCTTGCGCAGTGATGTGCTGCCGAGCGCGCCTAACACCGCGCCACTGCCGAAAGCACCGAGCAGCACACCATACGTCACCGCATCTCCGCCGATGAGATCGCGGGCGATCAGGGGCATCAACGCCCAGATACTGCTGCCCAGAACACCAAAGACCGCGCCCCGTATCAGCACGGTGCGAATGTCAGGTGACAGCCGCGCATACCGCACGCCGGCTCCCATTGCCATGAACATGTTTTCTGGCGGCAGGAAGGGGGCGGGCCTCGGCCGGCGCCACAGCGCCAGGACTATGATCAAGCCCAGGTACGACAGGCCATTGATCAGGAATGCGGCGGGCGGTCCCGCCTTGGCCACGATGACACCCCCGATCGCGGGTCCCGCGGTACGCGCAATGTTGAATGCGAGGCTGTTGAGCGCTACCGCGGAAGGCAGATCGGCACGGGGAACCTGCTCACCTACCGAGGATTGCCATGCCGGTCCGTAGAGCGCTATTCCGCAGCCCAGGAGGAATGTCAGCGCCAGCAACGTCCAGGGTGTGATCAAGCCCAGGTAGGCGATGACAGTCAGCACCGCCGCGACCACCAACATCAGTCCCTGGGCCATGAGCATCACGAGACGCCGGTCCCAGATATCGGCGGTGGCGCCTGACACGAGCGAGAGCAGCATGATGGGCAAGGTGGTCGAAGCCTGGACGAGGGCGACCATGTCCGCCGAAGGCGCGATCGACGTCATCATCCACGAGGCACCCACGGCCTGGATGAGGGTGCCGAAGTTCGAGATCAGACTCGCGCTCCAGATCATCGCGAAAATGCGCGACTGAAACGGCGCGAGCGTGGGTGAATCGCGCCAGGACCTGGGGAGCAAAGGGAGCAAACGGCGCCTCAGAAGGGTTTGACGACCGCCAGTATCACTATTGCAATCAGCAGCAACGCGGGCAGTTCATTGAAAAAGCGGTACCAGCGCTGCGAGCGAGTATCGCGCCCTGACTGCAGCGCCGCCATCAGTACGCGACACCAGACGTGATAACCGATCAGCGCTGCCACGAGCGTTAGTTTGAGGTGCAACCAGCCGAAATGAAGGTACGCGGGGGCCACGACAATCATTGACAGGCCGAATATAACCGCCAGGCTTGCCCCGAGAGTCATGATCGAAAACAGCCGGCGCTCCATGACGGCGAAGCGTTCGAGGCTGACTGCATCAGTCGTGACAGCGTGGTAGACGAACAGGCGCGGCAGATAGAAAAGTCCCGCGAACCAGGTTACGACGAAAATGATGTGGAAGGCTTTGAGCCAGAGCATGCCACGCTAGGTTACCAGCATTGCCGCGGCAGGACTGTGTGCCGGCAGGACCCGACTTCTGGATGAATTGTGGCAGGCCGGCTAAGGTAGCCGCTTTGCGACTAAAGGGATGAGCAAGCTGATGTCACTGCGAAACATCGACATTGCCCAGAAGGCCCATATGCAGCCCATCGTGCGGGTCGCGCGCGAACGGCTGGGAATACCCGAGGAGAGCCTGGAGCCTTACGGACGCTTCAAAGCCAAAGTCTCGCTCGATTATATCCGCCAGCTGGCTGACCGGGCGGACGGCAAGCTCGTCCTGGTGACGGCCATTTCCCCCACGCCCGCCGGCGAGGGTAAGACCACCATGACGGTGGGTCTGGGGGATGCTCTGAATCTCATCGGCAGGAAAACGGTCATCTGTCTGCGCGAGCCGGCACTGGGACCCGTGTTTGGCATGAAGGGTGGGGCGGCCGGCGGCGGCTACGCCCAGGTGGTCCCGATGGAGGACATCAACCTGCACTTCACCGGCGATTTCAGCGCCATTGCGCTGGCCAACAATCTGCTCGCCGCGCTCGTGGACAATCACATCCATCACGGCAACGAGCTGGGATTCGATCTGCGGCGCATCGCCGTGCGCCGCGTGCTCGATGTCAACGACCGGGCGTTGCGCGAGACCGTGGCAGGCCTTGGCGGTCCTTCCAACGGCTTTCCGCGGCAGGATGGTTTCGACATCGTGGTCGCCTCCGAGGTGATGGCGATCTTCTGCCTGGCCAACAGCCTGGCGGATCTCAGGGAGCGCCTGGGGATGATGGTCGTGGGCTACACGTCCGGTCACAAACCCATCCTGGCGCGGGACCTGAAGGCGCACGGCGCCCTGACGGTTTTGTTGAAGGACGCGTTCGCTCCCAATCTCGTCCAGACGCTGGAGAACAATCCGGCCTTCATCCATGGCGGGCCCTTCGCCAACATTGCGCACGGCTGCAATTCTGTCATGGCCACGCGCACGGCTTTGAAGCTTGCTGACTATGTGGTGACGGAAGCGGGATTTGGCGCGGACCTGGGGGCGGAGAAGTTCGTGGACATCAAGTGCCGCAAGGCGCATCTGAAGCCCTCTGCCGCGGTCATCGTGGCAACCGTGCGCGCTCTGAAGTATCACGGTGGAGTGGAGGTTGCCAATCTGGGTCAGGAGAATCTCGCGGCGCTCGAGAGCGGTGTCGCGAATCTTGGCCGCCACATCGACAACGTGCGGCACCAGTACGGTTTGCCTTGCACGGTTGCCATCAATCAGCGTGTGGAAGACACGCCGGACGAGCTTCGGAAGTTGATGGACCTGGTATCGCCCATGGGAGTCAAGGTCATCCTGGCTCGCCATTTTGCCGAGGGCGGGAAGGGGGCGGTGGATGTTGCGAAGGAGGTCGTGCGGCTGTGCGAGCAGCCGGGTGGATTCAAATTCGTTTATGACGATAACGCGACCTTGTGGGACAAGGTCAAGGCGGTCGCCACCCGGATCTATCACGCTGCCGACATCGATGCGGACGCCAAGGTGCGGGCGCAGATCAATGAGCTGCAGCATTCCGGATATGGCCACTATCCGGTCTGCATCGCCAAGACTCAGTATTCCTTCACGACGGACCCGAAGTTACGCGGCGCACCTTCGCACCACATCGTGCACATACGCGAGGTGCGCCTGAACGCGGGCGCGGAGTTCATCGTGGTGATCTGCGGGGACATCATGACGATGCCCGGGCTTCCCGCAGTTCCGGCCGCCAATTCGATCGATGTGGATGAGAACGGGAAGATTGTGGGGTTGTTTTAAGGATGCTCGCCGCTGAACTTGTTGACGGTCGCGCCTTCCACCGGGCCGATGGTCGCGCGGTCGCTGACATATAGTTTGACTTCGCGCTCGAACCTGAGAGTACCTTTGACGACGGCGCCGGGTCCGATCACCACCCGCGGAATCGTCGGGCTGCCGAAGCTGAACCAGCTGAACCAGCTTTTGTCTTCCCTCACCAGGATGCCGCCCTCGACGCGCGAGTTCGGCCCGATGTCGACTTCGCCCGTCGTCGTCTCAATTCCGCCTCCCACGTGGGCGGCCCTGAGCTGAATTGCGCCATTGACGTTGGTCAGGCGGCCCAACACATCGGCTCCCTCGTCCAGCGAGATGTGGCCGTTGACCAGCGAGACGTTGCCGGCGACGCGCGCGCCCTTTTCGAGCTCCGCCGCTCCATTGACGGTGTCCACCTCCGCGGCCGCGGAGTGCTCGCGCAGGGTGACATTGCCATTCACGGTCGTGGCCTTCTTGACGACTGCATTGGCGCCAATTTCAACCGAGCCATTCACAGTCGACGCGTCGTCCGTATGTTGGCCCGGCTCGACGTGAACCGAGCCCATCACCTTGGAGTGATCGTCATCGGCCGCAGACACTGGAACCGCGGTGGACGCGAGGGTCGCAACAACCGCCGCGGCGAAAATAAGCGCCGTCCGTAGATGCAATGCTCCGATCATCGCCGTCCTCCCAGACTGTCCTGCGGCGATATTGATACCGGGCGCGCCTGAAGCAAAGCCCCCGGTCGGCAGGGCGACCTGACCGTGCGCCCAACGGACTGTCGTTATACTCCGCGCATGAAAGCAAGAACTTCGCAGGCCAAGGTTCCCCGGCGGAGACTGGTCATCGATATCGGCGGCTCGCACGTGAAATTCCGGATCGGCCCGCGCGGCAAGATCTACAGGTTCGATTCCGGGCCCCAGCTGACGCCGCAGCAGATGGTGACGGGGGTTACCGCGGTTGTCCCACCATCGTCCTACGATGCCGTGTCCATCGGTTACCCGGGATTGGTATTTCACGGACGGATCGCGGCTGAGCCGCACAATCTCGGCCAAGGCTGGGTGCATTTCGATTTCGCGAAGGCCTTCGGCAAACCGGTCCGCCTGATCAACGATGCCGCCATGCAGGCCATTGGCAGTTACGAGGGCGGCCGGATGTTGTTCCTGGGACTCGGTACCGGTCTCGGCGCAACTCTCATCATCGAGGGTTATGTTGAACCAATGGAGCTCGGACACATGCCGTACAAGAACGGACGCACGTACGAGGACTACGTGGGGGAGCGCGGCCGTGTGCGTATGGGTACCAGGAAGTGGCGCAGGGTTGTGCGCGAAGTCGTGGATCAGTTGCGCCATGCTCTCGAAGTTGACTACATGGTACTGGGTGGCGGTAATGCCAAGCGTCTGAAGCGTCTTGCAGACAATGAGCGCCTCGGCGACAACAATAACGCGTTCACTGGCGGACTGCGGTTATGGGAGTGCGATGAGCATCCGCTGCGGGTCTATCCGAAACACAGGAGCGGATCGCGAACGGTGTCAACAGTGGCGCCCTGACCAACCACGAAGTTGGTTCACTGGAGCGTGGACAGGCCCACGTCGATCGCAAGGAGGCCAACGCGGCAGCCAATGGACGGATCGGTGCTGCTGAGCAGCGCAGTGTGCAGCGGTCTGAAAATCGGCAGAGCGCGCGGGTGTACCGCAAGAAGCACAACGCACGGGAGAAGTAGTTCGCTGCCGCGGTGGGGCGGGGTGCGCCCCGTCCCACCGTCGGGAAGGCCCCGGCCCCCAAACAACCCCGCAACGGGCGGGTCCCGGGCTCAAAAACTTGCAGGTGGCGGGCGATATCTGCGACCCTTTCCCCGTTATGCCATTCACCTTCGCGCACCCGGCAGCCATTCTGCCGCTGCGCCGCTCCAGATTCCTGCAGACGGTTCCCCTGATCATCGGCAGCCTCGTGCCTGACGTACCGTATTTTCTTCCCACACGGTTCGGTCGGGCATTATTTCCGGATACTCATTCGCTGTATGGGTCCATTTTCATATGTCTGCCGATGGGCATGGCCCTGCTGATACTGACCGTGCTCTTGCGGGAGCCGCTCACAGTATTGCTCGGTGCCCGTGTACGGTGGATATGTCTGCGATCCATCGAGCGCTTCACTGCGCGGCCACTGCACTGGCCGGTAGCGCTGTTATCGATTCTGATCGGCTCGTGGACGCACATCGCCTGGGATTCGTTCACGCATCAGACAGGCTGGACGGCCACGCGTGTTGCGGCTCTCAGCGCGCCCATCTCCGTGTTCGGATGGGACACTGCAACCAGTCACCTGCTGCAGTACGTGAGCTCCGTGTTCGGACTGGCCGTGATGGCCATCTGGCTTCGAGGCCTCGTGATGCGGGTGCCAGCGGGGGTCATGGAGAATCAGCCGCGGCCACGAGCCAGCTGGCTCGTGCTGGCGGTCATTGCGTTCGTCTCGCTGTCGATCGGCGTCTCGCGGGCGTACCTTGCCTGGAACGCCAGCAGCTATTACCACCTGGGCTACTTATTGCTCACTCGCACGATCGGCTGGTTTGCGGTGCTGTACCTCGCCGCAGGGGTCGTGACCCTGCTCAGCCGCCGCCTGGAGCCCGAGCCGGCCCGCTAGGCGAGGAAGCCTGCCACGCCCAGCGCGGTTCCAATCACGGCCGCGGTGATGCCGAGCACCGGGAAGAACTTGCGCTTGGACAGGAAGTAAAGCGACGACAGCACCAGCCCGAGCTCCAGGAATCCTTCTCCGATGTCCAGGCGGATTGCGCGTCCTTCCTCGCGAGCAGTCTCGTCATGCTTGGCGTGCGCTTCTTTTTCGATGTCCTTGGTCTCGTCGGCATAGCGGGCGCTCTGCTTGGAGTACTTGTCGACGACGCCCTGGACCCTGCTCTCGTCGGAAGTCAGCGTGCGGGCGAGGTCAACGCCGACGTCGAGTATCTGCTGGCGGATTTTCTTCGCCTGATAGAAGGACCACTGGTCGTTCTCCTCGGTGCGGTTGATGACGGCCTGGGTATGGGCACGGTGAGAGCCGATCGTGACAATGGCGAGAATGATGCCGATCACGCCGATCGCCACGCCGACTCTCTGCGCAAAGTGATCTCCCGGGTGATCGTGCCCGGTATGAATTTCGACCTCTGCCATCACAGACTCCGCAACGCTTGGATTTTGCGTCGCGGATTCTACTTGAACAGCAGTACGGCCTTCTGCAGAGTGACCCAGATTCCCCAACCCAGAGGCACCCACACTGCCAGCCAGGCTGCGGGGATGAGCCAGGTCGGCCGCGCTTCACCGGCGGCCGAGGCGGCCGGTGGAGGCAGGGCAACGTTCTTCGCCTTCTCAGCCGCATCAGCCGCCGCGATCTGCTCGGGCGTCATGTAGTTTTTCGGATCGACGGGCTTGATCAGAAGGTTACAGATGAATCCCGCTGCCAGCAGGGCTGCCAGGATGAACATAGTGAGGCTGTAGGCCTGAGCCCGCGCCACGCCGTGATCGATCTGGTAGTCCCGGATGTAGTTCACGAGCACCGGGCCCAGCACTCCCGCGGTAGACCAAGCCGTCAGCAGCCGCCCGTGTATGGCACCAACCATCCGGGTACCGAACAGGTCCGCGAGGTACGCGGGCACAGTGGCGAAGCCTCCACCGTACATCGACAACGCCACGCAGAAGAACGCGACGAACAACGCGAGGTTAACGGTTGCCGCGGTCCATGGGATCGAGCTGTACAGAGCAATTCCCAGCACGAAGAACACGGCATAGGTCATCTTGCGGCCGAGACGGTCGGACAACGAAGCCCAGAAGATTCTGCCGGCGATGTTGAAAAGCGACAGCAGGCCGGTGAAGCCAGCGGCGATTGCAGCGATCTGCGTCTTCTGGGCCGCGGTCAACTCATCGATGGTGGCCGAGACGCCGATCAGCCGACCGCCAAAGACTTCCTGCAGCAACGGCGAGGCCATGCCGAGAATGCCGATTCCGGCACTGACGTTGAGGCACAGCACGCCCCACAACAACCAGAACTGCGGTGTGCGCCAGGCCACACTCAGATGCACATTCCTGTCGGTGACCAGCTTCTTGCTGGTGGCCTTGGAGGGATCCCAAGTAGATGGGCGCCAGCCATCCGGCGGAACACGATAGCTGAGCGCGCCTGCCATCATGAAGACGAAGTAGATGGCCGCGAGTGTCAGGAAGGTTTCCCACACGCCCACCGAGGCGGGTGTGGCATAGAGCTTCATCAATCGGTCGGCGAGCGGCGCACCGATCATGGCTCCGCCGCCGAAGCCCATGATCGCCAAACCGGTCGCCATGCCCCGGCGGTCGGGAAACCACTTGATGAGCGTGGATACGGGCGAGATATAGCCCAATCCCAGGCCAATTCCGCCAATGACACCGGAACCCAGCCACAACATCCACAACTGGTGCAGCATGATGCCGCCGGCGGAGATGACGAGTCCGCCGCACCAGCAAACGGCTGCTACGACGCCTGCCTTGCGCGGTCCTGCACGCTCGAGCCAACCGCCCCAGATGGCCGCGGCCGATCCCAGGAACACGAAGAAGAGCGTGTATGTCCACCCGAGCATGTACAACTTCCAGTCGCACGTCGCGGAGAACACGCGCGCGAGAAAGGTGATCTCCTTCGGGCACTCGACGGATTCGGTGATGCCGATGGCCTTGGACAGCGGCAGCCAGAAGACGGAAAACCCGTAGGCCATGCCGATACACAGGTGAATGGCCAGCGCGGCGGGGGGTACCAGCCAGCGGCTGAATCCGGGGCTCGCAATGGTTCGTTCCCGGGAAAGGAAGGAGGGTGTGGCGGGTATGGGAAAGACATCCGTTGTGGACATAATGACCAGCGCGCTCCAAAGGGTTGTCTGCCGTCCTGCAGCAAGTGTCACAGTCTAGCGAAGCGAAACCTGAAGCGGATACCGCGATGAAGGTCGCAGACGTTCCCTGGGCGTCGCGTTGCATTTCGCCATCCGTCGAGTAAGGCGATCGCCACGCGGGCAAGCTTCCGTGTCACGCACACCGCCTTGGAGAGCGGAATGTTGACCCTGTATCACTGGGAGCCGAATGCAAATTCCGGCAAACCCATGCTGACCCTTGCCGAGAAGGGCGTCGAATATCGCAGCCACTACCTGGATCTGCTCAAGTTCGACCAGCACCAGCCCGAGTACCTCGAGGTCAATCCGGATGGCACCATACCGGCGCTGGTGCACGACGGCCGCGTTCTCACCGAATCCACGCCGATGATGGAATACATCGACGAGCAGTTCGACGGTCCGCCGTTGCGACCCGCGGATCCCGTCGAGCGCTGGCGCATGCGCTGGTGGATGCGTTTTTTCGATTCCTACTTCGCGCCTTCGCTGAGCATGATCGGCTGGTCCGTGTTCGTGGGTCCCGCCGCGCGGCAGCGGGATCCGCAGGAGTTGCGGGAGGCGATCGACCGGATCCCGCTCGAATCGCGGCGCGTTGCGTGGCGCAAGGCGCTGTTCAACGAATTCACCGCGGCGGAGCTGGCGGAATCGCGCCGCCGGGTTGCTTTCGCGGTCGGCGTTCTCGAGCGGCATCTCACCGGGCATACCTGGATTGCCGGCGAGACCTATTCGCTGGGCGACATCAACGGATTCAATCTCGGCTACGCGCTGCCGCTGTCCCAGCCCGAACGCTGCAACGACGAGTGCACGCCGCGCATCATGGAGTGGTTGCGCCGGATCTACGAGCGGCCCGCCGCGAAGCAGACCTGGGCAAAGGGGCGCACCCAGATGGCATCGCGCATCAAGATGTTGGAGCGCACATGAGCGACCGGCTGGAGTTGTGTCACTGGGAGCCCAACACGTACTTCCTGAAGCCGCTGATTGCGCTCGAGGAGAAGGCGGCACGCTTCACCAGCCGCTGGTTCGATCCAACGCAGTTCGAACAATTTGCGCCGGACTTTCCGCGCAACACGGAAAGTGATCTGCAGCTGGAGCGCGAGGGACCGGTCCTCGTGCACGGCGACACGATCATCAGCAGCTCGTTCTTCATGTTGGAGTACATCGCCGAGGCGCTGCCGGGAATGGACCTGCGTCCCGGGGATGCGTTCGCACACTACCGGGCGCGCGCGTCGGCGCAATTCCTGGGTGGCCTGGGTGCGGATGTGAGCGTGCTTGGATGTTACAGGTATCTGGTTCCCATGTTGAAGAGCCGGGACCCGCGGACCTTGAAGTTGCGGCTCGAGGCGCTCGAGCCACAGGAGCGGCGCAACGCCTGGATGGCGTTGATCGACGGCGCCTATGATGAGAAGTTGGTGGCGAGCCGCCTGCAGTTTCCGCTCGGCGGGGTCGAGCAGACCCTGAGCAGCTCGCCCTGGCTCGCCGGCTCTGCCTACTCCATCGCGGACATCGACGCGTTCGCGCTGCTGCGGTCTCTTCCAACACTCACGCCCGATCTCGTGAACGCGCGGGCGACGCCCCGGATCGTTGACTTCCTCGCGAGGATGCACGAGCGGCCGGCGGTCAGGAAGGCACTCGCGCTGAGTCGAACTGGCAGGCCGCACGAGGCATTCGTGCCTGGAGCGGAACCGTCGCGCTGGGGTTAGCGTTTCTTGGCCAGTTCCTCTTTGAAGATCGGGTTGCTCAGCAGATAGCGGATGGCGTTGGCGCGTTCCGTGTTGATCGGCTCGTCGGGGAATGCGGCCAGCATGGCTGCGAAGTGCTCGGCCGTGCCGTCCTTGAATTCGGGATGCGTGAAAATGTAGAGATCGTTGCGGCGGATGCCCCGCAGGATCCGCTCGCCGCACTCGACGGGATCCATCCACAGCGGGCTGTTCGACCGCGCCGCCAACTGCTGTTCCTGCACTGCAAGCCCGCTGTTGCGCCGATACTTTTCCGGGCGGGTCTGGCCGCTTTCGCGGATGTTCGACTGCACCGGGCCGGGGCAGAAAGCCGAGGCGCCGATGTTGTCCTCGGCCAGGTCTGCGCGCAGGCACTCTGACAGACCGATCATGGCCATTTTTGCGGTGCCGTAGATTGAGAAGTTCTTGACCGGAATGACCGCCGCCATGGACGACGTGTTGACTATGTGGCCACCTTCGCCGTGCGCGAGCAGGTGGGGCAGGAAGGTCGTGATGCCGTTGATGACACCACCGATCATCACACCGAGGCCCCAGTCCCAGTCGTCGAACCTGGCTTGCTTGACGGAGCCGCTGATTCCCATCCCGGCATTGTTCACGAGGATGTGCATCTTCCCGAAGGTACGCAGCGACTGTTCGGCGGCGTCTGCGTAGGCGGTGCGGTCGGTCACGTCCAGGCGGAGACCTAAGACACTGTCCTTTTGGCCATTTCCGGCGAACCATTCTCCGGCTTCATCCAGGTGATCCTGGCGGACGTCAGCCATGACCACCTTTGCGCCCGCCTTCACCAGGACCTTTGCCAACCCGAGGCCAATGCCGCTTGCGCCGCCGGTGATGAAGGCGACCTTGCCGTCGACGTTGTCCATCGTGCGGTCCCCAGTCTCTTGGAAAGGCTCGGACTGTAGCGATGCCCGCCCGGATGCGCTCGTTGGACAGTGAACGGAATCCAACCAAAAAGGTAATGCTGTTGGACCGTTATGACCCCTCTGGCCATGCGGTCATCTGCTGTAATTAAATTTTCATGCATGCTGCGCGCCGGTGTGGCGAGTAGGTCACACAAGGCCATTCGCGGCGACGGTACCTTTACGTGAAATGGCAGACGCAATAAGAACGCTGCTTATAAGCGGGGGCTTGCACACTCTCTTTCAGCCCATTCTCGATGGCGCGACCCGGGAGGCCATTGGCTACGAGGCATTGACCCGGGGCCCGCAGGGGCATGAGCTGAATTCCCCGCTTGCCCTGATCGCGGCGGCCGCGCGAAGCGGAATGAGCGTGGAGCTCGAGCGGGCCTGCATCCATTCTGCCTTGGGAAGCTTTCGGCAGCTGCGGTTACAGGGGCGGCTGTTCCTGAACGTGCTGCCGCAGACGCTGATCGACTGGCACGACTTCTCCGACTGGCTGGGGGATGAGCTCGCTGCGGCGCGGATCGATCCTCACGACGTCGTGATCGAGCTCACCGAACATGGGCTCAGTGAGGACGAAACACTGCTCGCGGCGGCTGTTGCTCCTTTGCGTGCGATGGGTTGCGATATCGCCATTGATGACCTGGGGGCCGGTTCGTCGGGGTTGAAGACCTGGTCGGTGATCCGCCCGGACTACGCGAAGGTCGATCGATACTTCGTCGCTGGCGTCGAGAAGGACGCAGTGCGTAGCGAGATCCTTCGGTCCGTCGTGGACATGGGGCGGGTGACGGGGTGCCGGATCATCGCTGAGGGCGTCGAGAACCGCGAGCAGTTCGCCCTCGCGCTCGAGCTTGGCGTGGATTACGTGCAGGGCTACCTGTTGGGTTATCCCGAGCGCAGCCCCAAATTGGACACGATCCTGCTGAATTCCCTCGAAGCGGCCAAATCAGGTGCGAACGCCGACTGCGCGGGGCACCTCGTGCTGCAGATTCCCGGCGTTGATTCGTCTGTGCACGTCGCCGAGGTCGTGGAGCTGTTCCGAAACCAGCCTTCGTGGACCGCGTTGGCGGTACTCGAGGGCGAGCGCCCTGTCGGGATGGTTCACCGCGACGACCTGCTCATCTTTCTGAGCCGGCCGTTGCATCCGGAAGTTTACAACCGCAAACCCATTGCGAGCGTGATGAATCGGGCGGCGGTGCAGATTGACGCACGAGCCCGTCTCGATCAGGTCAGCCGGCTCGTAACTGCTCGAACTGCGGGCCGGCCTCGCGACGATTTCATCGTCACCCGGAACGGGCGTTATCTTGGAATGGGGCGGACGATCGATCTGCTCCGGCACATCACTGTCCAGCAGATTCAGGCGGCCAAACATTCGAATCCGCTTACCGGGCTGCCAGGCAACCGGGAGATTCAAACACACATTGCGCAATGGCTGGCTGGCCGCCGCGCATTCGTTGCATGCCATCTGGATCTCGATCACTTCAAGGCATTCAACGATGCATATGGGTACGCGCGCGGCGATCAGGTGCTGCTGCACGTTGCACAGGTCGTGACGCACGCGGCAAGGCCCCGTGTCGATTTCGTCGGGCATGTTGGCGGCGATGACTTTGTGTTTCTCATGCGCAGCCAGGATTGGTCGCTGCGCCTCATGGCAATCGTGGAGGAGCTCGAGGCGTCGCTGTTGAATTTCCATTCCATCGAACACCGCCAGGCCGGCGGGCTCGATGGGATTGACCGTGACGGCATGGAACGGCGGTTCCCGCTGCTGAGTGCGTCGATCGCAGCAGTTGAGGTTGACGGGCTCCGCCAGGTCACGGCGGAGGGGCTTGCTGACGCGCTTCGCGAGACGAAGCGTGCCGCGAAGGCGAAGGCCGGCTGTTCCTGCATGCTGGCGGTGGGCGACAAGGTCGCGGACCTGTCGAGCTGGGTGTCGCCGCCTGCTGTGTCAGGGTTGTCGCAGATGAAGTTGTTTGCTGTTGGGTCGAGCTGAGGCTGGCGGCTGGCGCCACCATTGGTGCGGAGTGTCACGCCTACGGCGCCGTGCCAAACAGCTGGGTCCAGTAGATTCCACCGCTGCTCGACGGATTGACCGCGTAAGCGACGGCCATCTGCGTGAACCGTGAGCTCATCAGGTTCTCGCAGTGATGGGGGCTGCCCACCCAGCCGTTGACGACGTTCTCGGGTGTCATCACACCGCTCGCCAGATTTTCACCGATGGCTTTCCACTTGTAGCCGGCTCGGGTGACACGGTCCGCCGGCGTACTGCCATTGCGGCCGATATGGTCCATGTAACTGTGGTTGGCCATATCCTGCGAATGCTCGAGAGCGGCGCGCTCGAGGGTAGGCGGGGCCAATGTGAGAGGCGGCGCTGCAGGGAACGCTTCGGCGCCGCAGCGGCGCGCATGTGAGCGTGCCTGGTTGGTCAGCTCGAGTACACGGCGACTGACCGCTTGTCGGTCCATCGGGGCTGGAGGTACGAAGGGCGCGGCGACCAGCAGCCACACGTCCGGCCCGCGGCGATAGGTGCCGATGTCCTGCAGATCGCGGCCAGTGATCTGAGAGCAGAACTGTCGAGCGACGATTTGTTCTATATCGCGATCGTCTGGCACGTTGGTTATCTGGAGGGACGCGGAGGTGACTGACCGATAGCCGGCCTTTTGGGACGCACCTTGCAATGTCTCGCCGCGGGAGAGACGGCGCGCCGCCTCATTCAGCCTTGCGTTCTCGCGCAGCTTGGGAGTGGTCCCTGGGTTCGCGTGGCAGCCGTGGACTCGGGCCTCGTTGACTGCGCCCACGACGTCAGCCTTGGCGGTCAGTGGGATCGTCGCAAGTGACAGGACGAGCACAATCAGTCGTAGCAATCTTCGCTCCTCTATAGACGCCGGCATGCCGCTCGGTCATCGTTGGTGAATGCAAGCGCCGCCGCGTGAAGTCGCAGATTCTGCCATCGCCAACTGGCCCTGGCGTGAGGGGAATCAGTTTCAGCTGCTCGAGGCCAGCGAGCAGTATTTCGAACGCATGATCCAGGCGGTCGATGACGCACAATCCTACATTCTGCTCGAGATGTACCTGGTCGAGTCCGGCATTGTGGCGGGCCGGTTCATCGAAGCTTTCATTCGGGCTGCCCAACGTGGGGTCGGCTTACGTCTCGTGGTTGACGGCTTTGGATCGCTCGGGCTCGTACAAGCGGATCGCCGTCGGTTGATCGACGCTGGCGTCGAGCTTCGCGTGTACAACGTCGTGCACTTGCGAAAGCGCTTGCACAACTTCCTCCGTGATCATCGGAAGCTCATGCTCGTCGACGGCAAGGTTGCCTTCGTGGGTGGCATCGGGATCACTGACGAGTTCGGCGTCACGGGTCCGCCTGGATGGCCCTGGCGTGACCTGGTAGTCGAAATACACGGTCCGGTCGTCTCCGATTGGCAGCAGGCGTTTGCTCGAACATGGCGACGCAGCGGGGGAGAGTTGGCACTTCCGCCGCCCCCGGTTGATCCGCTTCCAGGCGAAGGGGCACGGGGGCGCGTTGTGTTGAGTGAGGCCTGGTATCGCTCGGAGCTCGCGAATGCCGTAGCCCGCCGGATTGCCGGGGCAAACAAACGCGCGTGGATCATGAGCGCGTACTTCGTTCCCTCGCGGCGTTTTCGCAAAGCACTTCGCCGGGCCGCGCGCCGCGGAGTGGACGTGAGATTGGTTGTGCCCGGCCCTTTGACCGACCATCCGTGGGTACGGCATGCAGCGCGCCGGTTCTACGGCAAGCTCCTGCGCAACGGTGTCCGTATCTTCGAATTTCAGCCGCGTGTACTGCACGGCAAGATGTCGATCTGTGACGACTGGGTTTCGGTTGGCTCGAGCAACCTGGACCGGTGGAGCTTCAAGTGGAACCTGGAAGCCAACCAGGAAATCGATAGCGCGCTGTTTTCAGATATTGCGGCCGCGGTGTTTGAGAAGGATTGCGGCCAATCGATGGAGTTGGATCGGCACCGATGGCGAAGCCGGGCGTGGGTGGACCGCTTGCAGGAGCGGTTGGCGGGGACGCTCGATCGGTGGCTGGACCGGTGGCGGCGGCCGCATTTGTAACTGGTCACCCCGGCGGTGGCCAGTGCTCAGCCAGGGGCGCCAGGGAGTCGCCGCTCACGATTCGCGCCATTGCGCAGCCGAGCAACTCGCCTGCCGATAGCAATTTTACCTTGGCTCGATGAGCTGCCGCACCAAGGTTCGGCACACAACCGACACTGTCGGTAATGACTACCTGCGCAATATCTTCCGCAGCCGCCAGTGTAGCGAGGCCAGTTGCTATTGGCGCGTGCGTTACGGCGGCATGCACGGACGTGGCGCCCGCCGACCGCAGAGCCGTTGCTGCTCGCAGCAAGGTTGCGCCGCTTGCACACAGATCGTCCAGTACAATGACAGCGTGCCCGGTCGCATTACCTACGATCGCGCCGCCGGACACTACTCCACTTTCGCGGCGCTTCTCCACAAATACCAGCTCAGCCTCTCTGCCGGTCTTCCGCTCCAGCAGCTCGCGAAACAACTGCGCGCGCTTGATCCCGCCAATGTCAGGAGACGCTACTGCCAACTTTCCTGTCGGGAGATGTTGGGTGAAATGTGCAGCCATCATCGGCAGCGCCGACAAGTGATCCACGGGTATGCGAAATGCGTTGTCGATCGAGGACGCATTGTGAACATCGAGTGCAACGACCCTGTCGGTACCCGCGGCTTCGATGAGCTGCGCCACGTAGCGCGTGTATACGGGGTCGCGAGGCTTGGTGCGGCGATCTTTCCGCGCGTAAGCGAGATACGGAATCACGGCAATTACGCGATCTGCCCCGGCGTCGCGCAACCCTTGCAACAGAAACAGCAGCCTGACGAGCCGCTGCGCGATCGGAGCCTCTTGCGTCCCGGCAAGTGATTGCACGACGAAGACCATACGGTCGCGCACCGACTGCAGGGGCCGCAACTTGAACTCGCCACCTTCGTATTCACGCTCCTCGAGCGCCGCGAGCTCGATGCCCGCTCTTTCACTCGCGGTTTGTCCCAGCGCGCGACTCTCGCTCGGTGCGAATATCAATGGCTCTCGAGATGCTCGCCGGGTCATGCAGCTCTTCCGCGGTTTATCAGTGGCCGGGCATCGGATTGATCGAGTACAGCTCGTTGGTGCGCACGAATGAAAGCAGGAATGATGACATGACCTCCATCTGTGTGCGGTAAGCGCTGATGGCCAGGCGCTTGCGCTGTTCTTCGTCGGGCTCGAGCTTAAACGGCGTTTGTGACAGGCCGTGCCCGAGCGGCGGCGGATTCAGCTCGAGATCCGGCTCGTAGCCGCGCGGCATTGGCCAGAGCTCACCGCCGTGCACCATCCAATAGCGCATCTTGGAAAGCTCGTTGCGCCGTGCCATGGCACGAATCGCCACTACGCCCGTCGCACGGTGGTCAGGATGCGAGTCACGCGGGCTGGGGGCCAGAACGAGCGTCGGATGAACACGATCGAGTACAGATTCGAAATCGCGTTCGAGGTTCTGCCCCGTGTAGGGGTGGCCGGGAGACAGGGCGGCCGCGTAGGGAACCGCTGTCGCATCCGTGAACTTCGAGCGATAGGGTGTTATGTAGTTGTCGGTGATGATCGAAAGTATTCCGCGATCGGGGTAACCGAGAAAATACAGGTGGTCCGGCGAAACGCCGAGGATGCTGGCAGCTTCGCGCGACTCTTCCATTCTGCGCATGGCCAGATCGCGCAGCTTACCGGGCCTGATAAACAGGCTCTTCTCGACTACCAGCAGATCGAGCTCCGAGCCATCACCGCTGGTGAGCCACACGATGCTGACGCGGCCGCCGGCCTTCAGCACGCGTAGAATTGCACCGGAGCAGCACAGGGACTCATCGTCGGGGTGAGGCGAGACTACGAGCAGTGAGGTGGCTGAGCTGATGGGGAGAAGCGCTGCGGGGGCGGTTAGTTTGGGTGGCACGGTGCCCGTGCTCGGGGCGCCCGCGACGTAGCCTGCGGTGAAGGCTGAGATCAAGAGCAGAATCAGTGAACGCAAGTAGCGCGCGTCCTTCGTGTCGGCAAGCGCCGCGGAGTGTAATGCATCGCGGAGTGGGGTCCGCGCACGACGGGGTAAAGGGCGCGGCCCATGAGGGCGCCGCGAGCGGAGGCCTGGCCGGCTGATGGGGGTGCCGTGCGCCTACAGCCGGGCCGCTTGGGTTAATGCGAGCCGCGTGCGGCCGCCCGGTCCGCGTGCCACTGGTGCCATTGCTTCATGCCGCCGAGCTCGGCTGTTTCGATGCCGTCGATCAGGGCTTTTACGTAAGTGCGCTCGGCTCGCAGAAGCGCGAGGGCGTATTCGGTCTCTATCAGGAATAGCGGCGGTAGATTGATCGCGGCGGCTCCCGCGAGCTCCGATTGGAGCTTACGCTGCCCCTCGTCCAGGCGACCCAGGCGCTGCGCCAGGAGCGCCTGCGCCTCCTTAGGAGGCAACGCGGGCAACAGGGACAGAGCTGCCTCGAACTGCCGGTATTCCTTCACTGGCTCGCTCACAAGCGCGCTCAGCCACCCCTTCATTTCGGCTTCGCCTGTCTCGGTCAGCCGGTAGGTGGTCCTCTCAGGCCGGGCTCCAGCGCGTTCAGTACCCGTTGCCTCAACGAACCCTTCCCGTTCAAGCTGCCTGATGACGGTGTACAGCGAGCCGTACCGGAGCTTGATGCTCTGCTCCTTGCCTCGCTGCTTGAGGGTTGCCGCCATCTCATAGGGGTGCATGGGCTTCTCAAAGAGCAGCACCAGCACCGCCAAAGCGAGCGGATGGGTGAGTTTCCGCGGTGAATTCATGGAACGGCCACGTATATTCGGTAACGAATATACGTGGCCGAATATACGGTCGCAAGTATGCTGGCGCCGTAGGGATGGCGCCGAGGGAGACGTGGGGCGTGGCGGGGAACCCCGTGCGATCGGGGCTAGCTAGGGCCCGGTCCTCTGGGCGGGCACGAATTCTTCGGTCACGGCTTTCTCGAGCACCTCTGGTGGGAGCAGGCCCTGGTGGATAATGAAGTCGTGGTAGGCCTGTAACTTGAACTGACTGCCAAGGGCCAGCTCCGTCTTCGCTCGCAGGGCCTCCAGCTTCGTGTACCCGAAGAAGTACGCCGTTGCCTGTCCAGGTGAATTGAACGTGTAGCGGTCGACCTCTTGCTTGGCCATGGGCTCCGAAAGGAGAACCTCGTCCATCAAGAGCCGCTTGGCCGCAGCCGGCTCAATCATCCCGAGGTTCAGCATGGGATCGAGGAAGGCGCGTGCAGCGCGCATCAGCCGCATCTGGAGCGCGGCGAGCTGCCCGTCCAGCGGCATGTATTGCTTCATGAACGCTTCCGAGTAGAGGGCCCAACCCTCAACGTTCGCGCTGTTGAACGCGAAGACGGCCCGCGCGGTGGAGACTCCATGCTCCAGCATGGCCGCGAACTGCAATTCGTGGCCGGGACGCGCCTCATGCGACGTGAGGGCCCAACTGATTGCGTCGTACTTGAAGTCATCCATGTCGGCCTTCGATTCCGCGTTCGGGTTCGAGGTCGGCAGGATGAATTCTCCGGGCTCTCCGGTATTGCCGATCAACCGGGGTATGTCGAGATGCGGTGCCGGCTGCTGAGCGGACTCAGCGGGGGTCGCCAATCGAATGACCGCCTTGCGCTCTGGGAGACTGATGAGGTGTTCGTTGCGCGCGATTGTCTCGATTCGGCCGAGACGTTCGTCGTAGAGCGCCAGCAGCTTGTCGTTCGGAATCTGCGCCTTTTTCAGCTCGCGAAGCACATCGTGATAGTCGGACGACTTCATCCCACGCTGTTGCGCGATCTGGGTCGCGATCGACTGCATCTCGTCGCGCGTGGATGCGAAGACAAACAACGCGCGGTCGATAAGCTCATGAGGCTCCATGTTCACGCCGTAGTTCTTCAAGTTGTCGGCGTAGATCTCAGGAGGCAGGCGATTGGTTTTGCGCGCTCGCGGTGCCACAGAGGCGCGAACCCATTTGGCGTACTCGTCGAGCTGCTTCGACAGGGTCTTTAAGTCGTTCTGCCAACCCTTGAGCCCAGCCTTTTCAAAGAGCTCCTTTATGCCCTGGAGGTACTGCTCCTGGTTCTTCAGATGCTGCTCAACCTCGATATTCCAGGGGCCGGTCAGAGAGTTGTCGCCCAGGCGCTCGTCAACGCGAGCGCGAACGAGCATCGCAATTGGCTCATATCCGTGTTCTGCCCCAACGTACCGCTTCAGGCGGGCGACTGCCGCGCCCTGGCGTGACTTCGAGACGCGAGGATCGAGCAAGCCATGGAAGCTGTTGAACAGGGTTTGAGGCAGATCGAAGTACGGCAGCATCAGGCGGTCGTTTAACTCGAGGGTGACACGCTGATCTCGTGCGCTCTTGAGAAGGATCTGGATGTCCTGCTTTACGCGCGGCTCAGTCGCCGCTGCCAATGCGCGCTCATAACCGGCAACGACGGCATCGAGGTCGGCCTCTTGGCGTTGCACGTTATGTGGCTTGGCGTCGAAAACGTCCGCATCGTGTCCCTCGACGCCAATCGCAGCCGCTTGCTCAGGATTGTATTTGGCAAATTCCTGCAGAAGCGCCGCGGCCTGCTTGTTGCTCTCGACGATCCATGCGGGCTGCGTTGTGGCGGTGGCTGATGCGCCGGCTGATGCGCTGGCCAGTGCCGAGGCAGCGATCAAAACCGAGACGGCGCGCGCAATTCCTTTGACTCGAATCATCATGGATCTCCATCGTGGTGCGCGCGTTGCCGCTGGGTTCGTCTTGAGCGTTGCACGGCGCGAGGGCCGCGGATGCTAGCACCAGCGGTTCGGGCATGAGAACCGGTGCTCCCGAAATACGGTGGGACGTGCGCAATTCTCGACGGGAGGCGCTGCATGGGCGCCGCGCCCGGCGGTCCGCGCGCCCGCCCGCACGGCGAGCGCTTCAACACCCTACGGTTTACACCCCGCGAGCTTGCGCGCGGCTTCAACTACCACTTCGGGGTGATCACGCTGTATGTAATGTCCGCTGTCACTGACGCGGACGTGATCTGCGGAGGGGAAGTCGGCCGCTATTTCGTCCTGGAGGCGCGCGGCCAACGCCCGGGCGGCCGGTGTTTCACCTGTCGGCCCACGTGTGCTCGACAGAACGATAGTTGGAACACCTGCCACGATCGGACTTTCGTGCACCTGTTCGCCCGCAGCGACGCTGTCATTGATTTCGCGACGCATGATCCAGGGCATGAACAGCGTGACGGCAGTGCGCGAGCTATAGGGTGTGTTGGCTTGATTGCCCATCGCGAGGTGCTGCTCCCAGTGCGTCGAGTCGACAAGCACGAGGCCTGCTACCTCTTCACGATAGTTGCGTGCGAAATATTGCATGTACAAACCGCCAAGCGAGTGACCGACGAGGACATACGGCGGTTTGATGTTCTGACGCCTGAGTTCCGCGCGCAGTTCGGCCACGATCGTTGCTGAATCACGCGGGGAATTCGAGTTGTCGCTGCCCAGGTATCCAGCGCGGTTATAAGCCAAGGTCCGCGCACATCCTGCAGCGATCAGGGGCTGCACGGTGTTCCACACTTCAAGTGTGTCCCCGAGGCCCGATTCCAAGATGACAGTGGGCGTTCCCGTACCTTGCAGCTTGACGCGATGGTTCAGGCTATCTGCGGGTAGGGCGGAAACGCCCGTCACAAATAGGGAGAGCAGCCACGCCGGCAGCCGTTTGGAAGCGCTCATGGAGGTCCCAGCATAGACGAGGGAGACCACATTGAGCTAGCAAGAATCAGGGCTCACCGCGCTATGTAAAGAAATCTCTGAGGTGTGCGGTCACAGGGCTTGAGCGAAGCGGCCTCGGAGCGAGGCTGGCGCCACCTCGGGGTGGCCGATATTCAGGTGGTCCATATTCAGGGGTCTTGCCGCAGGAAGCCCGCGAGGCGTCCAAGCTATCCGAATCTCCGCAAGTCGAATGCTTTGATATCGAAACGCGGTGCGCGGCCGGCCACCAGGTCCGCAATCAGATCCGCGGTCACTGCCGCGAGCGTCAGTCCCAGATGTTGGTGTCCAACGGCGTAGAACAATTCGTGCGGTCCGCTTGCTCTGCCTATTCCCGGCAGATAGTCGGGAAGAGTGGGGCGAGGGCCCATCCAGCTCGGGCCCTCAACTTCGCATTGGTAGCCTAACTGTTGCAGTTTCGCGCGTAGCTGCATGGGCTTACGAGGATCCGGGGGCGCTTCGAGTCCAGCGAACTCCAGGTAACTTGATGCGCGCAGGCGCGAGGCCATCGGTGTGACGACGACACTGTGGTCGGCATACAGGATCGGCGCGTCGGTGAGGGGGGGGTGGTTAGACAACTCGACGTGATAGCCGCGCTCGGCTTCGAGCGGCGCACGCACTCCGAATGGTGCCAACAGCGGTGCGGACCATGCGCCGGCGCAGACTACTGCGGTGCGCACGGAGAGTGAGTCGGTGTCGGTCACGATCTCAATGCGATTGCCCAGGGGGCGCATATGCCGAACAGTTGTGCGCAATATGGAAGCGCCGGCTTGAGTTGATGCGGCGGCAAAGGCGCGGGCGACCAGTGCTGGATCCAACACGTGTGCCGAGTCGGGGAACCAAACGCCAGATAGACCAAGTGCGCCAGGGGTCGCGGGTGCGCTACCAGGCGGGTTGGGCACTGGCGTACGTCTTGTCGTCCGCCGTGCCTGCGCTGCCGCCGCGCGAAGCAGCTCTGCGGGCGCCTCCCTGTTGGGTATCCCCAACGCCGTAGCACGCGCCTGCTCGGCGGCGGCGCGTTTGGAGGCCTTGGGTCCGATCCACAGAGCGTAGTGGCCATGGCGCCGCAATAGGTCGTGGCGTCCAACTTCACTGAGTTGTGACTCCAACACATCAGCGGCAGATCTGACGAGCGGTGCAAGGTCTTCGGTGTGCCGCCGCTGTTGGAATGCAGCGCGGGCGAAGCGAGCAATCCACGGTGCCATCACAGCGGCCCGCCGCAACGGGATGTCGAGCGGGCCGCCGAAGGCGACCAACTCACGCCAAAAACTCAGCAGCAGTTGAGGAGACGGTAGTGGCTGCAGTTGCTCAGTTGCAATATGTCCAACGTTGCCGAAGGACGCGCCGGCTGTCGCCGGATCGGCGCGATCGATCAGGAGGACGCGTTTACCGGCTTTGGTCAGCGCCCAGGCAACGGCACAGCCCACTACGCCAGCGCCAATGACGGCAACATCGTGCGCGGCGGTAAGGCCGTGCCCGCGGACGCCAACCACGGCGACTTCGTCCTGGCCCATCTTCGACTCGCCTATCGCGGCTCGTAACTTATCCTCGTAACGTATACGATCTACGTTATTCACTCAACTTGAGCGACTAGCTGATGGCTACCCCTTTGACCTGTAGCTGGTCGGGTGTCTTCCCCGCCGCGACCACTCAATTCGACGCAGCACTCGACCTCGATCTGCCTGCGACACGAGCTGTCCAGGCGGCACTCATCCAGGACGGCGTGCACGGCCTCGTCGTCCTCGGGACTGTCGGCGAGAACAACTCGCTCAGCCCTGAAGAGAAGCGCGCAGTGCTGAGAGCTGCGGTCGAGACCGCAGGCGGCAAGGTGCCGATCATTACCGGCGTATCCGAATTGACAACGGCAAACGCGGTCGCCTATGCGCGGGACGCCGAGCGTATTGGTGTAGATGGCCTGATGCTTCTGCCGGCGATGGTGTACGTGCCGACTGCAGCGGAGCTGGAGCACCACTTCCGCACGGTCGCGCAATCGACCTCCCTGCCGATCATGTTGTACAACAACCCGCCCGCATACCGGGTCAACATCGACCTGGGTACGCTCCAGCGGCTCGCAGAGCAGCCCAACATCGTGGCGCTGAAAGAGTCTGCACCGGATTCGCGCCGCTTTACTGATATCTTCAACGCCCTGGGTGACCGGTTCGTGCTGTTTGCGGGTCTCGACGACGTCGCGTTCGAGGGATTCTGCCTCGGTGCCAGAGGTTGGGTTTCCGGTCTGACCAACGCGTTTCCGAAAGAGTCATTGCTGTTATATGAGGCCCTGAAGAGGGGAGATCTCGAGAAGGCGCGGAACATTTATCGGTGGTTCATGCCCCTGCTGCATCTCGACGCGGAGCATGATCTGGTACAGACCATCAAGCTTGCCGAGCAGATCATGGGGCGGGGCTCTGAACGGGTTCGTCCGCCGCGCCTTCCCCTGACTGCAGAACGGCGCGGGGCAGTGACCGCCCTGGTCAACAAAGCGGCGGCGGCGCGTCCGGCGGCCTAGGCCGCTTTGTGGACTTGCGCGAAAGTGTCATGAAATCAGTTTTTTTCTGCATCGATGGACATACTGCCGGCAACCCTGTGCGGCTCGTGGCGGGTGGCGCTCCGTTTCTCAATGGCGCCAGCATGAGTGAGCGCCGCCAGGACTTTCTGACCCGCTTCGACTGGATACGGCTCGGACTGATGTTCGAGCCCCGGGGCCACGACATGATGTCGGGTGGATTTGTGTTCCCTCCGATCGACCCGGCCAACGATGCTGCAATCCTGTTCATCGAAACCAGCGGCTGCCTGCCCATGTGCGGCCACGGGACGATTGGCATGGTTACGTTTGCACTCGAGCATGGCCTCATTCGTCCCCGCACGGTCGGCCGGCTCAGTATCGAAGTACCTGCAGGGGTTATCGGGATCGACTACACGACCCGCGGGGACAAGGTCACAAGCGTTGCAATCCGTAACGTGCCCTCGTACGTGGCAGCGACAGGCATCCGGATCGATCTGCCGGGGCTCGGGCCGCTCGTCGTCGACGTGGCGTATGGCGGGAATTTCTACGCAATCATCGAGCCACAGGAGGCCTACAAGGGCATCGACCAGCTGGGTGCCGCAAATATCCTCTCCTTCAGTCCGGTCGTCCGCACGCTCATGCGCAAGGCAGTGGAGCCTGTGCATCCGCTCGATTCAACGATACGCGGAGTGAGCCACGTGATGTGGACCGACAAGCCGAAGGGGGAGGGCGCTGATGGACGTAACGCTGTGTTTTACGGCGATCGTGCAATCGACCGCTCACCGTGCGGGACGGGCACGTCCGCCCGATTGGCCCACCTGGCCGCCCAGGGAAAGCTGAAAGTTGGCGCCCAGTTCGTCCACGAAAGCATCATCTGCAGCCGCTTCATCGGTCGTGTACAGCAGACAGTAGACCTCCGCGGTACGCCAGCTATTATTCCCTTGATTGAAGGCTCCGCTTTTGCGACGGGATTCAACACATTGTGGATCGACCCGTCGGAACCGTTTCCTTCCGGGTTCCAAGTCGTCTAGCCTGGAGCCATCCGGTAATGTAGCCAGTGGGCGATGTGACATAAAGGATATGTCGGAAAACTTGATTCGCACCATGAGCGGGCAGATCACCGCCCGTATCAGGGAGAAAATCCTGACGGGCGTATATCCGCCAGGGTCCGCGCTCCTGCAGGATGTGATCGCCGCTGAATTTGGTGTCAGCAAGATTCCTGTGCGCGAAGCCCTGGTGCAGCTTCGTGCAGAAGGGCTGGTAGACGTATTCGCACACCGCGGCTTCCAGGTTCGCCCGCTGTCCTCACGGGAAGTCGATGAGGTATTCCGGTTGCGCTCGCAGATCGAGCCTGCGGCCGTCGCAGAGGGCGCGCGCCGTGCCCAGCAGGAAGATCACGACGCCACCCGGCTGGCCTTTGGCAATTTGAACGACGCCTTGGCGGCTGGTGAATTGTACGAGTCCGGTGATCTGAACCGGGCCTTTCACATCGCACTGATCGTGCCGCGTCTTCAACCTGTTACGGCCGAAATACTCAGCCGGCTGCACACGCTGTCGCAGCGTTACGTGCGTATGCATCTTCTGCCGCCGGGGCGAGTCAAACGCGCCACGCAGGAGCATACCCACTTGTATGAAGCCTGGATCAGCGGCAACACCGACGAGGCGATCCGACTCACACACTCGCACATAGAGACTACGCGCGACGACCTCGCGCAGCTGCTGCAATCGCCCAAATAGGAACCGGCCCAAATTGGACTGGCCTAAGCAGCAGGCGCTGCGGCTGCCGACTGCCGCACCACCAACTCGTGCGCAACCAGCCGATCGACTGAAGGCTGCGCCTCCCCATCCCGGCGCTTGCGTATCTTGCGAATGAGCAGATCCAGAGCGGCTTCCGCCATCTTGGCGATCGGCTGCCGAATCGTGGTCAATTCCGGCCACACCGTAGTGGCGGTTGCCGTGTCATCGAAACCGACCACTGACAGGTGTCGCGGCACATCGAGCCCCCGGCGGTGTGCAACGGACACCACGGCGGCCGCCATGTCATCGTTGCTAGCGAAGATGGCTGTTGGTCGCGGCTGGAGGGCGAGGAGTTTCTCGGCCGCATCGAGCCCCGAGCGATAACTGAAAAAACCCTGCTCGATGCTGGGTGGCTCGGTTTTGCAGTCGGCTTCCCGCAGCGCTGCCTCGAACCCGAGCAGACGCTCGCCACTGGCCGTCTGGTTGGGGTGGCCCTTGACGAAGCCGATGTGCCGGTGCCCCAGCGTGAGCAAATAGCATGTCATCTCGTAGGCCGCTTTATAGTCATCGATGCGGACGCACGATGCGTCCGGTCGGAATCGACCCGTAGCCACAGCCACCGTGGGTATGCCAGCTTTCCTCAGCTCGGTGAGGATTACGTGCGATTCGCAGACCGGCGGTGGCAGGATGACGCCGGCCACACCCGCGTCGAGCAATCGCCGAACGGCTGCGCGCTCGCCTGGCGCCGAGCTGACTTCACATTTCTCCAACATCAGCTGGGCGCTCTTGCGAGTGCTCTCGTCCAGCGCACCGAGCAGGAATTCGCTCAAGTAGGCCGCGCTCGGGTTGCTGTAGAGAAGGCCAATTCTGGCGCTCTGGGCGCCAGCCAGGCTGCGCGCCGCGGGGTTTGGGGCGTACCGAAGGTCCTTGACCGCGGCAAGCACCGTTTCGCGGGTGGTTTCGCGCACGTTGCGCTCGCCGTTCACGACCCGCGAGACCGTCATTGGGGACACGCCCGCTTTGCGCGCGACATCGTGGATCGTTGTGCCACGACGACTGCCGCGGCCAAGTTTGCGCAGTGATGGCATGTCGCCATTGTGCACCATGTTTCGCCGACCGGCACCGAGAGCGGCGCAAGAAGTCGGGCCTGTGGCTTTGTCGCCCCCTGCTGACAGTTCCGAATCGCTCTCCAGGGACGTACGCTTCGGTGCATGTGCGAGCGAATTGTAATTCCCGACAGACAGGAGGTTGAGCAGGAGCTCAGCGTCAACAATCCCTGGTGGTCGTTCTCCACGCGGTTCAATGTTGCAGCGACCCAGAGTGTTCCGGCTGCCCGCATGCACGACAAGGAATCGGAGGGTGTGATGATGCGGTGGGGGCTCGTTCCCTCGACCACCAAGGGCCCGGAGTTTGGCCCGGGAATCGCCAGCGTCAGATCGGCCGCGATCGAATCCTCCGAAGACTATCGAGGCGTGTGGCTGTATGGCCAGCGGTGCATCGTGCCGCTCGCCGGGTTCTATATCTGGCAACGAACCGAGGCGGGATACCGGCAGCCGTTTTACGTGCGGCTCGTCAATCGGCCTGTGTTTGGAGTTGCGGCACTGTGGGATCGCTTCGTGACTGACGAGGACGATGTCATCGAAGGCTGTGCGATCGTCACCGTTCCTCCCAACAGCCTGCTTGCAGAGATCGACAACAGCGGCGGCCAGATGCCCGCCATACTGCACCGGGACGCCTATCAAACCTGGCTGAACGGCAGACCGGCGCAAGCGCGCGGTGTGCTGCATTCGTATCCTCCCGAGCGGATGCTCACGCACGCGGTCGGACCGCACGTCAACTTTCTCGAATACGACGATCCCAGCCTGATCCGCCCGATCGTATAAACTGACCGGCTTGGATCTTCCGACAAGGACTTCCTGTGCGCATGCATCGCGGATTCAGTTGCGCTGCCGGTCGCGGCGTTTTCTTTGGCTTTCTTGTGACAGGCACTCTTGGGACAGCAATGCTGGCCGCCTGCAGTCCCCAGCCCGCCGCGCAGGTTGCAACCCCTGAGCCCAGTCCGGAACAGCGGTTCGCTACCCAGGAACGCCGCTATGTCATTTTCATGCTGGGACGGTTTCCGGTGGTGTCCACTTACCTGGGCGGCTCCGAGTTCGATCAGGCTCTCGCCGACAACGACGGCAAACTGCGCGACTACTCGGTGGAGGCGCTGAAGGACGAGGACGTCCGACTGGGTGAGTTCCGTGAGCAATTCACGGCCCTCGAGCCCAACGCGCTGCCGGCGCGCCGCCGGATCGACCGCAGTGTGGCGCTGGCGCAGATCGAATTCCTCCTGCATCAGCACCAGGTGCTGCGTCACCAGGAACGCTCGCTGGACAGTTATGTCGATGAGCCGTTCCGCGGTGTTGACTGGCAGATCCAGGGTATGACGCCCACCGGTGCTGCCACTTACGGTACCGAGGCTGAATGGCAGGCAGTCATTGCGCGTACCCGCGCGATACCGGCCTATCTTGCCGTGGCGGAGAAACAGCTTGCCGCCGGTGTCGCTGCCAGGAACACACCGGACTGGCGCGTGTTGCGGGACTATGGCGTGCAGGCGCCCGTTGCGGACGCCGAATACTTTTCAAAGACGCTGCCGGCGCTCGCGGAAACTGACATCGCCTCGGCACACCGGGACGCATTGCTCGCCGAGCTGCGCACGGCCGGCGATGATGCCGCGGCGGCCTATGGACATTTGCGCACGTTCGTCGCCGGAACATTCTTCGACAATCCCGATGGGAAGGACGCATCCGCTCTCAAGGAAGAATACCGCGCCGACCGGTTCGCACTCGGGCAGGCGGAGTATGACTGGGCGCTACATAACAACCTGCGCCTCGACACGACCGCCGGCGAGCTGTTCGTCGAAGCGGAGCCCATCGTCGTGGACTCGCGCGGGCAAATGATTTCGCTGGCGCGCGAGCTCGCGAAGACTCACAAATGGAAAACGCCGGTCGATGGCCCGGGTGTCGTGCGGGCCGTATTCGAGCAGCTCAGCCATACGGCTCCCCGAAACGATGATGAGATGGTTGAGTGGTACCGCAAGACCGGCGAGCGGCTCGTAGCCTATGCCCGCGCGACGGGCCTGTTTGATGTGCCGACGGAATACAAGCTCGATGTCACGGTGACTCCGCCACCGCTACGCTCCGGGTTCGACGGAGCCGCCTACTATCCGGCCCCGCCGTTCAAGAGGACCGGCGTGGGACGCTTCTATGTAACGCCCACCGGCAACGATCCGGTCGTGCTGCGTCACGATCACAATCGCGCAGCGATGCCCGATCTTGCAGCGCACGAGGGATTCCCGGGGCACGACTGGCACTACAAGGTCATGACCCAGTACAAGGATGACATTTCTGCGCTGCGCTGGATTACCCCAGGAGCGGTGGAGGATTCCTCATCCATGTGGCAGGACTCAATGGCCGCGGAGGGCTGGGCGTTGTACTCCGAGGCGCTTCTGAGTGAGCCGCAGCCTGCCGCCGCCCAGGGCTTCTACAGCCCCGAAGAGCGTCTTTACCAGCTTCGCGGCAAGCTGTACCGGGACTTGCGAGTACGCATCGATACCGGCATTCACACCGGGCGTATGCAGTTTGAGGAGGCTGTTACGTTGTTCTCGGAGATGGTCGACTTCCTTCCGGGATCCTGTGGAGATCCGCGGGTACTGAAGGACCCGGACAAACGGGCGAGTTGCGACTCCGCGCGCCGGGCAGTCACGCGCTATTCACGCTGGCCGACCCAGGCGATCACCTACAGGCTCGGGAAAGACCAGATTCTCGCGCTGCGCAAGCGGGTGCAGCAGAAGCTGGGCGAGCAGTTCTCGGCACGGCAGTTCCACCTGGAATTCATGAAGCAGGGCACGATTCCCGCCGCGTATTTCGCGGACGAGCTGTTGCAGAGCCTGCAGAAGTGAGCGGCTGAAGCGCGCCGGGAGCCAGGGGCTCCAACGCCTGCACGAAGACCTGCAGGCGGGCTCAGTGCCTTCTTGGCTTCTTGAGGAAGTCCTCGCGGTCGGCGGACGTGACACGTACTTGGGATGTGTTACGTCCGCGGGCGAGGGTCATCGCGATTTCCGAACCCGCCGGCCCCACGCGCCAGATTTTACGGAACAGCTCCGCGAGGTCTGACACAGGCTCGCCGGCGACCTCGAGCAGAACGTCGCCCAACTTGACACCGGCCCGCTGCGCGGGTCCCCCTTGTGTGAGGCCGCGAACCACCAACACGCCCTGCAGTGGAGTTGCATAAAGTCCCAGCCACGGGCGCGCGGCGCGGGAGGGCCGTCCGAATTTGAGCATGTCCTCCAGGATCGGCTCGAGCAGGTCGATGGGCACAAACATGTTCGCGTCGACTGTGTCGGGACCGGCCGCCTCCTGGACCAGCAATGAACCAACTCCCAGCAGCTTGCCGTCCTCGCCCACGAGCGCGGTGCCGCCCCATTGCGGATGGGCAGGTGCAGCAAACAGTGCTTCCTCGAGCAGATACTCCCAGTAGCCCGCAAACTCCCGCCGGGCAATGATCCTGGCATCGAGCGCGTGCTCGAGGCCGCCGTGACCGATCACCGTCACGCTGTCGCCCACTGCCGCGGACGACGCCGACCCGCGCTGCATGCTCGGCACGTCGAGACGTCCAAGGGGTAACACGAGACCGAAGCCCGTCACCTGATCGTAGGCCAGGGCATGCCCGGGAACGACGGCTCCATCATTTGTCGTAAGCCAGATGGATTCGGCCTCGGTGATGAGGTAACCGATTGTAAGGACGAGCCCATCGGAACCAATGGCCACGCCGTGTCCCATCCGCTCGGTACCCAGTACCGAGGCGGTGAAGGCCTCGTCGGGAACCTCGGAGTGCACCTGCACCACTGACTGGAGCGCAGCTTCGAGGTTGAAGCGCAGATTCTCCTGCCGCGGCTGCAGGCGATCGGGGAAGGCCCATTCAGTCGTTTCGGCCATGAACAGATTTTCCGCGGTTGCTTCTGTTCCCCCTCATTCTACCTAGGCCACCCGGGAAAGTAACCGCTGATCAGGAACACACGTCGGCAAATGAACACAGTGTTCCGACCGGGACTTCAGCCTGAGCGGATCCAAGCCGGAAAGACAGCTGAGCTGGAACGCAACTACGCGCGGACGACGATAGTGTCCGCGATCCTGTCGTGCAGACACTGACGGGATTCCTGGTAGATCAGCAGCGGATCGATGAGTTGGTATAGCCAGCCCACGTAGGGAAGCAGATTCGGCAGGCCGTTGACCACGTTCCGCAGCAGAAAAATCCTGGCAAACGAGGCCCGCGAGCCATCCGTGCGCACAACCTTGATACCGACGAGTCGTTTGCCGATGGACTGGCCATTGGTGGCGACCAACCAGGCCGTGATGATGCACCAGGCAATCAGCGCCAAAACGGTGATAGTTGTCCCGGGCCCGCCCACCATGGCTCGCAGGACACTCATCGTATCGAGTGACTCGACGTCCGCCTCGCCGCCCACCGCGCCGCCCACCAGGGCCACCATGGCCGGCATCGCTCCGATGATCATGGGCAGGCTGACGGCCAACAGGATCAGCTCATCGAGCGTGGCTGCCAGCAGCCGCGACCCACGTTCGGCCAGGCTGCCCGGCGCGGACCTGGGCGGCACGGCCTATCCTACAAAGTACAAGTGGGGGTACTTACGCCGTACCGGGTTGGCAGAAGAACAGGTGCGCCGGCAGGATGTTGAGTGGCTCGAACTTGCGGCGCACATACCGGAAGAAACGGTTCAGATCGGGTAGCACGCGGGTGGTGAATTGAAACACCAGGAACGAGCCGCCGGTGGCCAGCGCCTCGCAGGTATTGCGCAGAATCGCCTCGCGAACCGCCTGCGGCATGGAGCCCAGGGGAACTCCGGAGATGATGTAGTCAGCCTTGGAATGCCCGGATTTCTGCATGATATCCCGCACGTCCGCGGCCGAGCCCTCTACCACCTGGAAGCGTTCGTCCACCAGCGTCTTGCGCAGGAAGCTCACGAACTCCGGGTTCATTTCGATCGCGATCAACCGCGCATCGGGGCGCATGCGGCGCAGAATCTCGGCCGTAATGCCACCCACGCCCGGGCCATACTCCACGATCACCCGGGCCTTGTCCCAGTCGATCGGCTGCAGCAGCTGCTTGATGAGGAAGCGCGAGCTGGGGATGATGGAGCCAAGCATCCGCGGATGGCGAAAGAAATTGCGGAAGAATAGAAAAGCATCCCCCTTGGGTGTTCCGCCGCCGGTTTGTGCTTCATTCTTGGACACGGTTTGTTGCGCGTGACTGCTGCCCATTCGAAACTCCCACATATTACGTAAGTTCCGGGACGCGAGTCGCCCTACGCGACGTTAGCAATATTTTTTCCCGGTTGCCATC
>JAQGOF010000252.1 GCA_028293745.1 Gammaproteobacteria bacterium | reverse complement strand
TACCACGTGCCGAGCAGCGACGACTTGTTCGGCGCTAACTACCGTGCGCGGCACGATCATTGGCTCGGTGGTCGCCATCGCATCGAGAATCGCCCGCTCCTCAATCCGCGTCGGATAGTCGACGATCACCTTCATCATGAACCGATCGATCTGCGCCTCCGGAAGAGGGTAGGTACCTTCCTGTTCCAGAGGGTTCTGCGTCGCAAGAACCAGAAACGGCGTCGGCAATGGGTGAGTTTCATCGCCGATGGTAACCTGGCGCTCCTGCATGGCCTCCAGGAGCGCACTTTGGACCTTTGCAGGTGCACGATTGATCTCGTCCGCCAGGATGAGATTGCTGAATATCGGCCCATGTTTGGTGCGGAACTCGCCGTCCTGAGGGCTATAAATCATGGTGCCGACAATGTCGGCGGGCAGCATGTCCGGCGTAAATTGCAGACGCTTGAAACGCACGGAAATGCAATTGGCCAAAGTCTTCAAAGCCAAGGTCTTCGCGAGGCCGGGGACGCCCTCCAGGAGCACGTGACCGTTGGTGAGCAGTGCGATCAACAGCCGGTCGAGAAGATGCCTTTGACCGACGATGACCCGGCCCATCTCTTCCCGCAGCGGCGTTATCCAAGTTGAACTTTCGGTAACCATTTCGCGCGAAGCGCGCATTTCAGATCCCGGTATCAGCGAAGCCACACGCTGCACTTGGATGGTGCCTTGGGCAGGCTGATACGTCTGATTGAGGACCTGCTCGCCCATGGGCGGGGCAGCTTTTTGACTCATTTAGGGCAAATCCTTCTTGATGATCTTTGCTATTGACGAACGAGAGGAAGCCTCGAGCGCAAGTGTGAAGGCCCGTCTCGCAAAACGGGCGCTATCTCGAGGTATCAGGGTAATGGACAGCGGCTAAAGCCGGGTGCTCTTGTTTTAGCGTATGCGTAAGCGTGCTCTTCACGGTTCTTTGGGGAGGCCGGAGCAGAAGGGAACGCAGCGGTTAGTCCGCAGGACTTTCGAATAGTTCTCGTAGTTTTTCTGAATTTGAACGAGAAACCTGCGAAAACGGGTATTCCGGTGCACGTTGCGCTGAACCGGCCCCTATAAATCTGGCTGTGCTGGTGCGCGAGCCCGGGGTAGGGCGGCCTATTCGCCGGCGCGCCTTCGGCAAATGGCGCGGCACTAACTCAGATATTGCCCGCCTCCAGGATTATCTTTCCAATCCCACCTTTCTCACCGAGTCGGTGCGCTTCGGCGGCCTCTCTCAGAGGCATTCTGCGGGCGATGGGCAGACTGAACTTACCGTCGCGTATGTCATCCGCAAATTCTCGAACTTTGGAGGGGTCGGCACGCGCGAAAACGCGTTTGATTTCAACACCAGTGTATTGCCCCTTTGCCGCCTCCGGCAGTACCGACGCGTATCCAAATGAGCCTCCGTCTCTAACTTTCCGCAAGAGCTTCATGGCCGTATCACCGCCAACCGTGTCAGCTACTGCGTCGACCGCGCCGAGCCCTGCAATTGCCTCATCATCGTCGATGGCGACGACACTCCACGTCTCGAGCGCGGCCGCCTCACTCAGCTGCTTGCTGCGCACGCCCGCGACGATACGCGCACCCAGCTTCTTGGCGGTATGAACGGCTGCGCGGCCGACGCTGCCGAGCGCGCCGGATACTAAAATTGTCTGGCCCTGTCTCACCTTGGTCGCAACACGGACCAGTTGGTCCCCTGTAAGTGAGATCAAGGGAATCGCCGCGGCGTCTATCAGGTTCACACCATCCGGCACGTGGGTCACCAGCGAACTCTCGACTCCAACTAACTGTGCATACGTCGCATTCGAGAACGCTACCACTCGATCTCCAACTTTGAAGTTGTGTACATTCGAACCCACCGTACGCACGATACCGCTCACATCTTTGCCCAATATCGCGGGAAGCGTCAGCGGGAAGTCCTTCTGCCTGGCCCCGGAACGCATCTTCCAATCGATCGGATTCACGCTCGCCGCCGCGGCTTCGATCAGTACGGTATCCGCGGTTACCTGCGGTTCCGGTACACCCTCTTCGAACCTCAGTTGCTCGGGGCTGCCGTATTCGTATATTCGGACTGCTCTCATCGCGAGTCGGTTCCTTATTTAATAGCAAGGACTTCAATCTAAAAGGGAATGGCACCGAATCAGGATTCTACGCATTAGCTGACGGCTGGGGATGCCGATTTGTAATCAGCGGGTCGGGGGTCCGAATCTCCGCTGACCACCCATCTGCAGACCAGATTGAGTTTTAGACGAACAAAGGCTCGTGGTATTCCTGCGAGTCATCGCCACCGACCAAGTTGAGCGACTCGTGCGCGTGCAACGGGCCGGGGTTTCGTTCCAGCGATTTGTTGGAAGGAGCGATCTGCTAAGCTGGCGCTCGGAAACAAACTCGTGATCGTGTCGTTCTGGGCTTCGTGGTGCGGCCCGTGCGGCAAGGAGTTGCCGGTCCTGGCGACGATCCAGAAGAAGGGCACGCGTGACAAGATCGCGATATTCGCCGTCAACTGGCAGAAGAGCGCGGACCAGTTCCGGCAGATCAGGCGTGCATTCAAGGATATCGACCTGACTCTCGTGAGCGACGAGAGCGGGCGATTCGGCCGCCAATACGGGGTGAACGGTATCCCCCACATGGTTGTCATCGGGCGGGATGGTCGGATCGCCGCGGTGCATGTTGGATACGGTGAAAGTGAGATTCCGGTCCTCGTCGATGAGATCAATTCTCTTTGGAACAAACCCGCAGAGCCCGAGTGCGCCGAGGGTTGTAGCGGGCAATAGTCCGGGACCGGGATCGCCGGTCTTACCTCACCCTGACTCGCACGGGTAATGCCGGAACAGGACAGTCCGCGCTCATCTGTTCCGATTTAGTTCGCCCCGCGCTCCTTCCTCTATGTCGTTCGCGCTGCTAGCGTCCCGATGCGGTAGCCCAGAGCCATGATCGTGAGCGACGGATTCATGCCGCCCGAGGTCGGGAAGACGCTGCCGTCGGCCGCGTAGAGGTTGGCAACGTCGTGGAACTTTCCATTGGCATCGGTGACGGAGCTTGCCGGATCGCTGCCCATGCGGAGCGTCCCCATGATGTGCCTTGAGGCCGGGATCGGCGACATTTGGTTGGGCATGACGGGCACCGTCGACAATGCGCCGGCGGTACTCAGCACATCTACCATGATGGGCTGGTAATGCGCCGCCGCGTTGAGCTCGTAGGGATGGCTGGCGTACGTGATGCGTGCGACCGGGAAGCCGTGACTGTCCCTGAGCCCGGGGTCGAGATCCACGCGGTTGCTCGCTTGCGGAAGGTCCTCGCCCTCCATCGTCAGAACCGCCAGATGCTCGCGCAGCGGGCTTTGACGCATGCTCTGTTTATGCGCCTCGCCGAACGGGTAGGCCTGTCCTTCGCTGATCAGGGGTTGGCTGCCGGAGATCTCGGTGGTGCCGCCGCGCGGCAACGGCGCGCCGCCGGAGCGGAAATTCTTGTAGTCGGCGATCTCCGCCGGTCCGGCGAAATCGTCCAACTGAAAGCTCGAGCTCCGGCCGCGGTGCGCATGCAGCTGTTGCGCAAAGATGCCGATCGCGAATGTCTCACGTTGAAACATCAGATTCGCGCCAATGAGTGTGTTGGAAAGACCCGATAACAGGCAAAGCCGCGCGGATTCGATCGCCGATGCGGCCAGGACGAAGATATCCGCCGCCAGCTCGCGAGGACTGCCATCTTCGTCGAGGAAGGCGACGCTTTCGACCTCGCGGCCACCCTTGCCCATATTCAGCCGGAAGACATGAGAATCGGGCTTTACCGACACTTTCCCGGTCAACAACGCGTCGCGCAGGGCGGTGACGGCGGGCGTGCCCTTGGCGCCGATGGGGCAGGCGAAGCCAACGTCGAAGCCGCAATCGTTGCACGCCGGCCGGCCACGATAGGGGCGGGACGTAATACCGGTCGGCGCCGGAAAGGGCGACAGCCCGAGCTGTTGCGCGCCGACGGTGACGACCCGCGCGAGATACTGCGGCACGCCTGGCGGCATTGGATAGGGGCTGCTACGTCGGGGCGCGAACAGCTCGGGCAACTGCGCCGGCCCCTGCACGCCGATGATCTGCTCGGCCAGCGCATAGAACGGTTCCAGATCATCGTAACTGATCGGCCAGTCGACGGTCGTCGAGTTGGTAATGTCATAACCAAACTGATCGGCGAGCGTCTTCAGCCGGAAATCGGCCGGGCGCAGACGCCGTGCCTTCCAATCGGCATGGGTCAGGCCGCCGCCGACCAACTGCGGCAGGCTCTGCACGTCGCCGACGAATTCCCTGGCAACGGCGGTGCTCGTGCGAAAGCTGCGTGGATCGAGCAGCACATCCGCGTCGTCGAGGCTATCGGTCGAAGCACCGGAACCGGCACGCTGGCCGAACTTGATCTCGTCGTTGCTGAAGGCGACGGTCATGTCGTTGAAATTCGGCTGTCCCAAGCCTTTGTAGTAGTTCGGTCCCTTCTCGAGGACGGTGATCCGTTCGAACCGTCCCGATTGTGCGAGCGCCAGGGCCGCCATGGAGCCGCCCGCGCCGCTGCCGATGATGATGGCCGTCTTCAAATTCTTTGCCATGAGACTTTATCCTTCAGAATTGGCGGCTCGTTAGGGGTGGTGGCGTGAGAGGTGGCGCATCATGAGGGTGAGGGCTGTTTGGGCATCCATGGACTGAGCGCTGGCGGCCCCACTCAGGGCCGGGTCGTTGGGATTCGGCGTCGAGACGGGATGGTTCGCATCCTCGACATAGGTACCGGTCGCCGAATCGAACACGGTGTAACCAAGCGGCTGCCGGTCACCCTCGAAATTGACGTTTTGCCAGCCGATCGGACGGTTGCTACCGTCGGCTCCCGTCGCCGGCTTGTCTCTGTTGGATGGCTGGTTGCCGCCATATTCGGGATTGCCGTACATGCCTTCGACCGAATGCGCGTACGCCAACGGCACAAGAGTCGCCAGCGCTGCCGGCATTTTCGGCTCGTTCAGGATCGCATCCTTCTGGGCGGTGGAAAGGCTGGTGAAATTCAGCCCGCGCAGCGCGGCGATGCCGTTGGTATAGATCTGCCGGAAGCCGGGCAGGTCGCCATTCGCATCGCCCTGGCCGGCGATCTTGTTGTTGGCGCGGATGATGGCGATCTTGGCCCGATCGCTTTCGCGCTCGGCTGCCTCCGCGGTGCCGAGAATGCGAATGCGCCAAGCCAGGCGCTGGTTGTCCGTCAAGACCAGCGGGCTGGCCATGCCGTCGGTCAACCCTTCGCCGTTGAAGGGATTGCGGTCGCTGAAAGGACCCCCGGCGAAGATGAAAGGACGCTCATTCCCGAAGGCGCCGAGCAGGAAATCGATGTAATCCGCCACACCGGCTATCTGCGCGCCAGGCGAAGGCGAGCCATCTGGATTGGTATCGGGTGGGATGAGGCGATCGACGAAGGCTTCGAGAGTTGTGTAGTCCTGCGGGTTCTGGAAGAACCGCGGACGTGAACCTTCACGCCCCGGTGCGGCCCTGCTTTCGTTCCATAGGACGGCCGGAAGCGAGATCCCCATAAATCCAACGGTCATAAATTTGAGAAAGTCTTTCCGGGTAAGGTTATTCATTGGTCTTCATATGGACGCCTCCCGATGGCAAGGCTTTCCTCGTGTTGATGACCGACAGATGAGGCTGCAGGTTTAGGGTCGCGGTCTGACCTGTTTGCCATCACACGGAGTATTCCTTGCGAAACCTTTTGGCGTACCCTCCTGTGTTACAGCTCTATTCCAGCGGGGCCGTCAGCGCCCAGATCGTGCGTGCCATCTCGTTCGCCATGGCTACGACGGCGACGTTGAAGGCTATTCTCGGCAAGATTGCGCGACGGCCATCGCAATGTCTGTTAAGAGTTGATTAGCCGTGCTCACTGGCCGCGAAGGCGTTGACAACCGCCGATGAAGCTCGGATTGTCATGTCTTCCGCCAGAGATGTTCACGGAGCGGAGCGACTCCGAAAAATCGTGGCTGGGCCGCGTCAGCGGTAGGGAATCAACGTTCTGCAGGTCGGCGAATATCCCGTACCCGCCCTCGTTGGTCACTTCGGAGCGGGAAGTTGAGAGCGAGACTTTGACCAGCTGCCCGGTACGGCGAGACCGGACGGGGGCCATCGTGCTATCGTTTTCACCGCCGCGCTCGCTCTCAATGGATGGCAACAGGCCCAGGGATTGTCGCGCCAGCCCTGCGCAGGTCGGACCTGCCGGGTATACAACAAAGGGTGGACATTCATGGCTCGGATCCTGCTCGTTGAGGATGACCCTGCGCTATCACGCGGGATCATTGCGCTTCTCAAAGCCGCCGGCCATGCCGCCGACACTGCGAAGGACGGCGAAACGGCCTTGTTTCTGGCGGAGGCGGAGCCCTGCAGCCTGGTCATACTGGATATCGGCCTGCCTGACATGTCGGGGTTTGACGTGCTCAAGAAGCTGCGCGCCCGGGCCTGCAAGACTCCTGTTCTGATATTGAGCGCCCGGGACCACGTGACCGACCGGGTCAAGGGCCTCGATCTCGGAGCCGACGACTACCTGTTAAAGCCCTTTGACGCCAGCGAATTGGGCGCGCGCGTGCGGGCGCTCCTGCGCCGCGATCATGGCGATCCCTGTCCGGTTCTCGTCATCGGTAATCTGACGATCGACCGGTCCCGGGCCACGGCTGAAATCTGCGGGCGACCACTGCGGCTGCGGCGACGGGAATGGGCGGTGCTGGATAGGTTGACGGCCAAAGTTGGCGACGTCGTCTCAAAAGAAAAGCTGATGGCTGAAGTCTTCAGTTATGACGATGCGGTGGCGCCCAACGCCGTTGAGGTGTATGTGGCTCGACTGCGCCGGAAGCTCGAGCCCGATGGGCCTTCGATCAAGACGATGCGAGGACTCGGATACATGCTTACGGCATCCTGACGGATGCCGCAACGCCAGCATGAGCGGGCGGAATGTTCAAAGCGTCGATAACGAAATTCCTGGTCGCCTCATTAGCCATTGTGATGACTGGCTTGTTGGTGGCTGCGCTGATACTCGCCGTCCACACCTGGAGCCACTACGCAACGGCGGGTCGAATCGCCCGCCTGACCAACACCGACGAGGCGCTGTTCAATGCCCTGGTGACGGTTCGCGCCCAGATTTCGAAGAACAGCACGGCGCTCATTGCGCAGGATGACCCACGACCGGTCGTCCGCGCCACGCGCCAGGCGGCGTCCAAGACGGTAAGGACGGCGCTCGGGGCGCTGCAGGTCGCCGATTTTGCGGAGCATCGCCAATACGCCACCGCCGTTCAAACGGCGTGGCAGAAAATGGAGGCGCAGCAATTCACTGTCGATGCTGTTTCAGGGCGCGTGCGGGCCGAGCGAAATCTGCATGCCATTGACGCCTGGCGGGAGGCCGTTAACGAGCTCGTCGACACGCTCAATACCGCCTCGGCGGCCATCGGCAACACCGTGAGGATCGGTGACCCGATGATTGCCGAGATGGTGCAGATTCGACGCACCGCCTGGACGATCCGCGATCGCTATGGCCGGCAATGCTCGACGTTGCGCGTCAACGCGGAGAGGAGCTTGCCTCTGGACGCTACGCAGCTAGAGACCTGGCACGGGAATCGCGCCGTCTACACCGCTGCATGGGGCACTCTCGATGAGTTTCTTTTGCGGCCCGGTGTTTCGGCGGGCGTGCGGCAGCGCATTGACATCGCCCGCCGGGAGACCGAACGCGTGCAGGCCAAAGTCAACGCGATCGTGGACCGCTTCGACGGCTCGGGCAGACAGGTTCTCACCAGTGACGCATGGACGGCCCTCTGCGATGGCCCGTTCGACGCCATACTCGCCATCGCCCAACAGGCCCAGGTGGAGGCTAACCAGCATGCAGCGGACATTCGCGCCGGTGCGTTTCGGATGCTGCTCGTGGCCGGCGTGGACTTGACCGCCGTCATTGCGTTTGGCGCTTTTGCGGTCGTCAATGTCCAACGCCGACTGGCCCGTCCGATGAGGATCCTGATTGGCGCCGTGGCCCGCCTGAGCCGCCATGAATTCGCCGAGGCGGTCCCCGCGACCGCGAGCCCTGACGAGCTCGGCGACCTGGCGCAGGCGCTCGAGACCTTGCGGCTGAGCGCTCTCGAGGCCGAACGCCTGCAGGAAGCGATGAGCCGCTTCACGGCCGATGCTTCGCACCAGATGCGCACACCACTCACCATCCTGAGCACGCATATCTCGGTTTTGGGCGACCTCATTCCGGTGCACCACGCAGCCTACTCCTCCCTCAAGGACATCCAGGAAGCAGCCGATCGGCTGCAGCGCCTGCTCATTCAACTGCTGAAGCTGGCGCGGGCCGACGGCCGCCAGTCGCTCGAGAGTGAGCTGGGGACGACCGACCTGCGTGAGGTCATCCAGGAAACCGCTGCGAAGCATGCGGCGCAAGCGCTGGAGGCTTCGATCGACCTGCATTTCGAGGCAGAGGCGCGGCCCTTCCCGACCCAAATCAACCCCATCATGATCAGCGAGATGTTTGCCAATCTCATCGACAATGCGATTCGCTACAACAACGCCGGCGGCAGCGTCGTCATCAGGCTCTTTGAGGACAATGGCCGGCAAATCGTTGATGTGGAAGATGACGGTCCTGGGATCCCCGCGGACGAGCACGAGAAGGTTTTCACGCGCTTTTATCGGCTGAGCCGCGATCAGAACCGCGTAGGCAGCGGGTTAGGGCTGGCGATCGTCCAATCCCTGGCCGCGACTTTGAATGTCGAGATCAAAATGGGCACTGGCGCCAACAACCGGGGTCTGCGTGTGCGTGTCGTGTTTGGTAAAGACAGGCGGCCCTTGGTGCCCTGAGGCCGCGCGCACCTGAGCGGCGCTCTTGCCAGTTTCCCTTCTCCTGACAGCTTCTTGACAGCTACAGCCCCCCATGATGCAGCACGTTACGCCGCGGCTGGGGGACCGCGTCGTTTCGTGCCCAGGCTGCCATGGGCGCATCGGCCGGAATATTAGAAATACTGGGGAGCTGAACATGTCGCGTAAATCCAAGATGAAATCCGCCCGGCGCCGTAAAGCGTGGGTCGGGTTGCCGCTGGTGACATCCGCGTCCGTGGTCTTCGCGCAGCAGGCGCCGCCGCCCGGCACGACGCTGGAAGAAATCACAGTCACCGCGACCCGGCGCGAGGAGACGCTGCAATCAGTCCCGCTCGCTGTCCAGGCCATCACAAATGAGCGCATCGAGGCGCTCCACATCCAGAATTTCGCCGACTACGCCAAGTTCCTGCCGAGTGTGTCCTTTCAGACTGCGGGTCCTGGCTACGCGCGTGTGTTGATTCGCGGTATCTCCTCCGACCACGATCCCAACCACTCGGGACCTCAGCCGACCGTGGGTACCTATCTCGACGATCAGCCGATTACGACGATTCAAGGCGCGCTCGATCTGCACCTCTACGACATCGCTCGTATCGAGGCGCTCGCCGGACCACAAGGCACACTGTATGGAGCGAGCTCCGAGTCAGGTACCGTGCGCATCATTACGAACAAGCCGGACCCGGCCGCGTTCAGCGCTGCCTACGATGTCCAGGGCAACTACATTGCGAACGGCGGGCCCGGAGGCACCTTCGAGGGCTTTGTCAACGTGCCATTGGCAGAGCGGGCCGCGGTTCGACTCGTAGGCTGGGGCGAGCACACGTCCGGATTCATCGACAATGTGGCGGCAACGCGCACGTATGCGGTCGGTGGGACAATCAACAACTCGAGCACCGCGAAGCAGCACTACAACAACGTCGATGTCTACGGTGGGCGTGCCGCGCTCAAAATGGACCTCAATGACAGTTGGACGGTCACTCCCGTGCTGATGGCACAGCAAACGAAGACCTCGGGTGTCTTCGGCTTCGATCCCGCCGTCGGCGACCTGCAGGTGAAGCGCTTCCATCCGGATAGCACGGACGATCATTTCGTCGATGCCGCGCTCACCATCGAGGGCAAGGTGTCCGACTTCGACCTCACCTACACGGGCGCATTTCTGAAGCGCCAGAACAATACCCAGTCCGATTATTCCGACTACACCCTTGCATACCAGGCCTATGCCAGCTACGCGCAGCTGTGGGTCGGCCCGAACAACGCGCAGATCGATCCGTCGCAGGAGATCCTCGGCAAGGACAGATTCGAAAAGGTGAGCCAGGAGCTGAGGGTCGCCACGCCGAAGCAGTACCCCTTGCGTGCGGTCGCTGGAGCGTTCTATCAGCGCCAGCAGCATCAGATCGAGCGGCGTTATGTGATCCCGGGTCTCGATCCGCTCTACTCCATCAAGGGCTGGCCGGACACCTGGTGGCTCACGGAGCAGATGCGGGTCGATCGCGACTACGCGGCCTTCGCCGAGTTGAGTTACGACATTCTGCCGAACCTGACGGTCACGGGTGGCTTCCGTCAATTCAAGTACGACAACACGCTCGCCGGTTTCACCGGCCTGGCCGCTGGCAATCCAATCGCCGGCTCCGTCGGGGAAAACGGCTGTATCAGCCCGGTCGGTATTTACGGCGGCCCGTGCCTGTCGTTCGACAAGAGATCCGAGGGTACGGGCAACACTCACAAGGTCAACATCAACTACAGGCTCGATGACTCGAAGCTGGTCTACGCAACGTGGTCGACCGGCTTCCGGCCCGGTGGCATCAATCGTGCCGGCAACCTCCCGCCTTACCAGGCGGACTTTCTGACCAATGTCGAGCTCGGATGGAAACTGACGTTCGCGAGTGCCTTTCGCCTCAATGCCGCCATCTTTCATGAAGATTGGAAAGACTTTCAGTTCGGTTTCCGAGGCACCAACAACCTGACACGCATTGCCAATGCCGGGTCCGCTGAGGTCTGGGGCATCGAATCGGACCTCAGCTGGTCAGCGACGTCGAGGCTGCTGCTGACCGGTGGGCTCACGCTGATGGACCCCAAGCTGAAGGACAACTACTGCGGACGGTTGAACGCGGATGGCAGCCCGATGACGAGCAACCCGTGCACGAAACCTGACGGATCGACCTTTGCCCCCCTGGCGCCGAAGGGGCAACAGCTCCCCAGCACGTCCAAGGTGAAGGCAAATGTCACGGCGCGCTACGCGTTTCCGCTGGGCACCGCTGAAGGGCACGTCCTGGCGGCGGCGCTGTATCAGTCCTCGGAATGGACCGACCTGCGCACCGTGCAGCGGACCGCCTTGGGCGTGCAACCGGGCTATGCAACGGTGGATCTCTCGTTGGGTGCGGATAAGGATAACTTCACGATGGACCTGTTCGTTACCAACATGTTCGACAAGCGAGGCGAGATATTCCGGTATTCGCAATGCAGCAGCTGCGGACCGATCGCGACTTACATTGTGCCGACGCAGCCACGCGTCGTGGGGATCCGGTTCGGACAAAAGTTCTGAGGCGTATTGCCCGAAACGACAACGAGGACTCGGTGTTTATATGCGAATGTTGAGGGTCGGGTTGCGGGTTTGGATAGGCTGCCTGGGCATTGCCGTCGCGAGCGCGGGGGCTGCGGACGGGGGCCGTCCCCCGCAGTCAATAGCTCGCGCCGTCGATTCAGAGGCAAGCACGGCGGTGGAGTTTCTGGAGCGGATCGTCGGAATGAATTCCGGCACCTTTAATCGACCTGGCGTGCACGAAGTCGGTAAAGTGTTCGAAGCGGAATTTCGAGCACTGGGCTTTAGGACGCGCTGGGTTTCCATGGATAGTGTCGGGCGCGCGCCGCACCTCGTGGCCGAACAGGACGGGCGGCGGGGCAAGCGCGTACTGCTGATAGGCCACATGGACACGGTGTTTGAGCCTTCCAGTTCATTCCAGCAATTCGTCCGGCACGGCGACACAGCGGTCGGGCCAGGTGTAGTGGACGACAAAGGCGGTGTGGTCGTCATGCTCTCGGCACTCAAGGCTCTCAAGGCGGTCGGCGGGCTCGAGGGCGCCCGGATCACTGCATTCATCACTGCCGACGAGGAACATCCGGGCGCGCCCGTGGAAACAGCCAGGGCGGAGTTCATTGACGCCGGGAAGCACGCCGATGCGACGCTTTGCTTCGAAGCAGGCATACGGGTCGACGGCCAGGACTTTGTATCGACGGCACGGCGGGGTGCGTCGAGTTGGACAGTATTGGTTAACGCGCATTCTGCGCACTCGGGCGCCATCTTCACGCAGGACGTCGGCGATGGCTCGATTTTTGAGCTGAGTCGAATCCTGAATCGGTTCCACGACGAGCTACGCGAGCCTGACATGACCTTTAGCGTCGGGCTCGCAGTCGGCGGTGCGGGCATTCAGGTCGATCCCGCGGGCGGCGCGTCGGCGGACGGCAAGGACAATATAGTGCCGTCTAAGGCGCAGGCGCTCGGGGATATCCGCGCGCTGCGGCCCGAGCAGGTGACTCGCGTCAAAGAGCGGATGCAGGCCATCGTCGCTGCGAGCCTGCCCGGTACAAAGTCTGAGATCACGTTCGAGGATGGCTATCCGCCCATGGCGCCGACGGCCGGCAATACAGCACTGTTGGAGCGCTACAGCGAGGCCAGCGAGGCGCTCGGCTTCGGCCGCGTGCGGGCGCTCGACCCGATGCGGCGTGGCGCCGGGGACTCGGCGTTCGTCGCTCCATACGTTGATACAATCTCGGGGCTGGGGGCCGTGGGGGACGGCATGCACACGAACGCTGAGACCGTTGATCTCAGAGCTTTCCCGATGCAAGCCAAGCGGGCGGCCCTGCTGATTTACCGGCTGACTCGGGGAAGCTAGGGCAAATCCAACAGGTGGCGCAATGGCCGATCGGGGCGTCCGGGGTTCGGAATCTGCAATCGCGAATGGCGTTCCAGCAAATGGCGTGTCGTCGGAAAGCGTTCCGGAAGCGCTGGGTACGCTCGATGTCGCACTTGCCCACGGGGTGCGGCTTCTTGAAATGGATCTCGGGCGCGCCGCCGAGCAAGCACGGGAGGTGTTGAAGGCCGCTCCGGGCCACCCGCAAGCGCGGCTGATTTTAGGCGCAGCGCGCCGGCGGTCGGGCCAGACTGGAGCAGCACTCGCGGTGCTCGAGCCGCTGGCTCGAGAGCAACCCCACGCCGCGGCCGTATTTCTGGAGCTCGGAATCGCGCGTGGCGAAGCAGGTCGCGGCGCGGACGCGGTTGCGGCGCTCCGGCGCGCGGTCCAGTTGAAACCAGATCTTCCGGACGCCTGGCGCCTGCTCGCAGACCATCTCGATATGGTGGGGAAGGCGCAGGATGCCGAACGCGCACGCGCTCTGTATCTCAAGGCGGCCACAAAAGATCCGCGGCTACTGGAACCCGCTGCCGCCCTGGTCGAGAACGAGCTCCCGAAGGCCGAAGCGCTCCTGCGCGCCCATCTCAAACAGTGTCCCAGCGATATAGCGGCCCTGCGGATGCTGGCCGAGGTGGCGGCCCGACTGCGCCGGTATCCCGATGCGGAAATACTGTTGTCTCGCTGCCTGGAACTCGCGCCGAGCTTCGCGCCGGCGCGCTTCAACTACGCGTTGGTCCTGTACCGTCAGGCGAAATTCGCTGAGGCACTACCGCATGTTGAGAGCCTCGTCGCGTCGGACCGGCAAAATCCGAGCTATCGGAATCTGAAGGCGGCCGTGCTCGCGAGCTTGGGCGATCATTCGGAGTCGCTCGACATTTACGAGGCCGTCCTCAAGGAATACCCGGGGCAGGCAAAAATCTGGATGAGCTACGGCCATGCGCTCAAGACTGCTCGCCGACAGGGCGACAGCATCGCCGCTTACCGCGAAGCACTCGTCATCCAGCCGACGCTCGGGGAGGTTTACTGGAGCCTTGCGAACCTCAAGACCTTCCGTTTCACGGATGCGGACGTTGCGAGCATGCAGGTAGCACTCGGGCGGGATGACTTGACAGCCGACGATCGCCTGCACTTCGAGTTCGCGCTCGGCAAAGCGCTCGAGGACGCGGCTTCCTACGAGGAGTCCTTCGCGCACTATGCCGCCGGCAACGCGATCCGGCGCGAGCAACATCCGTACGACGCGGACGAGAACACGGCGTATGTGCGGCGCGCGAAGGAGCTTTTTACGCCGGATTTTTTCGCGAAGCGTACTGGTGCGGGCGCACGGGCGCCGGATCCGATCTTCATTCTGGGACTGCCGCGCGCTGGATCCACATTGCTGGAGCAAATCCTCGCCAGCCACTCGCTCGTCGAGGGCACGATGGAGTTGCCGCAGATTCCAGGCATCGCTCGCGAGCTCGCCGCTCGGACCGCGGCAAGGCATGCAAAGCTGCCTTACCCGGAGGCGATATCCGATCTGACGCACGCTGAATTACGCGATCTTGGCGAGCGGTACCTTACCGACACACGCATCCAGCGCAAGAGTGATGCCCCGTTCTTTATCGACAAGATGCCCAACAACTGCCTTCACGTCGGACTCATCCACCTCATCCTGCCGAACTGCAAGATCATCGACGCTCGCCGGCACCCGCTCGGCTGCTGCTTCTCGGGCTTCAAACAGCATTTCGCCCGCGGCCAGAACTTTTCCTATGAGCTCGGTGACATCGGCCGCTACTACCGCGATTACGTCGAGCTCATGGCTCACTTCGACGCGGTGCTGCCGGGACGCGTACACCGCGTGTTCTATGAACGCGTGATCGAGGACACGGAGGGCGAAGTCCGGCGGCTATTGGCGTTTTGCGGTCTGCCCTTCGAAGATCAGTGCCTGCGCTTCTACGAAAACGACCGCGCGGTGCGCACGGCGAGCTCGGAGCAGGTTCGGCGACCCATTTTCCAGGAGGGTGTCGACCATTGGCGGCACTACGAGCGTTGGCTCGGGCCATTGAAAGCGGCGCTGGGCCCCGTTTACGAATGCTATCCCGGGGTGCCGGCGATGATAGAAGAACCCGGCACATGAATGCCGCGACTAGCGATATGCGGCAGGCCCCGTGGGCACGGGCTGTTGGCATGGGTGTTTTTCACGAGGCGCACGTCCGCACCCAGCATCTTCGTTTCAATGTGTTGGGCCGCGGTCGCTCTGAACATTATCGGCTGGGTGTTGCGGCGGGCACGACGTGACAGTTTGCACACTCAATGTGCATGAATGAAGCGCCCGGGCCATAGGAGTGCATGCGCAGTTAGTCTGTGGGCGCCTCGAATGGCCGTTCAATGCGTCAGGGCTGGTTCGCCATGGCGAAAGCGGGGATTTCGAAGCTGGCATACCAATTGCAACCTATGAGACATCGGGTGACCCCCTCATCCGGTACGATCGCCGCCGGTTTCAGCTCGTGACCCCCTCGCGCGGTGCTTCCGGCGGCGTTTTTATTGAGCGCGATCCGGAAGATCGGCTGAACCTGAGCTCGTAGCGGTAAATGGTAGTCACATCGACCGATGCATGATCCGCGACGATACGTTCGTTGTAACGCTCAGGATGGACGAAGTTAGTTTTGCGCGGCTGGACGTGTTGCGGACACGATATTTTCCGCCAGATATCAACTCTCTGCCGGCGCACCTTACGCTCTTCTACGCCCTGACCGATGAGCAGGTCTCGAGATTGCCGGCGGCGGGTACCGGTCTGGCTGTTGGATCCATTCCACTGGAATTTGTCCGGCCCATTCTCATTGGGCATGGTGTTGCGATAGAAGTTGCCGGGCGCGAGCTGTCGGACCTTCACGTGCGGCTGACCGAAGTGCTGGGGCACGGATTGACCCGACAGGATCGGCAGCCATTTCGTCCGCATGTCACAATTCAGAACAAGGTCACTCGCGAGGCCGCGAAGGTGACTTTCTCGGGGGTGGCGCACGGCTTCTCCCCGTGGGCCGGCCACGGAATCGGGCTGGATGTCTGGCGGTACCTGGGCGGCCAGTTGGCGCCGCAACTGCAGCTCTCGTTCGTCTAGGCGGATAGCGGGCTCCATCGCTCGGCGCCGACGCGCTACGTTTGGTTGCCGGCATCCTCCTTCTCGAGTCGAGCACGGATCTGTTGTAGTTCCATCCGGCGCTTAGCGTCAGGCTTGGGGTATGTCCTCTTGAGTCCCGCAAGCGTGTCCACAATGATCTGCGAAACGATCAGCCGTGCGTTGCGTTTGTCGTCGGCGGGGACGGCGTACCAAGGGGCGTTGTCT